>JASJAY010000010.1 GCA_030066775.1 Planctomycetota bacterium
CGGATGCCGAGGACCCAGAGGTTGTCCTCGTTGTTCGGGTCCACGCGGATCACCGAGAAGTACATCGGCCGCGGGTTGAGCGTGTTGATCCGCGTCCAGGAGATGCCGCCGTCGCTCGAGCGATAGATGCCGCCGTACTCGTGGCCCCGCTTGCCCTGCTGTTCCTGCAGGTTCGGGTTCTGGCCGTTCAGATAAGCGGCGAACGGGCTGCGGCCGCCCTTCGGCCGCTTGCCGAAGGTCAGCTCGACCTCGAGGGTCTTGCGCTCACGCACGATCTCGAGCTTCACGACGTCACCCGCGACGTGGCGGCGCGCCATGCGGATGAACTCGGCGTAGTCGTGGACGCGCTCGCCGTCCATGCCGAGCACGATGTCGCCCTTCAGCAAGCCGGCCTTCGCCGCGGGGCCTTCCTTCACGATGTTCGTGAGGCGCGAGCCCACGTCGGCGTTCTCGCCGTTGATGCCCAGGTACGGCGAGTCGGCGGGCGCCTTGCCGGTCTTCTCGGACTCGAGCACCATGAAGACGTTGTCGGGGTTCTTCTGGCTGTAGCAGAGCCCGATGCGACCGATCTTGCCGGTCGGCAAGCCCTTGGTGACGCGCTCGAACGTCTTGCCGCCGTCCGTCGTGCGCCACAGACCGCTGCCATGACCCCAGCGCTTCTTGGGCGAGTTCGTGCAGAACCCGTCGCGCTGCCGCTCATACGTCGCGACGAGCAGCGTGTCCGGGTTGCTCGGGTGCATCACCACGTCGATCACGCCGGACTTGTCGTCGACGAACAGCACGCGCTTCCACGTCTTGCCGCCGTCCTCCGTCTTGTACAGGCCGCGCTCGGCGCTCGTCCCCCACAGGCGGCCCAGCGCGCCGACGTAGACGACGTCCGGGTTGGTCGGATGCACGCGCACGGCGCCGATCTGGAAGCTCTTCTCGAGCCCCATGTGGGCCCAGGTCTTGCCCCCGTCCGTCGACTTGTAGACCCCGTTGCCCCAGGAGACGGAGTTGCGCGGGTTCGACTCGCCGGTGCCGACCCACACGATGTTCGGATCGGACTGCGCGATGTCGACGTCGCCGATCGAGACCACGGCCTCGCGATCGAACTGGTGCTCGAAGGTCTGCCCGTTGTTGACGGTCTTGAGCAGCCCGCCCGAAGCCGTCGCCGCCCAGAAGGTCGTGGGCTGCTTCTCGTACACGGCCAGGGCGGTGATGCGCCCGCCCATGTTCGCGGGGCCGATCGAGCGCCAGGTGAGCGCGTCGGACCAGCCGGCCGGCATGGTCGGTGCCGCCTTGGCGGCAGCCGGCTTCTCCGGCGAGGCTGCCTTCGCGGCCTTCGGTGCGTCTTCGGCCGTCGCGACAGCGAGCGGGAGCAGCAGGAGCGCCAGGACGAACAGCGGGATCCGGGTGGTGCGCATGGGGCCTCCGGGGCGAAGAGCGAAAGAGCCGCCCATTGCACCACCTGGGCCGGGATGCCGTCAACGGGAGCGGGGCGCAGGACGCCCGTGTCGAAGGCTGTTGCTTGGGTCTAGAGGCTCACAAAGTCCCTAGAGGTTCACGACCTTCGCGGCCTTGGCCTGGGCCGCGATGATGTCGCCCATGCCGCCGATGAGTCCGACGACGAGCTGATCGGTGAGGCCGAACTGGTCCAGGCACGTCTTGCAGGCGATCAAGCGCACCTCCTGGGCCTCGAGCTGCTGGAGCAACTCGACCACCGGAGAGCCCTCGCAGAGCAGACGCACCCCTTCGGAGTAGAAGGCGATGGCGCCGGGCAGCGTCCCGTTCTCCAGCACGAGGGTCAGCCAGGTCGAGAACAGCTTCCGTCCCAGATCCGGTCCCGAGCTGCCCATGCCGTCGGCGGTCACGACGACGAGCGTCGACTCGTCCATGTGCTCATCCTCCTGTCCGAGGGAGCGTATCCTCCTCGGCCCTGGGAGGTGCATCGTGAACGAGCCCAAGAGCCTGCAGGCCACGCACGGTCCGAACGGCCACTGCTTCGGCTGCGGCCCGAAGAACGACAAGGGCCTGCGGCTGGAGAGCCACGTGGACGGCGACGCCGTGGTGTGCCGCTGGCAGGCCCGCCCCGAGCACCAGGCCTGGAAGGGGACGATCAACGGAGGCGTGATCGGCGCGCTGTTCGACTGCCACTCGAACTGGACCGCGGCCTGGCACCTCTGGGAGCAGGGCGGCCGCGGCGAATTCCCGAGCACGGTCACGGCGGAGTTCCACGTCAAGCTCAAGCGACCCACGTCCTCGAGAACGCCGGTCACGATTCGCGCGCGCGTCGCGGAATCGAGCGAGAACCGGGCGACGATCGAAGCCACGATGGAGAGCGAGGGGAAGCTGACGGCCACGTGCCGGGGGACCTTTGTCGCCATCCCCCCCGGGCATCCCGCGTACCACCGCTGGTCCTAGCCGCCCCGCAGCGTGCGCGAACGGGGTCGGATCCCCAACGCCCATGTAAAGGATCGGTGATGCCGATTCACGCTGTCCATAGTTGGGGAAAATGCGTTTGCGATCGGGCTCTTTCGCCATCACAGTCTCGGGCCATTGGAGGAGCATCCCTATGCGCCGAATGATCGCGATTTTCGCCCTTGCCCTCGGCATCGGCATCCTCGCTGCCTGCACCTCGAACACGGGCGGCACTTCGAACAACGCTGGCGCCACGGCGCCCCCGGCTGGCGGCTCGTCCGCTCCGGGCGGCAGCTGCGGTGGCGGCGGGGTTGGGTGAGGCTAGTCCTCTCGCGGGTCCGTGTGACCCGCACCCCTTCGACCAGTTTTTGATCGACCACACCGGGAGTAGAGCGCAACCGCTCTGCTCCCGGTTGTGGTTTGGGCCGAAGCGCGCTGCGGAACCTGTGTCAGCGCCGGACGGGCAGCACGGCCGCACCGACGTGCACGTCATGGCCGCGAACGGCCCACGCCTTCACCACGCGCCCGCCCCCGGCCCCCTGCTTGGGGACGGAAAGCCGCACCTCGGCGCGGCCACCGGCGAACCGCCCCGTCGTGGCGGAGAGCACGAAGGTGTTCGCCAATCGATGGCGACGACGCACCTCGCCGTACTGCGCCGGTTGATCGGCGTTCGGCACCGCGTCGACGCCGGGCGGAAGGGTCGTCCGCTCCCGCTCGAGCGTCACGTGGACCTCGACGTCGTCGGGAAGATCCGCGCTCGCAACGACGCGCGCGCTCGTGCCGTCCGCGCTCAGCTCCACGTCGATCGACAGGTCGAACTTCGGCGACGCCACACGGAGCGCCGGGTCGCCGAGCAGCTGGTACATCAACGCCCCCTCGCGCACGTTCAGGTCGACGTCGAGCCCGCGGACCTCCGGCATGGACACGCCCCGGATGAGCCCGCGGACGAGCCGCTGCCAGACCTGCCCGTTCTTCGTCGTGGGCGCGAGGGTCTCCGCCAGGCTCCGCTTCAGGATGTCGCCAACGCGGGGGAGGCCGCTGCGCCCGATCGCCTGCGCGATCTCGTAGCCCGCGAGGATGTGGAACACGGGATGGCACGTGCCCGAGGCGCCGTAGTACGCGAGCGGCCCGCTCGGACCGGCCAAGAGCACCTCCCCGATGCAGGGCCCGTACAACAGGTCGAAGGCCGCGGTGGAGCACGCGAACACGATGAACACCGGCGGCGTGCCGCGAATCGCAACGGCGCGCGCATGCTCGAGCTCGAAGATCCGGCCACCCATGTCCCAGGCCTGCTCTTCGATGAAGCCCTCCACGTAGCCGTGACCGACGTACGTGAAGAAGAGCGCCCCCTGGTTCGCGTCCTCGACGATCTTGCGGCTGAGCTCCTGTAGCGGCCAGTACCACACCGAGCGCCGATCGGCGTACGTCACCTCGACGTCGTACGCCAAGGGGATCGCGAGCTGCAGGATGCGGCTGAACGCGAGCTCGAAGTACTCGTCGAGCTGCTGGTTCAAGTTCGAGCTGCCGGCGAGGAAGCGCAGCAGGCGCCGCTCGGAACCCGTCGGTGGTCGGGTCTCGTACTCGATCAACCGACGCACGTACGACACCATCTCGTCCGTCCGTCGAAACGGCAGGCGTCCGACGGCCGGCGCCGCCGGCAGCTCTTTGGCATCGTCGAGCACGTACCGCCAGTCCGATGGCGTAGCGCCGTTGTACTGGGTACGGCTCGTCAGCGCAGGGATCGTGGGATACGCGCTGCCGTCTGCGCGATCGTGCGTGGCGTCGCCGACGAGCAGGACGTACTCGAGGGGCACGTCCGGGCGCGCTCGCAACCGACGGATGAGCCGTCGGATCGCGCGCGGATCGCTCTCCCCATGCGCGTACGCGGCGTAGACATCCGTCACATCCACGACAGCCGAGGGGAGTCCCTGGTCGGTGCGATGACGCGCGAGGTCGCGCGAAGGGGCCACCAGCTCGGGCGTCGCGATGATGACGTGTCGCACGTCGGAAAGGCGACCGAACGGATCGAGGACCGGCGCGGCCGGCTCCGGCTCGATCGTCCGCACACGGGAGGTCACATACAGCCGAGCCGGCGCTGCGGCGGCGTCGTCGACGCGCACGACAACACGACCGGTCTCAGCGGCGGGCACACGCGCGACGGATCGCACGGAGCCGGCCGGGTCGACGAGCACGCACCACCCTTCGCGCTCGGCCTCCCCTTCTTCACGGGAGCGGGGCCGGACATCCAGCGTCAGGCGCCCCTCCGGCGGCATGGGATAGGAGCGCAAGCGCTCGTCGAGCACCGCCTCGACGTCCCCCTCGATGCGGATCTCGTCCACCCAGAGCCAGCCCCTGCGTCTGGCGAATCCGATGGTCGGCGGCGGCGGCAGCTCGTCGGTGCGATCCCGCAGATGGAGGACGGTCT
This sequence comes from Planctomycetota bacterium, assembly GCA_030066775.1. GTDB lineage: Bacteria > Planctomycetota > PLA2 > PLA2 > JAEUHO01 > JASJAY01. The sequence goes on from JASJAY010000010.1 coordinate 4,826, forward strand.
CCCAACGTGGCGGGCGGTTGTCGCCGAGGGTCCACGTGAACCAGGCGCCTCCGTAGGCACCCTCCTCGGCGCTCGCGATGCCCAGCCGCTCCGACCCCAACCGCGCGAACATCCGCACGCTCCCCCGGTGCGTGCTGAAGACATGGGCGCTGATGCGCTGGATGCCGACCGCCGGCCCGACGTCGATCGGGAACTCGATGTCACCACCCGGCGGGGTCCTCGCGAGGAACCACGTGGGCACCTCCTTCGGGCTGGCATCCTGCCAGTTGGTGGGCAAGGGCGAGTGGTAGCGGTCGTCGTTGAAGACGCGGGTGACGGGAACGAGCGAGGGCGGCGCGTCGCGCGCGGCTCGTTCCGTGGTGAGCACCGCGATCGCCGTTCGGGGTCGAGCACGCCGGCGGATCTCGTACACGGCGCTTCGACTCAAGGACGTCGCCGTGTCGATGGCGAGGAACACGACGCCCTCGGCGGCGGAGGCCGCGCAGATCGGCACGTCCTTGCCGCGCCGGCTGATCTCGACGTGCGTCGCATGCGCGACGCCCAGGGCGCGCAACGCCTCGGACGTCAGTCGAACGCAGCCATCGCCCTCCACGCGGACTCGACCGACGAGCGTCGTCTCGTCCTCCTCGGCAACGGCCGTGGTGGGCACGACGGAGACAACGCAGGTCCACGCCAGGAGAAGAGCGACACAGCGCATCGTCGGATCATAGGCAGCGCGACAGGTGGCGAGAACGGCCTTCCGCCGCTTCTGCGCACGCACTATTCTCGGTTCGCGGATGACGCAACGCGACGACCCCGAGGCCGACGAGTCCACGGACGCCACCGAGGACGACCTCTACGATCGGTATCTCGACGCGTGCCTCGAGGGGACGGCCGAGCCGCCGGAGGCATACCTTGCTGGGCATCCCGGCGCGTCGGCGGGGCTCCGCAGGCGCCTGGACTCGCTCTACCGGGCCATCGGCACCCGCGCCGGCGCCGGCCTCGGGACCGCCGTCGATGCGACCGGCGGAACCGCACCCCCCACCGCCAGCGGCGACCTCCCCTTCGCCCGCATCGGCGGCTACCGCTTGCTTCGGCGCCTCGGCACCGGCGGGATGGGCACCGTGTATCTCGCGGAGCAGGACACGCTACGGCGACGCGTGGCGCTGAAGATCGTCCGCAGCGAGCTGCGTCAGTCCGACGTGATCGTCCGGCGCTTCGAGCGCGAAGCCCAGTCGGTCGCGCGTCTGCGCCACCCGAACATCGTCACCGTCTACGAGTTCGGGACGGAGGACGACTGCAACTTCATCGCCATGGAGCTCGTGCGCGGACGTCCCCTGGACGAGGTCTTGCGCGAGGATCCGCCCGAGCACGCGCAGATCCTCGCGTGGAGCATCCAGGTCGCCCGCGCGCTCGCCTATGCGCACGAGCAGGGCATCGTGCATCGGGACGTCAAGCCGCAGAACATCATGATCACGTCGGAAGGCCGGGCCGTGTTGTTGGACTTCGGCGTTGCGCACGTGATGGGGACACAGGTCACCCGCCTGACGTCCGACTTCGCGGGCTCGCCGCTGTACGCGGCGCCCGAGCAGCTGCGCGAAGCATCCGAGAACCTCGACGGGCGTGCCGACGTCTACGCGCTCGGCGTGACGCTCTACGAAGCGTTGACGGGACGCGCACCCTTCGAGGGAGGACGCCTCGACGAGGTCCTGATGCGCATCCTGCAGGAAGAGCCTGCGCCCCCGCGGACGTTCGCGCCGGACATCGAGCGGGACCTCGAGACCGTGATCCTCAAGACGCTCGAGAAGCAGCCGGCGCGTCGCTACGCGACGGCGCACGACCTCGCCGACGACCTGCAGCGCGTGCTGGAGCACCGTCCCATCCAGGCCACCCGACCGGGCCCCGTCGTGCGGGCCACGAAGTGGACGCGCCGGCACCCGGTCGCAGCGACGCTGATCGCGGCGGGGCTCGTCGCAATCCTCGCCACCCTCGGCCTGTCCTGGAAGAGCACGCTGGACGATCGAGCGGCGGCGCGGTCGCTCGTGGCGGAAGCCGACGCGCGGGTCGACGCGCTGCGGACGGACCGTCTGGATGCCATCGCGAAGGACGAGCGCATGCGCGAGCTGGCACGGACACGCCGCGCGCGCTACTTCACGCGAGAGGAAGACGAGGAGCTGGATGCCCTGAAGGACGAGCTGGGGGCCAACCGTCGGGAACGCGACGAGGGGTACGTGGAGGTCGAGGAGAAGCTGACACGGGCGATCCGCCTCGATTCCGACGTCGGCGGCGTCGAAGCCGTGCGCGCACGGCTCTTCCTCGAGCAGGCCGAGGAGGCGCGAACCGCGGGGAACGCGGAGCTCGAGCAGTTCTGGCGCAAGCGGCTTGCGCGTCAGGATCCGGATCAGGGCCTTTCGGAAGAGCTGGGCGTGAAGGGCCGGCTCACGTTGAGCTGTGAGCCGGACGCGGCCGAGCTCTACCTCTTCCGCTTCGAGGAACAGCGCCAGCTGGTCCCGGGCGGAGACCGGCGCCTCGTGCCCGTACCCGTCAACACCCCACCCGGCGACCTGCCGGAGCCGCTGCTTCGTGGGCTCTGGGCGTTGCGCGTCGTGCGCGGTGCCGGCGGCCTGGTGCAAGGGGACCTGATCGTGGGCCTCGCCGGGCACCCCATCCGGGACGGCGTCTTCGCCGGCGCGGATGGCCGGGTGCTGCGGCGGGGCGATCGACTCGTCGCGATCGACGACGAGCCCGCGACCAGCCTGTTCCAGCTCGCGCCGGAGCGGCGCGAAGGCACGCGTCGGCTCCGCTTCGAGCGGGACGCCGAGCCGTTCGACGTCCTCGTCGCCGACGTGGACGCCCCCTTGGTCGACGCGCGGCAGCTGGCGGAGGGCGGCGGGATCGAGGCATTCGTCTTCCGGGGCGGCAATGTCGAGACGCTCGAGCTGCCGGAGGGCCTCGTCGTGCGACCCACGGCGGCGCCGCGCTACCGGGTCGCGACGTGCCGCGTGGGCGTCACGCCGATCGACCGGGTGATCGAGCTCCCCGTCGGGGAGTACGTCGCCGTGTTTCGGTGCGAGGGCTACGAGGAGCTCGTCCGCCCGTTTCGCATCCTGCGAGACGAGCAGAGGGGCGTGGACGTCCATCTGCTGCCCGAGGGCACGACGCCGGCCGGATTCGTGCATGTGCCCGGTTCCGACTACGACGAGGATCCGGAGGTCAGCGACTTCCATCGGCACACGTTCTGGATCATGGAGCGCGAGGTGAACGGCCGGGAGTACGCCGAGTTCCTCACCGCGCTGGGCGCCGCCGGTCCCCCACCGCCGCCGGACCTGTTCGTCCGTCTCTCGGACGGCCGCTGGACTCTGCGTCCCGGGCGGGATCCGAGTCTCCCCGTGAACGAGATCAGCTGGTCGGCGGCCAACGCCTATGCGAAGTGGCGCAGCGCGAAGGAGGGCCGTCCGTACGCGCTGCCCCGCGTGCCGGAGTGGCGCCGCGCGCTCGCGCCGGTGGGACGCCGGTACACCTACGGCACCGAGTTCCACCCGAAGTGGTCCAACGCCCTCCACTCGCGGCCTCGAAGCAGACCGGTCGTCGAGCCCCCGTTCAGCTACCCGATCGACGAGAGCCCGCTCGGCGTCTACGACGCAACGGGCAGCGTGGGCGAGTGGATCGACGCCTGGTGGGGTGAACCCCGGCAACAGAACAAGATGTGGACGGGTGGATCGCTTGCGCACGCCAATCCGGATCTGTTCAACGTCCTCAGCGGGGGCGGCTACCGCGCCCACGTCATCCCCAAGTTCACGGGGTTTCGACTCGTGTTGCGGATGTCGACACCGAAGTGACGTGCGGCTGATGCCATGACGAGTCCGCAACACCCCGCGGCCACCCGCATTGCGCTCTCAGACGGTGGACTGCGCCTCTACGCGAGCTGGTTCGCCGAAGCCGAAGCGGACGCGCTGTTCGCGGCGCTGCTCGAGCGCGTGGCCTGGCGGAGCGAGGAGATCGTCCTGTTCGGCAAGCGTCACCAGACGCCGCGCCGCACGGCGTACTACGGCGATCCGGAGGCGGCCTACACGTACTCCGGCAACACGTGGACGCCGCTGCCGTGGCTGCCCGAGCTCCGGACCGTGCGCGAGCGCATCGCGCCGGCCACGCCGGAGGTCGAGTGGAACGCGGTGCTGGCCAACCTGTATCGGGACGGCCGCGACAGCATGGGCTGGCACGCCGATGACGAACCGGAGCTGGGCCCCGCACCGTGGATTGCGAGCGTCTCGTTCGGCGCCGAGCGCACGTTCCGGCTGAAGCGCAAGGACGGGGGCGGCGAGCCCGTCAACGTCGAGCTGACGCACGGCAGCCTGCTCGTGATGGAGCCGCCGACACAGGCCCACTGGGTGCACGCGCTGCCGAAGCGGCTGCGCGTCACGGCACCGCGCGTCAATCTCACCTTCCGACGCGTGGGCGTGGCGCGGACGCGATCAGACGCCTAGGACCTGTTCGACGACGTCGAGCAGCGCCCGCCCCGTGTAGGGCTTCTTCAAGAACGCGGCGAGGTCGAGATGCTGGAAGCGCTCGACCGCGGCTTCCTCGCCGTATCCGCTCGAGAGCACGACGCGGTGGGTCGATCCCGCCGCGCGCATGAGCTTCAGCGCCTCGGCGCCGTCCATGCGGGGCATGGTGAGGTCCAGCACCACGAGATCGACCTCGTCGCCGCCCTGCTCGAGGAGCTCCAGCGCACGCTCCCCGTCGTCGGCCGTCCAAACGCGGTATCCCGCGTCCTCCAGCATGTCGCGCGAGACTTGGCGGATGGCCGCCTCGTCGTCCACGACGAGGACGGTGGCCGTCGTGGTCCGCGCAGCGGCGGGCTGTACGGCCTCCACGTCGTTCGACGGAGGCGGCGCCTCTGCGGGCTCGAAGTAGAGCGTGAAGCAGGAGCCCTCGCCGACCTCGCTCGTCACGCGGATCCCGGCCCCGTGTCCCCGCACGATGCCGAGCACGGCCGCGAGGCCGAGTCCTCGTCCCGTGAACTTGGTGGTGAAGAAGGGATCGAAGATCGTCTGGCGCGTGGGCTCGTCGAAGCCGCAGCCGGTGTCGCGTACCTCGAGGACCACGCGCGGTCCCGGCTCGAGGCCTTCCTGGAGAACACAGGTCGCGATCGTCTCCGCGTCGAGCTCCGCAACGCCCGTCCGGACGGAGATGAGGCCGGGCGCGTCCCCGAGGCTCTCGGACGCATTCGTGATGAGGTTCATCACCACCTGACGGACCTGACTCGCGTCTGCTTCGACCGACGGCAGCCCCTCCGCGAGGTCGAGGCGCAGGTCGGCCTTCTTGGAGATCACGGTCTTGAGGAGATGGCGCAGCTCCTGGATGAGCGCGTTCAAGTCGACCGGCTCGATCGCGAAGCGACCTCGCCCGGAGTAGGCCAACATCTGGTTGGTCAGCTCGGACGCGCGCACGGCCGCGGCGCGCACGCCTTCGAGGTAGCGGAGCGCCGGGGAATCGGGCTCGAGGCGCTGCATGGCCAGCTCCGCGTTGCCGAGCATGCCGACCAAGAGGTTGTTGAAGTCGTGCGCAATGCCGCCGGCGAGCACGCCCAGGCTCTCGAGCTTCTGCGCGTGCTGCAGCTTGGCCTCGAACCGCAGCCGCTCTTCTTCCGCGGCCTTCTGCGGCGTGAGGTCCTGCACCACCGTGCTGATTGCGCGCACGCGGCCCGCCTCGTCGAAGAGGGGGTACACGTTGAGCAGGTAGGTCCCCTCGCTGGCGGGGTCGCCCGGCGGCGTGGCGCGGATCTCGTGGCCCAGGACCGCCTCCCCGGTCTCGACCACGCCCTTCATCAGCGGTTCGGCCATGGGCGCGAGCTCGGGAATGACCTGGCGGAGCGTGCGCCCCAGGTGCGCTTCGACCGGAGCCCCGTTGAGCGCCGCGAGCATCTCGTTGATGCGCAGGTACCGCAGGTCCGTGTCGTTGAGGGCGAGGCCGATGGGCGCCGTCGCGTAGAGCTGCTCGAGCTCGGCCAGCCGCTCGCGCACGATGCGCACGGATGCGCGCGCCTCCTCCTGCGCGGCGGTCTTCTCCGAGATGTCGAGCTGCACGGAGACGACTTCGCGCAGGCTGCCGTCCGCGTTGTGGATCGGGTAGATGACGCCCTCGAGCCAGCGATGGATGAAGGTCTGCTCGATCGGCGTCGTGACCTTGTACTCCGTGGTCGGAAGCACGGCCGCCTCGCCCGCGAACGCCTTCCGCACGGCGTCGCCCGTCGGGGTGCCGGCGAGCTGGGGATCCTCGAGGATGTTGTAGTGCGAGAGCACGAGCTCGCGCTCGGCGTCCGTCATCGCGTAGATCGCCGCCATGCCCGGATTGGCGTCGCGCACCGTCCCGTCCGGTCGATAGATGACGATGCCGAACGGCGAGTTGTTGAGGAGGTAGCGCCAGCGCGCCTCGGCGACCCGACGGCCGTCGACCTCGCGGCGGACGATCGCGAGCTCTGCCTCGAGCTCGGCGATGCGCCGAAGACCGTCGTCCGCCTGGGGCGGGCCGCTCATGCGCGTCGTCCTCGCTCCACCGCGCCCCACGCCACGCGCGTGGCGGCTCGGCAATTGTAGCCGGAGGCGCCTTCGCTCCGTGCGTCAGGCTTCGGGTGCGGAGGACTCCGCAGCCGTGGGGTCCTCGGTGTCGACAGGGCGAACGGGGCGGAACCGCAGGAACCACCACAGATCGCGCGGCACACCCAGGAGAACGGCGCCGAGCACGAAGGCGCCCACGCCGACGAGCCCGCGCCAGAAGAGGCTGGCGAGCGCTGAGTCGGAGGTGGCGTGGGGATGGACCTCGAGCGCCCCCAACAGGAGCGGCAGGCCGAAGAAGAGCAGCAGCGCGAGCGACCACTGGATGCGCAGGAGCCGCCCCCACCCAGCGCGCCAGAAGCCGCCGTGGCCGCGCAGCGGCACCGCGCTGTGGAAGCGCAGCTGCGTGATGCGCCGCGACCAGAGCGAGTACGCCACGAAGCTGAGCATGTACACGCCCAGGCAGATCAGGAGCGTGAGCGGGATGCCCAGCATGCCCACCGTGACGTGGGTGCGATCGGGGGCGGCGGTCAGCCGTCCCATGTAGTCCACCAGGCTCACGGCCTGCTCGACCGAGGCCTCGGTGACGGCGTAGCCCACGTAGCGCACCGCCAGCTGCATGCTGAGCGCGGGGATGGCGAGCGAGAGCACGAAGACCAGGACCGCCCCCAGCTCGCGGATCCAGGTGACGAGGGCCAGCTTGAGCGCGGCGCGCCCGACCTTCGCTTCGCCGCGCATGGCGCGCATGGGCATCGACGCGATGCGCAGGAAGAGGAAGCGCGTCGTGATGATGAACAAGAGCGAGACCAGCACCGGGATCAGATGCGGGATCATGCCGAAGACGTGGTGGATCACGTAGGCCGCGTCGATGACGAGCCGCAGCGCCTCGACGTCGAAGTACTGCAGGTTCTCGAGCAGCTGCACGAGGAAGTCGCCGGACTCGGACGACTCGATCGCTTCCATCGTGGGGCCGACCGGCAGACCGCCTTCCGTCTCGGGCGCGACCCAGTCGGCGAGGCGCGTCTCCGCCAGGTCGAAGGCTGCATCGAGCATCGCGTGCTGCGGGTTCACGCGGCTCCCTGCGTAGGTGGAGAGGTCGACCGCGACGCGCAGCAGCCCCCCCATCAGCTGGAACATGACCGACAGCATGAGTGCGGCGAGCACGCAGTAGGCGGTGAACGCCTTGCGCCGCCCCGCGTAGCGCCGCCAGTAGACGAGCGGAAGGAGCAGCAGCACGAGGCTGGCCAGGCGCAGCGCATCGAAGATGCGTGAGAGCACATCGCTCGTCTGCGCGTGTCGCGCCATCGTGCGTCGCTCGAGCCCCTCCCAGAGCTGGGCGCGCTGCAGCTCCAGGCTCGCGAGAAACCACTGGGCGTATGCCTCGCGCAGGTCCGGCGGCGCCGCGTACCAGCCCTCCACCGTCGCCACGGCCTGCTCGAGGTCGGCGGGCAGCGCGGGCGGCGGCGGCGCCCGCTTGACCTCGTGGAAGGCCACCTCGGGCCGCATCCCCACGGCGCAGAGCGCCCCCACGCAGATCACGAGGGTCGTAACGAAGCGGATGCGCCGGCGCCACATGCGCACGCCAGCATAGGTGCGCCTACCCGTCGTCCTCGGGTGCCTTTGGCGTGTCGCCCGCGGCTTCTTCGGCGGCCTTCGCGGCGCGCGCCTTGGCGCTCTTCAGCGCGGAGGTCAGATGTCCATGGGGTCGCATCCATCCCTGGCGGACCAGCGAGGACCACTTCGACGACTTCTTCGTGTCGTAGCGGGCGCCGGCCTTGCGGCCCTTCGCCATGTCCTTCAAGTCCTTCTTGGCGGCCTTGGCAAGCCGCTCGTCGTCGGGGTAGGACGCGAGGGCCGCTCGCAAGACGGCCTCCTCCTTGAGCTGCAGCTCCGCGACGAGGGCCTGCACGTTGCGCAGGAAGAGCTCGATGCGCTGGGCCTCGACGTCGGCCGCCTTCCGGGTCTCGATCACCGCGGCGTTGATGCGCTCGATGGCCGCCTCCCGCTCGACGATCCATGCGGCATGGGCCGCCTCGAGGGCGCGGCGCTCGGCGAGCGCCTCTTCGATGAGCTCGGCCTCGCGGATGTAGTACCAACGCGGCACGACCTTGCCGGCCCGACGATAGCGGGCAATCGCCGCACGGATGTTGGTGAGCGCCAGCTCGGCCGGCGTCGCCTTGCGCAGGTCGGGCTCGGGGTTGAGCTTGTGCCAGTTGGAGATCGCGCTCTTCGGAGACACGTTGATGCGTCCGAGCCCGTCGCGCGCCGCAGCGAGCTCGCTGTAGGCCTTCGCGAGGCGCTGCACGAACGGGCTCCACGAGCCGCTCTTCAGGCGGTACGCCCGCTCGTCGTCCGCGTCCATCTCCCAGCGGTTCGTCTTCTGCAGCTCCTTGAAGAACCGCTGGGCGCGCTTGCTGCGCTTCTGGACATGCACCTTCCAGATGTACGCGAGCGCGTTGTCGTGCCCGGGCCAGGGCACGGTGCCCACGAAGTACGACAGCTCGTCCTGCATCCGTGCCAGCAGGCCCAGGTAGTCGATGTCGGGCTGGGGGGCCGGCTGGGGCGGCTGCGCATTCGGCGGGTCGTCGGCGTGCGCCACGCCGGGCGAAGCGAGCAGCAGGGCGCCGAGCAGGAACACGGCCAGGGGCAGTCGACGCATGGGAACCTCCGCGTGGGGGCCGGCGGCGAGGCTCTCCGGGCAGAGCACCGCTACCCTACCACTCCAAAGCGTGAAGCCCGGCCGGCCGCAACGCGGGAACCGCGGAATCAGAGGGAGATGACGCCGACGGCGATCGCGATCGCTGCAGCGAGAACGGCGATCACGATCGCGAGTCCCGTTGCCCGCGCGCCCGCGGTGAGGGCCGGAGCCGGCTCCGCGACGTCCGCCTCGACCGCTACCGGGTCCGCCAGACGCGAAGCGGCCTCGCCTGTCGTTCGCTCGTCCGGGGGAACCGGCCGGAACGCGGGGGCCGCAGCGTCGACGTCCGCGCTCCGCGGCGTGCCGCACGACCAGCACACGTCGTGGTCGGCCGGCACCGCCGCGTCGCACCGCGTGCACGCCCACTCCGACTCGTCGGCGAAGGCCTCGCCCCAGGTTTGGTCGCCGTGGATCTCACCCAGGATCTGCTGCGCCCGTTCGAGGTCGCGCGGGAGCACGTGCACCTTGATGCCGCCGATCGCCGGGCCCAGATAGCCCAGCGCAGTGCCGGTCTCCCCGTCGATGATGTGCGCGGGAATGCCCTCGGCGTCGAGGCGGTTGACGTACGTCTGCGCCTGGAGCACGGTCCCGAAGGCGGCGGCGATGACGGGCGAGCTCGACACGCGAGAGGTCCTCGAATCCGACGAATCCGGCTTCGGGCGAAAGCCCCGGCTGCATCGAGCGGCCGTCCGGCGTTGGGAGAAACGGTACAACAAGGACCAGGACCGGAGGGAGGCGCGCTTGGGTTCGACGGATCGGATCGCCGGCTACGAGCTGGTGGAGTGGCTGGGCGACGGCGCGTGGGGCGCGATCTACCGCGCGCACCAGCTCTCGCTCGATCGACCCGTCGTGCTCAAGGTCATGCGTCCCGAGATCGCCGAGGACGAGACCCGCAAGGCCGCGATCCTTGCGGAGGCCCGGCGCGTCGCGCGCGTTGCCCACACGCATCTCGTGTGCGGCCTGGATGTCGGTGAGGTCGACGGGCGTCCCTACTTCGCGATGGAGGCCGCGGAGGGACGCACGGTCGAGGATCACCTGAAAGACCACGGTCGCCTGCCCGAGCGCCAGACGCTGCGCGTCGGGGCGAAGATCGCGCGCGCGCTTCATGCCACGCACGCAGGCTTGCTCGTGCACCGCGGCGTCCGCCTGCGCAGCCTGCTCATCACGAACCAGGGTGTGCCGAAGCTCACCGACCTGGGACCGGCGAGCCTGGAGAGCGCGCGCGACCTTGCCGACGAAGGCCACGCCAGCACGGCGTGGTACGTGAGTCCGGAGATCGTGCGCGGCGAGACATCGGGGGATCCCGCCTCCGACCTCTACGCCCTCGGCGCCTGCCTCTTCCACATGCTGGCCGGCGTGCCCCCCTTCGACGGCGACACGCCGGAGGCCGTGCGCGAGAAGCACGTCATGAGCCCCCCGCCGTCGCTGCGCGCGCTCGTGCCCTCGATCTCGGAGGCGACCGACGCGATCCTCAAGCGCTGTCTCGCGAAGCGCGCTTCGGACCGGTACCTGAACGGGAAGGAGCTCGCGGATGCGCTCGAGGCCGCCGCGACGACGCAGGCCCGGACGGCCCCGGTTGCCCAGGCGCCCGCCGCGCCGGTCACGGGCGGCGGCTCGCGTCGTGCGACCAAGGGCCAGGCGCCGGTCACGCGTCGTCAGCGCCGCCGGCGGCGGCGCTGACGATCGGCCGCTACAGGATGTCGAAGACCTCGTGCAGCGAGTGCGTGCGCGCGGGGTAGTTCGCGTCGAAGCGGATGCGCGTGAGACTCGGCCGCGCCTCGGGGTTGAGGATCAGGCCCATGGCCGCAACGGCCAACGCGCGCGGCTCGTCGTCGTGCGTGCGGTTGCGCGCCGCGCCGAGCATCGCCTTGACCGCGTCGAGCTGACCGATCTGGCCGAGCGCGAGCGCCGTCTGTGCGAGGGACCGTTGGGACCGCGCGTTCTTCAGGTCGTCCACGAGCATGCGGCTCTCGCCGCCCTTCGCGAGGAAGGAGAGGGCGAGGCCGGCCTCCTTGCGGAGCGCCGTGTTGCGGCGGTCCATCAACGCGGCCTGCAGGCTGACGAGCACCTTGGGCGAGCGGTTGCCGATCTGCGCGAGCGCAACGGCCGCGTGGCCGCGCAGGGTCGGTGAGCGGCCGCGATCGCGCAGGATCCCGACGAGCAACGGCACCGACGCCTTGTCCTCGACCAGGCCGAGCCCGACCGCGTACGCCGCGGTCAGGTCGTCGTCGCCGCGGCCCTTCTCGAGCGCTTGGCGCAGCGCCGCGAGCGCCTTCGTCCGGAAGGTGCGCGCAAGGTCGTCATCCATGGACGCGGAACGGGCGGCGATGCCGAGGGCCACCGCACCGAAGCCACGGACCGTCGCGTTGCCGGACGTGGCCTTCTGGAGCAGACGTGAGCCCGCGTCCGTGGTGAGGAGCAGACGGCTCTCCTTGCCCGAAGCCAGGTCGGACGCCAGCACCTGGGCCAGCGCAATGTGGCCGAGGCCCTGCGTGAGCGGGTCCTTGGCGCGACGCATCCCCGCCTTCCACGCCTCGAAGGCGGGAACGCGCTCGTCGTCCGCGAGATCCGCGGCGCGCCCGGACAGGCCGATGAAGCCCGCGCGTCGCACCTCGGCCGGCACCTGGCGCGAGCTCAACACACGACTGAGCATCGCCGTCCAGCCGCGACCACCGATGCGCGTGCGCGCGCTGAGGGCGTGGCTGCGCTCGACGCCGCTCCAGCTGCGACCGAAGAGGCGCTTGCCGAGCGCGATCGCCTGCAGACCGTCGCGGACGGCCTCGGGCACACCGGCGTCGGGCTGCATGCCGAGCGCGGTGAGGAGTGCCACGGGCAGGTCGTAGCCGGCGTACGTGTCGTCGAGCCGGTCCCAGAGCTCGCGGACGACGAGGCGGCCGTCCTTGGTGAAGCTCGTGGCATACGGCTGGTCCGCGAGCATGCCCACGGACATGGCGGCGAACGCGCGTGCGCGCACCGGCGTGTGGCCGTCGTCGACGATCGCAAGCAGCTGCTTGCGCAGCAGGTCGAGGCGGGTGGCGTCGAACTGCTGGGCGGCGTCACTGCGCCGGAAGTGACCGAGCGCGATGGCGGCCGACTCGCGGATCAGCTGCGTCTTGCGCGGGTGCATCGCGTAGTGCAGCACGAGGTCGATCGCCTCGGGGTTCTGTGCCACGCGGCCGAGCGCGATGAGCGCGGCGGCCTGCACCTCCTCGGGTGCCTTCGACGCGGGGTTGAGCACCGACCAGAGGTACGGCAGCGCGACGGACTTCGTGAGCAGGGCGCGGCGGCCCTCCCACGCATCGAGCAGCGCCGTGGGTGCGTCCCGGCCGGTGATCGTGTCGCCCTGGCGCAGGAGCACGTCGGCGCGCGACGGCAGGTAGCGCCAGCGGTTCAGGTCCCACCACATCCCCCACTGGGTCTCGGGGTTCGTGACGGCCGTGCGGCCGTTCGGGCGTGCCGTGGTCGGCCCGCTCGGGCCCGTGGAGGGCTGGGGTACGGACCCCGGATCGACGGTGGTCGGGGTGTCCGGCATGCTCGGCGGCGGCGTCGGCGGCTCCGGCGGCTCGGGCGGCGGCTCGCCCCCACCACCGCAGCTGTTCGGCGGCGGCGGTCCGCCGGTGATCTCCGGCTCCTCCCCGGGCTCCGGCGGCGGCGGCGGCGTGGTGTCGTCGTCCTCGACGGGCGGCGTGGTCGGCGGCTCCGGCGGCGGAGCCGGCGGCGGGGCCGGCGGCGGGGCCGGCGGCGGCGATGACGGGGTGTCCGGGGTGTCGGTCGAGCCCGACGGGGGCGGCAGCGTCTCGGTGGAGTCGGGCGGCGCCGGCGGCGGAGGCGGCGGCGGCGGGGTTGTCGGCGGAGCCTCCCCCGCCGGCGGGGGCGGCAACGGCTGGCCGCCGTTGAAGCCGCCGCCATGGGCGAGCGCGTCGGGGGCGCCACAGATCCAGAGGCCGATCGCCAGCAGGGCGACGGCGCCAAATGCCGTCCAACGGACGGTGCACACGGAATCTCGCATCCGGCCTCTCCTCGCGCGCACGAGTCGCTCGCGCGTACGGGCACAATCCCCAGGCCTGTTCGCCCACTCGATCGGTCGCGCGCCCGTCCCTGCGCATCGACCGTCCCCTATCCTAACGCCCCCCGTTCGACGCAGGACGCAAGAAGTCCAATTCGCGTGAATTCAGGGCCGCATACGGCTCTCGGCGTTGCGTCCGTAGAACGCAAGCGGCCCCCCTGGGCTACGCCGGCGGCTCGGTCAGCAGAACCTCCGCGTGCTCGCGGACGACGTCGCGCGCCCACGTCACGACGTCTTCGAAGCCCTCCGGCAACGCAGGCAGGCGGACCCGGCGCGCGACCTGGTCGAGCCGGCGACAGACCTCGTGGTCGTCGACGTAGGTGCGCAGGAAGGGGTAGCGACGAAAGCCCCGGATCAGCTCCGTCAGCCGCTCCGGTGTGTAGCCGAGAACGGCGGAGGCGTAGCGCTCGATGCGCACCTCGTCGACCGCGTCGAGGGCCTTGTAGTAGCGGTCGACAGAGGTCGGGTCCTGCTCGATGAGCCACCCGTCGAGCAAGAGCTCCATCACGACGTGGGCAAAGAAGCTCGCCCGGATGTGCCGTGGCCGCGGCGTGCCCACCGGGTCCGGGTAGGCGCGGCGGATCCGCTTTGTGATCACACCGGTTACGTGGGCGAACGCGGGGGCCACGTGGAACCACTTGTCGTCCACGTAGTGCCGCACGACACCGTGCCGCAGGCGATCCTCGGGCGAATCCGAATCGCCCTGCACGTCGCGCTTCAGCGCGTCCGCGTCGATCCGATGACGGCGACCGAGCACGCGCAGCCAGTCGGGCAGCGACGTGCCGGCGACGGCGTAGGGTTGATCGAGGTGATCGCGGGCATGGGCCAGGTAGTTCATGCGGGCTCGCCAGGGGACGCGGCACCTGTATACCCTTGCTCCCTGCGTGGGAGGATTCGATGCGCATCGTCTTCGTGGTGTTGACCGTGACCCTGCTGCTCGCCCCGGAGGCGCGCGCCGAGGAAGCGAAGTGGATCCGCTACGCGGCGATCTCGCCCGACGGCAAGCACGTGGCGTTCAGCTACCGCGGCGATCTCTGGATCGTGCCGACCCAGGCGCCCGGCGGGCGCGCGCGACAGCTCACCCGCCATCCCGCCTACGACCGCTCTCCCGTCTGGTCGCCCGACGGCAAGACCATCGCGTTCGCCTCCGACCGGTACGGCAACTTCGATGTCTTCCTGATTCCCGCAGAGGGCGGCACGGCGGTCCGGCGCACGTGGCACTCGGAGAACGACATCCCGACGGACTTCCACCCGGATGGCCAGTCGGTGCTCGTGCGCAGCCGCCGCCTCGATGATCCGCGGGCGGTCGTGCCGAGCGTGTGGATGCCCGAGCTCTACCGGGTCCCCGTCGGGTCCGGGCGCGTGCGCCAGGTGCTCACGACACCCGCGTACGAGGCGCGCTACGACCGGAAGGGCACACGCATCGCCTACTCGGATCTCCGCGGCTTCGAGGATCCCTGGCGCAAGCACCACACCTCCGCGGTGGCGCGCGACGTGCGCATCGCGAACCTCGCGACGGGAACGCACCGGCACGTCGCCGTCTATGCCGGCGAGGACCGCGAGCCGGTGTGGGGTCCGAAGGACGAGACGATCTACTACCTGAGCGAGCAGAGCGGGAGCTCCAACGTCTGGCAGCGCCCGGTCGAAGGCAACGGCGACGCGAAGCAGATCACCCGACACACGGTGCATCCGGTGCGCTTCTTGAGTATCGCGGACGACGGCACCCTGGCATACACGCTGCATGGGGAGCTCTTCCTCTTGGCCCCCGGCGCCGAGCCGCGCCGGCTGGTCGCCGAGGTGCGCGCCGATGCGGTGGGCAACCCCGTTCGGTGGCAGACGTACACCGACGGCGCAACCGAGATTGCGGTCGCGCCGAACGAGGACGAGGTGGCCTTCGTCGTCCGCGGCAGCGTGTACGTGGCCTCGGTGAAGCACGGTACGACGAAGCGCATCACGACGACGGACACGCAGGAGCGTCACCTGAGCTGGGCGCCGGACGGCAAGGCCCTGTACTACGCGGGCCAGCGCGACGGATCGTGGAACCTCTATCGCACCGTGCTCGCCAGCACGGAAGAGAACCGGTTCCACCGCGCCACCCTGCTCGTCGAGGAGCCCGTGCTCGTCGGGCCGGCGGTGACGTTCCGTCCGCGCGTCTCACCCGACGGCAAGCACGTGGCCTACCTCCACGAACGCGACGAGCTGCGCGTGCTCGATCTGACGACGAAGGCGACGCGTAGCGTCGTGCCCGCCGCGCGCAACTACTCGTACACGGACGCGGACATCGACTTCGCCTGGTCGCCCGACTCGCGGTGGCTTGCGTTCACCTACCTTCCCCACAAGCGCTGGATCGACGACGTGGGCGTCGCCGAGCTCGCCACGGGGACGATCACCAACGTGACGCGCAGCGGCTACGGCACGTGGTCGCCCACGTGGAGCGCCGACGGGCGTGCCCTCCTGTACTACACCAACCGCTGGGGCCGCCGCAGCCACGGCGGATGGGGTTCGGACGGCGACATCGTCGCCTTCGACCTCACCCGCAAGGCGGCCGACCGCGCCGCGCTGTCGCCGGAGGACTTCGAGCGGCGGCTCGAGCAGGAGCAGAAGGACAAGAAGAAGAAGAAGAAGGCGGACAACGAGTCCGACGATGACGAGGCCGAGGACGGTGCGCCGAAGGACGTCGAGCCGATCGAGATCGAGCTGGACGAGCGCGAAGATCGGCTGCGCCGCCTGACGATGCACTCGGCGCCCATGCGCGGCTACGCGCTCGCCCACGACGGTGAGGCG
Organism: Planctomycetota bacterium; assembly: GCA_030066775.1. Lineage (GTDB taxonomy): Bacteria > Planctomycetota > PLA2 > PLA2 > JAEUHO01 > JASJAY01. The sequence continues at coordinate 20,907 of JASJAY010000010.1, forward strand.
CTCCTGTACCTCTCCGAGATGGACGGCACGTGGGGCCTGTGGCTCGTGCGTCGTCGGGATCAGGAGACGCGCAAGCTCGCCGACCTGGGCCCGGAGCGCCCGCGGGACCTCGTGATCGGCGGGAAGGGCAAGCGCGCCTACGTGCTGCGCGGGGATGGCCGCATCCTGCAGGTCGAGATCGCCGGCGCCACGGACAAGGACGGGGGCCGCGTGAAGCCGAAGCCCGTGACGTTCCGCGCGGAGGCGGCGATCCGGCCCGCCGCGGAGCGGCTCCACCTGTTCGATCACATGTGGCACCAGGTCGAGCGCAAGTTCTACGACCCGAAGCTCCACGGCGTCGACTGGGAGGGACTGCGAGAGGCCTACCGTCCGCGGGTCGCGCACGTCGAGACGGGGCGCGGCTTCGCCGAGCTGATGAGCGAGCTCCTGGGTGAGCTGAACGCGAGCCACACGGGGGCGAGCTGGCGACCGCGAAAGCGCGATGGCGACGAGACGGCGGCGCTCGGCCTGCTCTTCGACCCGCGCTACAACGGCCCCGGGGAGAAGGTCGCCGAGATCCTGCCCAAGGGGCCCTGCGCACGATCGGATACCGGCATCGAGCCCGGGTTCATCCTCATGTCCGTGAACGGCGTATCGCTCGTGGACACGCCGCGTCTGAGCGTGCTGCTCAACCGGCAGGCCGGCAAGCCCGTCCGCCTCCGCTTCTTCCGCCCTGACCAGACGCAATGGGACGCGGTGGTGAAGCCCATCCCGCGGCGGGCTGAACAAGGGCTGCTCTACCAGCGCTGGGTGCGTCGCAGCCGGGCCATCGTCGAGCGACGCAGCAAGGGCCGCCTCGGCTACGTCCACGTACGGGGCATGAACGACGCGAGCTTCCGCGTGCTCTTCGAGGAGGCCATCGGTCGGAACTCGGACCGCGAGGCGTTGATCGTGGACACCCGCTTCAACGGCGGCGGCTGGCTACACGACGACCTCGCCAAGTTCTTCCAGGGCCGCCGCTACCTCTGGGTCGTCCCGCGGGGCAAGCAGCGCGGCGACCTGGGCGCGGAGCCGATCACGCGCTGGTCCAAGCCCTCCGTCGTCGTGATGAGCGAAGGCAACTACTCGGACGCCCACATCTTCCCGTTCGTCTACAAGGAGCTGGGGCTCGGCAAGCTGATCGGGGCCCCCGTCGCAGGCACGGGCACGGCCGTCTGGTGGGAGACGCTCATGGACGGCGAGACCACCTTCGGCATCCCGCAGGTCGGGATGATGGACAGCCAGGGGCGCTACGTGGAGAACCAGCAGCTCGAGCCCGATGTTCGCGTCCTGCTCGGCCCGGAGGAGATGGCCGCCGGGCGCGATACCCAGCTGGAGCGGGCGGTGGACGTATTGCTCGAATCCCTGCGCTGAGGGCCTACGGCGCTTTGCGGTAGAAAACAGCAGAGGCAGAAATGCGCGGTGGAGGACGCCGCCTAGGTGTGCGAGAGAGAGAGCTGCCGATGCCCCCGGAAGAGAAAGCCCGTCTGAACGCCTGTCTGGCCGATTACCACCGCCGCGTGGGGCTCGGCGAGCAGGTGGAGCCCGCCCGCTACGCCGACGAGCTGGGCGGCCTCTTCCCGGAGTTCGAGAAGCTCCTCGTCGAGAGCGCCATGATCGACGATGCCCGTCGACCGCTCTCGAAGGACGCGCTGCCGCGTCCCTTCGGCGGATACACGCTGCTCAAGGAGCTCGGCCGCGGCGCCTCCGGTGTCGTGTACGAGGCCGTGCACCGCGAGCTCGGGCGTCGCGTCGCGCTGAAGATCCTGCGCACGGGATTCGACACCCACCAGACCGCACGCGAGCGCTTCCGGCGCGAGGCACGCGCCTGCGCCCAGGTACGCCACGACAACATCGTCGAGATCTACGAGGCGGGCGTCGAAGAGGATCGCCCCTTCTACGCCATGCGGCTGCTCGAGGGCGAGTCCCTCGAAGACATGATCCGCAAGGACGAGCTGCCGGACCTCGACACGCTCTGTACGCAGATGGCCGACATCGCGGGCGCGCTGCACACGCTGCACCAGGCCGGCATCGTGCACCGCGACGTGAAGCCCTCGAACCTGATGGTGCAGCCCAGCGGTCGCTTCGTGCTCGCCGACTTCGGCCTCGCGCGCACGGCGGATGCGGCGTCCCTGACCCAGACGGGCGACGCGCTCGGCACGCCGCTGTACATGAGCCCCGAGCAGATGCTCGGCAAGCGCCAGGAGATCGACGGCCGCACGGATGTGTACGGCCTCGGCGCGACGCTGTACCAGAGCGTCACCGGCAAGACGCCGTTCGACACCCGCGACCTCGGCAAGCTCCTGCGCATGGTCTTGACCGAGCGGCCCACCCCGCCGCGCAAGGTGAACGGCACGCTGCCGCGCGAGTGCGAGAACATCGTCCTCAAGTGCCTCGAGAAGCGCCCGCAAGACCGCTACGAGACGGCGGCCGCGCTCGAGGCGGACCTGCGCGCGTTCGCGCGGGGCGACGAGGTCGAGGGCAAGCCGATCTCGGCGGCGCGCCACAACATGCGCCGGCTGATCACGAGCCCGATCGGCATCGCCGCCATCGTGCTGGGCATCCTCGCCGGCGTGCTGCTGGGCGTGCAGCTGGTGGGCGATCCGGCCCCGCGCCTCTCCGTCACCTCGACGCCGCAGGCCGTCGTGTGGATCGACGGCCAGCGCCTCGGCGAGACGGAGATCGAGAACGCGGAGGTCGGCGAAGGCACCCTCAAGATCGAGATCCGTCCCAAGGAAGACGGCTACGTCACGCTCGTACGCGAGTGGCAGGCCGAGCCGGGTGGCAGCAAGGACATCACCGTCATGCTGCCGCCGACGAGCTGGGAGAACCGCAAGGCGCTCGACGACTTCGTCAAGGAGAAGCTCGGCGACCTGAAGCGGGCGCGGCTCGAGCAGCCGGGGCGCAAGCGTGGGGCGATCGAGGACACGGAGCTGCCGATCCTCATCTACCCGCGCGGCAAGATCCGCATCGACGACTTGAAGCACAAGGCACGCGTCGACATCCCGGAGCTCTTCGATGCCGAGGAGCCGGGCGAGATCGTGTTCGCCTTGGACGGAAAGGACGTGGCGCGCATCGCGTTCCCCGATCCGAAGGACCTCTACAACCTCGACCTCGTGCTTCCGCCCGCCGTGCTCGAAGCGGCGCGCCCGGGCATGCAGGGCACCTGGCGTTTCGTGCGCGGTCGCAAGGACCGCGTCGAGGCATCGTTCACGATCGTCGAGGACGAGGTCGCGTCGCTCCTCGACTCCATCGACGAGCAGCTCGGGCTGCACGAGAGCGCGCAGGCCATCCGCATGGTCCTGCGCGCCGAGGCCCTCCTCGGCGCCGAGCTCCACGCAGCCGCCCTGCGCGAGCTCCTGCCGTGGGTCGACCGACGCAAGAAGGCGACCTACAAGCGGGACCTGCGCGTGTTCCTGATCGCCGACAAGGCGCTGCGTGGACTCTTCGCCGACGAGCGTGAGCTCGAAGAGGTGAGCGAGCTCCTACACGACATCCAGAGCGCCATCCAGGACGAGGCCGGCTGGTCCGACGCGCAGAAGGACGCCGCCTTCGACGACTGAGCCCCGGCTGCGGACCCCGCCCCACCGCGTGGGGACTCTCGCGCCATCTCGGCGCGGCCCTCGACGCCACGGAGCGCCCGGATCGCGGCCCGGCAATTGCACTTGGATTCCTGGGTGATGTGGCGGCCCAGGATGCTCGTGTCATGGTCGCATCGAAGCCAAATGCAAGGGTGCCGATCGAGCTGTGCGCCGAAGGCCTGGCAAAGCGCTTCGGCAGCGAGGTGGTGCTCGAGAACCTCGACCTGGAGGTCGCGTCCGGCGAGCTGATCGCCATCGTCGGTGCGTCCGGGTGCGGCAAGACGGTGTTGCTGCATCTGCTGATCGGCCTCCACCAACCCTCGGCGGGTCGCGTCCTTGCGCGTCACCACGGCTGGCCCGAGGCACCGCTCGTCGACCTGAGCACGCTCGACGAGACCGGGCTCGAGGACATCCGCCTCTCGTGGTCCGTCGTGTTCCAGCACAACGCGCTCTTTGCCGGATCGGTGTACGACAACTGCGCCATCTGGCTTCGCGAGCACCCCCACCTCGACGAAGCGATCATCCGCACACGCGTGCGCGAAGCGCTCGCGGACGTCGGGCTCGACGTCGACGAAGTCATCGAGAAGGAACGCGGTCAGCTGTCCGGGGGCATGGCCAAGCGTGTGGCGGTCGCCCGCGCGCTCGTGCCGGATCCCATGGTGATCTTCTACGACGAGCCGACCACCGGTCTCGACCCCATGTTCGGCGCGCAGATCCAGGAGCTCATCTGGTCCACCCACCACCGTCCGCGCCAGGACGGCCAGCTGCGCACGAGCGTGATCGTCTCCCACGATCGCGAGCTCCTGCGCCGGCTGCATCCGCGTGTCGTGATGCTGCACGAAGCCGGGATCTGCTTCGACGGTCCTTATGACGCGTTCTGCGCGTTGGAGGAAGGACCGCCGCACGACTACATGCTGCAGATGCCCGGCCTGCACGCACGGCCGCCGCGGGAAGCGCTGCGGGCCGCGCCGCACGGCGCCTAGCGAACGCCGCCGCGCGGCGCGCATCCGCCCGATTCGTCACGTACGTGTGGGGATCAAGACGCAGAAGGGGCCGTTCGTAGCCCCCTGTCAGGGCCGAGGTGTTAAGGCGCTTCAAACACGGAATTGCCGTCTCTCCGATTGGATCGGTATCGTTCGGACGTCTTCAGAGGGGTAGTCCGCGGTTTGTCCCCGCACGAGCTCAGCACCGACAGCAACATTGCGCGGTTCTTCGACCTGTCGCTGGACTTGCTCTGCATCGCGGGCACGGACGGCTACCTGAAGCGCGTGAGCCCGTCCTTCGTCTCGCTCCTGGGGCACACGGAGCAAGAGCTCACGTCGCGACCGTGGATCGAGTTCGTTCACCCCGACGATATCCAGGCCACGCTGCGCTTCGGGCGCCGCCTGAGCGCAGGCCGCGACGCAAAGCACGTCGTCACCCGCTTGCGTCACGCCGACGGCAGCTACCGCACGCTCGAGTGGAACGCGTCGATTCCCGAGGGCGAGACCCTCATCTACGCGGTTGCGCGCGACATCACGGAGGCCGAGCGGCAGGCGGAGCTCATGGAGCAGACGCACCGCACTGCGGGCGTGGGCGGCTGGGATCTCGACCTCCAGTCCGGTGAGCTGCGGTGGACCAGCGAGACGTACCGGCTTCACGAGACGTCGCCTGACGCGTACACGCCGACCGTCGCCACGGCCATCGACTTCTACGCGCCGGAGTCCGTTCCGATCATCACGAGTGCCGTCGAGCGTGCAACCGCGTTCGGCGAACCCTACGACCTCGAGCTGGAGCTGGTCACGGCCAAGGGGCGGCGCATCTGGGTGCGTGCGGTCGGTGAGGTCGAGATGGCCCCTTCCGGTCCGGTCCGCCTCTTCGGCGCGTTCCAGGACATCTCCGAGCGCAAGGCCCGCGAGCTGATGCAGCGGCGCTTCGAGACGATGTCGAAGGGCACGCCCGACTTCATCGGCATCGCGAACCCCGACATGACCGTGCAGTACGTGAACCGCAGCGGGCTCGCGATGGCGGGACGCGAGAGCTACGAGGACACGCGCGTCTCCGACTTCCACCCTGCGTGGGCGCTCGAGAAGTTCCGCGCCGAAGCGCTGCCCGCCGCGATGCGCGACGGGTTCTGGAAGGGCGAGATCGCGCTCCAGCACGCGGACGGCCACGAGATCCCGGTCTACATGATCTGCATGGCGTTCAAGGACGCCCAGGGCGAGCTCGAGTTCGCCTCGTGCATCATGCGCGATCTGTCGGAACAGAAGGCGCTCGAGCGACAGCTCTTGCAGAGCCAGAAGCTGGAGGCGGTCGGACAGCTGGCCGGTGGCATCGCCCACGACTTCAACAACCTGCTGACCGCGATCGTCGGCAATGCGGAGTGCGCCGCGCACGAGATCACGGCGCACCATCCGACCCACGTGCGACTCGAGCAGATCATGCGCGCCGCGCAGCGCGGTGCCTCGCTGACCAGCCAGCTGCTCGGCTTCGCGCGCGCGCAGCTGGCCCAGCCGCGCGTGATCGACCTGGAGGCGACGCTCGCGGACACGCGCAAGCTCCTCACGCACGTGATCGACGAGAGCATCGAGCTCGTGGTCGAGCCCGGCGCAGACCTCTGGCTGGTCCGCATGGACCCGGCCCAGCTCGAGCAGGTCGTCCTCAACCTCGCGCTGAACGCGCGCGACGCGATGCCCCGCGGCGGGACGCTAAGGATCTCCACGCGCAACGTCGTCGCGTCGGGTGGCCTCCCGGGCCTCGAGCTGACGCCCGTCCACGGCGAGTTCGTCGAGCTGCGGGTCGAGGACTCCGGTGCCGGCATGGACATGGCGGTCATGGACCAAGCCTTCGAGCCCTTCTTCACGACGAAGGAGGTCGGGAAGGGCAGCGGTCTCGGCCTGGCCATGTGCCACGGCATCGTGCGCCAGAACGATGGGCACATCGCTCTCGACAGCCGGCCCGGCGAGGGCACGACGGTGCGCATCTGGTTGCCGCGCTGCACGGGCGCCGCCCCGCGCGTCGAGGCGACGGTCGCGGAGCCGGCGAGCGCCGGAAGCGGCACGATCCTCGTCGTGGAGGACGAGGCGGCCGTCCTGCGCATGGTCGTCATGGCCCTCGAGGGCCACGGCTACGAGGTGTTGGGCGCGGCCACGCCGGATGAGGCGCTGACGATCGCGCGCAGTCACGAAGGCAAGATCGACCTGCTCCTCACGGACGTCGTCCTGCCCGACATGGACGGGCGGCAGCTTGCCGAAGCGGTTGCCGTTGAACGTCCCGGCATCAAGATGGTCTACGTCTCGGGCTACTCGCAGGACCACATCTCGGACCGCGGCGTCCTCGCAGAGGACGTGCACTTCATCCAGAAGCCCTACCGCCCGAGCGAGCTCGCGGCGTCGATCGCGCGCGTCCTCGCGGACTGATCGGGCGAACCGCTCGGCGACCTAGCCTTCTTCGGTGCCGCGCTCGAGCTCGCGGCGGAGCCAGGCCCGGGCCATGTACCAGTCGCCTTCAGCCGTTCGTACGCTCACGTCGAGCGCCTCGGCGATCTCGGCCATCGACAAGCCGCCGAAGAAGCGCAGCTCCACGACACGCGCCTTGCGGGCGTCCTGCGCCGCCAGCCGCTCGAGCGCCTCCTCCATGGCCAGGAGGTCCAGCTCGCGCCCCTCGAGGCTCGCGAGCGCGGCGTCGAGCGTGACGCGATCCCAGTCGCCGCCGCCGCCCCGCTTGTCGGCCTTCTTGCGTCGCGCGTGGTCGACCAGGATCTGCCGCATCGAGCGGGCGGCGATCGCAATGAAGTGCGAGCGGTCCTTGGGCGCGGCGCGCTCGAGATCGGCGAGCTTGATCCACGCCTCGTGAAGCAGTGCGGTGGCTTGCAGCGTGTGACCCACGCGCTCCGAGCGGAGCATGCCCGCGGCGAGGCGCTGGAGCTGCTCGTAGACGATCTCGAACAGCTCCGCGCGCGCGGTCTCGTCCCCGGTGCGCACGCGGGCCAGGATGCGCGTCACCTGCTGCGGGTCGGGATGCTCCATCAGGCCCGTTCTCCCAGAATCGCCGGCCATTGCAATCGGCTCGATCCCCGGGCCGCCCCGCGACGGAAATTCCGAGAACGCGTTGCGGGTTCGAGCGGGCGGATGCGCAACCCCTCCTGAAGCCGGACGCCACACCGCTCGGCATGCGACGGACAGGCCGTCGCGCTCTTCTCCTGCCCTCCTCCCCTCCCCGATTGGACCCCGACCATGCTCCGCCCCGCCACCACGTCCGCCATCGCCCTCACGCTCGCCTTCGTCCTCACCCTCGGCCTGGCCGCCCCCGCCCATGCGGCGCCCAAGGTTCCGAACACCCCCGTCCTCGCCAAGCTCAAGTGGCCCGACGTCGGGGCCGTGATGCCGAAGGTGGGCTTCAAGGCGAAGGCCAAGATCAAGAAGACCACCGTCAAGCTCTCGCTCGTCGCGACGATCAAGGTCGCGGGCAAGACCTTCAGCGTCCCCGTATTCGACATGGGCCTCAAGAAGTCGAAGAAGTCGATCAAGGTGAAGCGCAAGGTCGGCAAGCTCTCGGTGAGCCTCAAGGTCTCCTGGAAGGGCGAGCGCGAGATCACCATCAAGGGCACGGCCAAGTACATGAAGTTCAAGGTCCCCGTCCCCCCCATCAAGGTGCGCTTCTAGCCGACACCCCACCCCGATCCCCCCACCGCGGGCCGGGCCCCCCACGGGCCCGGCCCGCGCTGCGTTCGGGAGGGAGACAGCCGACCTCGACTTCCCGGCGATTCCCTCAAGTCCGGACCACCGGACGGTCGATCAGGAGGCTGGAGGCCCGAGGGGGACGCACCGGCGTCGCGGCCAGACGTTTTTGGACCTGCTGCGAGTTCGGAGCCCCATGCCCCTCACGCGTCGCCTCATCGCCGCCCGCGCGGCCATCCTGGTGGCCCTCCTCGCGAGCGCGGCCCTCACCGTGGACCACGTCCGACCGGGCCCCGGTTACTGCCCCATGGAGCAGGCCTGCGACCAGGCCAAAGCCAGCGAGCTCGGCACGCTGGCGGGGATCCCGACCTCCGTGCTCGGCATGGCCGCGTTCGCCCTGCTGCTGCTGCTCTCGCTCCCGAGCCGACTGGCGATCCGACGCCTGTGCGTGATGGCCGCCGCGCTCGGCATCGCGGCGGGCATCGGCTTCCTGCTCTACCAGGGCGTGAAGCTCGGCACGTTCTGCCCGCTCTGCGTCGTAGCGGACAGCGCCGCCGTCGTGGGCGGCACCCTGCTGATCATCGACGTGCTCTTCCGACCGGCCCGCTGGTGGCGTCCGGGGGAGTCGACGGGCGCGAAGGTCGCCTGGGCGCTGGGCGGCGTGATCGCCATGCTGGCGCCCTTCGCTTGGCCTGCCTCCACCAGCCAGGCCGAGTTCGAGGAAGCGGTGCCGCTGGCCGACGCGACGTTCGACGAGCTACCCGAGCCCGAGCCCGCCGTGGCGATCGCGGGCCGGCCGCCGGTCGATCCGCCCCCGCCCGCCGAGCCGCCGGTGGAGCCTCTCGCCCACGTCGTGCCGGCCGACGTCTCGCCGACGAGCCCGGAGGGCCGCCCCCCGCCGCCGCCGGAACCGGACACGGAGCCCGTGCCCGTGGCAGAACCCGCGGTCCGCGTGGAGACGGTCGAGCGGCGCCTGCCCGCGAGCGACCCTGCTCCGGCGGATCCGATCCCCGCGCCCGAGCCGGCGCCCGCCGCGGTACCCGCCCCGGCCGCTCCGGACGCCGCGCCGACATCGGCAGCGACCCCGCCGGACGCCGCGCCCGAGGTGCCCGCGGTGCGGGTCGTGGGCTACCTGAACGCGTACTGCCCCCATTGCCGCAAGATGCACCGTCGCATCGAGCGCGTGCTCGCTGCGTCGCGCGTGCCCGTCAAGCACCGGCGCATCTACGCGTGGGCGTCCGATGACTATCCGCTGTGGGCGCGCGCCTGCGTGTTCGCGCGGACCCGCGGCCTCGAAGACGCGCTCTTCGAAGCGCTCATGGAGACGCGCTCGGACTCGCGCCGCAACGTGATGGCCGCGGCCCGGAAGGTCGGCCTCGACACCGACGCGCTGTCGCGCGCCCTGACCGGCGCCCCGGCGAGCGCGCTGATCCGCGACCGGCAGCTCTCCCGCGCGGCGCGGCTCAAGGGTCTGCCGACGTTCGACATCGGGCGCCGCCGCCTCACGGGCGAGCAGAGCGAGCGCGCGCTGAAGAAGGCACTCTCGCTGGCAGCGAAGGACGCGCGCGACGCCGCGGACTAGGGCACGGACTCATAGGCCGTGATTCGTCCGCGCCAGTACGTGAAGCGCCCCTCGGGCAACTCCCACGCGGCCTCGCCGGACATGGGCACACGAACGCCGGCTCGATCCTCGAGCGGACCGTAGGAGACGAGCCACGGGGTCGGCTCGAAGCGCTTACCGACGGAGCGTGGCCGCGCGGGCATGCGCGCGCGGACGGGCGCTCCGTGCTCGTCCACCTCCATGCGGACCGCGACCTCGGTATCGCCCAGCGCGCACGCGAGGATCACGTGCTGGTCGTCCTCCGACCGGAGGTGGACCTCGGGGTTCGCCACCAGTGCATGAGGCGCCCAGGGCAGCTCCGCCAGATAGCGGGAGACCTCACCGAGATCGACATCGCGCCCCACCGCGTGTGCGATGCGAACGCACGGGAGGCGCACGTCCAGGCGTCCCCGCCCCGCCTCGAACGCATCCGTCACGCGAACGGACTGGAAGCCCACGCGAACGCGCGCATCCCAGACGAACGCACTCGTGGTCACGTCCATCCACTGCCGAGCCCGGAATCGCAGGGCGCGGCCCCCGGGTTTCAGCCAGAGGATCCCCGCCTGGGAGAGCTCGACACGCGTGACGCCCGCGGGCGCGCCATGGGGCAACAGACTGCAACGAAGACGATCTGCGGACGCGCCGGTGGCCATGGGGGCATGATCGCATGTGCGGCGGCTGTGTCTGCTTAGCCGTCGCCGGCCGCGCGCTTGACCTCCGCGCGGAGCGCCGCCTTGATCACCGGCCGCAGCATCCGATGCGCGCCGCGCTTCCGCACGATCCAGTCCCCGAGCACGAGCGCGTCGAGGCCCGTCCCGAGATAGCACCGCACCGCGTCGCCGGGCGTCTCGACGAGCGGCTCGCCCCGGTCGTTGAAGGACGTGTTGAGCAGCACGGGGACGCCGGTGAGCTCGCCGAACGCCGTCAGCAGCGCATGCAGGCGCGGGTTGTCCTCCCGGCGAACGGTCTGGACGCGGGCCGTGCCGTCGACGTGCGTGATGCTGGGCAGCTGCTCGCGCGCGGCCGGCTTGACGTCGAAGGCGAGCAGCATGAACGGCGAGACGACATCGCCCTCGAAGTAGGTGCTCGCGTGCTCGACGGGCACGACCGGCGCGAAGGGCCGGAACGGCTGCCGGTGCTTGACGCGCTCGTTCACGTGATCCGCCATCTTCGGGTCACGCGGATCCGCGAGGATGCTGCGGTTCCCGAGCGCCCGCGGGCCGAACTCCGAGCCGCCCTGGAACCAGCCGACGACCGCCCCCTTCGCAAGCAGCTCTGCCGTGTCGGCCGCGACATCCGCGGAGCGCCGGCGGGAGCTCGACATGGTGACGAGCGGGCGGTCCATCGCGGACTCGATCTGCGCGTCGGCGTAGGGACGGCCCAGGTACGCATGGTTCATGACGTACGTGCGCTTCCCGCCTGACAAGGCGAGGTGGCCGTACATCGCACAGCCGATCGCGATCCCGTCGTCGCCGGCCGCCGGCTGGATGAAGATGCGCTCGAACGGAGACTCGCGGAGCAGGCGCCCGTTCGCGACACAGTTGAGGCCCACGCCGCCCGCGATCACGAGGTTCTGCTTGCCGGTCCGCTCGTGGAGGCGACGCGCCCGCTCGAGCAGGATCGTCTCCGTGTCCTCTTGCACGCGGTGGCAGATGTCCTCCCAGTGCGCGCGGTGCCCGGCCTGGTTCCAGGCCTTGTCGTTCCCCCCCTCGAACGGGCGGTCCGCAGACGCCGGCCACGGGTGGACGACGAGGCGGCCGTCCTCGAGCTCCATGAGCGGGTCCATGCCGTCCCGTCCGTAGGAGGCGAGCCCCATCACCTCGCCGCAGCGATTCCAGTCGCCGAAGACGTAGGTCGACACGCGGCTGTACATCCCGCCGATGCCGTCCATCTCGTGGAACTCCTCGTTCACGAAGCCTGGGCGGGGCTCGAGCCAGACCTTCTCGACGGTGCGGAGGTCCGTGCCCTCGAAGACGTAGTAGGACTCGGCCTCGCGGGCCAGCGGCGAGGCCTCGGACGCCTCCGGCACCGCCTCCAGCACGTCGCGCCGATAGCTGCCGACGCCGTCCACCACCATGACGGCGCCGTCCTCGAAGGGGGCGTAGGCGAAGGCGCTGTAGGCGTGCGCGAGGTGGTGCGAGCAGGGCACGACGCGCTCGGCGTCCGTCCCGAAGAGCGGGTGCTGGAGGGCCCGCTGGCGCCCCAGGGCCGGCAGCAGCGTGGGATCGACGCGCCCCCGCAACCGCGCCTCGAGCTCTGCCACGGGCAGCAGATAGCTGTTGCGCACGACGAGGTCGATCTCGTCGAGCGTCACGCCGCCCGCGATGAGGCAATAGGTCACGACGTCGCCGTAGAACCCCGCGTCGTGCTTCACGCGCGTGAGCCGCTCCTTCGAGATCGCGGCGACGATCTGCCCGTCGCGGACGAGGCACGCACTCACGTCGTGGTCGTAGGCGTTGATGCCGAGGATGAGGGGCCCGTTCGTGGACATCGGGCGCATCGTACGCAGCCGCGCCCAGGTTCGCCGACACCCTCCGCGCCGTGCGGCCGTCGAAAGTGCATGAGCACCCAGACCCAAGACGTGTCGAACCGCCGCAGTCAGCCTCTCCCCGAGCCCTTCCGGCAAAGCGTCGAGACGAAGGGCTGGAACCTGGACCCGTGGGTCCTGCTGCCGATTCCGTTCGCGATCGGAGGCATCTTCGGTTGGGAGATCTTCCCGTACGCCCTCATCCCGACGCTCATCGGCTACGTTGCACTCGAAGCCCTTCGCGGCCGTCGTACGCCCGAGTCGACGCAAGAGATCGGCGCGGAGCGCTAGGCGTTTCCGAGGCAAGTTCCGCACGACCAACGTCTTGGACAAGGACGTCCTCGCAACCGCTTTGCAAAAGCCGGACGCGAGCGTTTCACGGCGCGCTTTCTGGCACCAAAGGCCTGACGGAACAGTCAACTCAAGTGGCGAAACACCGCGTTTCGCTCGGCGCTCTTGCCGCTTCGGACGGCACCTGACGCCGGATCGTTCATTCCCCTCACCAAGGTCACCGTGACACGCCTGTTCTCCCGACGTGCGGATCACCGGTTCAAGGCTGTCGGCATCACATTGGCCGTCGTCGGCCTGTTCGTGGTCACCGGCGTCACCTACTACGCAACGCCCGCTTATACGCGTGTGGGCTACGAGCCCACGCAACCCATTGCATTCAGTCACAAGCTCCACGCGGGCGACTTGGCGATCAGCTGTACGCATTGCCACACGAACGTGGAGTCGTCACCTCACGCCAACGTGCCGGACACCCAGACGTGTCTTTCATGCCACGGCGCTTCGTGGGGCAACATCAAGTCGGCCGCGGCCTCCCTCGAGCCCTTGCGTGAGGCCGAGCGGACCGGCAAACCCCTCGACTGGGTGCGCGTCCACAAGGTGCCCGACTACGCGTACTTCAACCACGCCGTCCACGTGGCCCGCGGCGTCTCCTGCGTCGAGTGTCACGGACCCGTGAACGAGATGGAGATCGTCCGCCACGAGGAACCGCTCTCGATGGCGTGGTGCCTCGACTGCCACCGCGAGCCCTGGGAGAAGCTGCGCCCCGCCGACAAGGTCTTCGACCTCGACTGGAGCCCCGAGAGCGATCCCCACTTCGACGCCAAGGCCCAGGCCGAGCTGCGTCGGTTCCTGAAGGAAGACGTCGGCATCAAGCCGCCCCAGGACTGCAGCGCGTGCCACCGATGAGCCAGGTTCACGACTCCCCCGGCGTCGCCGATCGCCTCCGCGACCTCCACGCCCGCGAGCACGGCCCGCGCCTCTGGCGCAGCCTCGACGAGCTGGCCCAGACCCCTGCGTTCGAGCGCTGGGCAGCCGCCGAGTTCCCGGCGCTCAAGGAAGATCTGAGCGGCCCCACCGCCTCGCCGACCAGCCGCCGCACATTGCTCAAGGTGATGGCCGCGTCGTTGGCCCTCGCGGGGCTGCCTGCGTGCCGCCGCCCGGAGCACAAGATCCACGCGTACGCCGAGTCGCCGCCCGAGTTCACTCCGGGCACCGCCACCTACTACGCCACGACCCTGGCCATCGCCGGGGAAGCGGTCGGCGTGCTTGCCGAGTCCCACGAAGGCCGCCCCACGAAGCTCGAAGGCAACCCGCTCCATCCCGCAAGCCAGGGCGCCCTCTCGGCGCACATGCAGGCCACGGTGCTGGACCTCTACGACCCGGACCGAAGCCGCTACGCGCGCAAGGCCGCCCGCCCCGTGCGCTACGACCCGGACGTGGTCGCGGCCTTGGACGACCTCGCGCGTGCGCATCGCGCGGACCAAGGCAAGGGCCTGGCGGTCCTGATCGAGGACGACGCGTCACCCTCTACCGCGCGTCTGCTGGCCGGCCTGAAGTCGGCGATGCCCGGCGCGCGGATCTATGTGCACGAGTCGATGCGCGCGCCCGGCACGAGCACGGCCGCACGCTACGACCTGGCCGAGGCCCGCGTGATCTTGAGCCTCGACGCCGACCTGATCGGCGTCGACGAGCAAGGCACGCGCGCCAAGCGCGGGTTCGCGTCGGGCCGCAAGCCCGAGGAGGAGATGAACCGGCTCTACGTGGTGGAGCCGCAGCTCACCCTCACGGGCATGGCGGCCGACCATCGCCTGCGCCTGCGCGCGAGCGATGTCGCGGACTATGCCGTCCAGCTCGCCGCACACATGTTCGGTAGCGAGGATGCCGCCCTCGCCGACGCCGCGAAGCGCGCGGCCACGACCGTCGAGACGCGCTGGATCGAAGCCGTTGCGGCCGACCTGCGCCGCGCGGGACCCCGCGCGCTCGTTGCGGCGGGCGAACGCCAGCCGCCGGTGGTGCACGCCATCGCGCGCATGCTCAACGAGCGCCTCCAGAGCGTCGGGCAGACGGTGCGCTACGTGACTCGCCCCCGCCATGACGGCGACCTCACTGCCTTGGCTGAAGCGCTTCGCGCCGGTGGCGTCGAGACGCTGCTCCTGCTCGGAACGAATCCCGTCTACGACGCCCCCGCCGACCTCGGCTTCGGTGCGCTCCTGGACGCCGTCCCGACCTCCCTCCACCTCGCCGACCGATACGACGAGACATCGGCCCGGTGCACCTGGCACGTGCCGCGCGCCCATCCCCTCGAGAGCTGGGGCGACGCACAGGACGGAACGACGCTCTCTCCCGTGCAACCGCTCATCGCACCGCTCTTCGGCGGACGCACGGCGCTGGAGCTGCTCGCGCGGATCCAGGGCAGCAAGACCACGAACCCCTACCAGATCGCGCGGGACACCTTCCGCGACCTGACCGGCGGGGAGCGCTTCGAGGCGCGGTGGCGCGACTACCTGAGCCGCGGCATCGCCACGGCCGCCGCGAACGAGACGCCCGCGCCCACCCTCGACGCGGCCCCGCTCCTGGCTGCCTGGCAACCGAAGAAGGGCGCCGCCGGCCTCGAGGTGTGCTTCGGATTCGACGAGAGCGTGCTCGACGGCCGGTTCGCGAACAACGGCTGGCTGCAGGAGACGCCCGATCCCGTCACCAAGCTGACCTGGGACAACGCGGCAACGATCACGCCGGCGACGGCCCGCGAAGCGGACCTCGAGAACGGCGACGTGGTCGCACTCACGTTGGGCGAGCAGACGATCGAGATCCCGGTCTTCGTCCTGCCCGGCGGCGCGCCGGGCTCCGTGCGCCTGCCGCTCGGCTACGGCCGCGCGGCGGCAGGGAGCCTCGCTCGGCATGCCGGAGTCGACGTCCATCCGCTCCGCACGTCGGATGCATGGGGCTTCGCCACCGGCGTCGTCCTGCGCAAGACGGACCGCCGCCACGAGCTCGCCGGCACCCAGCAGCACTGGGCGATCGAGACGCACGAAGAGCTGGACGACACCCTCGAGGACCGCGCCATCGTCCGCGAGGGCACGAAGGCCGAGTACGCCGCCGAGCCCGACTTCGCGCAGCACATGGGGCTGCACAAGCCGCACAGCGAGAACATCGGCGATGCGCCCGAGTTCACCGGCGAGCACCAGTGGGGCATGGCGATCGACCTGTCCACCTGCGTCGGCTGCACGGCATGTCTCGTCGCCTGCCAGTCGGAGAACAACGTCCCGATCGTGGGGCGCGACGAGGTGCTGCGCGGGCGCGAGATGTCCTGGATCCGCATCGACCGCTACTTCCGCGGCGAGGACCCCGAGGGCGACATCGACGTCTCGAACCAGCCGATGCTCTGCCAGCACTGCGAGAACGCGCCGTGCGAGACGGTCTGTCCGGTCAACGCCACCGTCCACGACCAGGACGGCCTGAACGTGATGACCTACAACCGCTGCGTCGGCACGCGGTACTGCTCGAACAACTGCCCGTACAAGGTGCGCCGGTTCAACTTCGCCGACTACGGCAAGGACACGCTCCGCCAGAGCGACGCGCCCTTCGACGGCTCGCTGGCCCCGGACCCGGTCAACGGCCTGACGGCGATCCAGCTGCTGCAACCGGAGCCGGGTGAGCTGGCGGGCATGCAGAAGAACCCCGACGTCACCGTGCGCATGCGCGGCGTGATGGAGAAGTGCACCTTCTGCGTGCAGCGCATCCAGCGCGCGAAGATCGACGCCAAGGTGGAGGCCGGCCAGACCCGGGCGCCCTCGATCGCCGACGGCACGCTCAAGACGGCGTGCCAGCAGGCGTGTCCGACCGAGGCGATCGTGTTCGGCAACATCCGGGATCCCGAGGCCGAGGTTTCGAAGCTGCGCGAGAGCCCGCGCGGCTATGGCGCGCTCGAGCACCTGAACACGCGCCCCCGCGTGACCTACCTGGCCCGCATCCGCAATCCGAACCCGGCCATGGCGACCACGTCCGAGCGCGTCGGAGGGAGCTCGTGAGCGCGCCCCTGACCACGGACCGAGCCGCCACGGCCCCAGTCGACGCGGACCGTCCCCCGACGCCGGGCAGCCCTGCATCGGGCTCGGGCGACCGCGACCTGACCAACACGGTTGCCGGCATCACCGAACGCAAGATGCCGCGCTGGTGGCTGCCGGCCCTGCTCCTCTCCGCGAGCGTGGCGGGCATCGGCTTCCTGGCCATCGGCTACCTGGCCATCACCGGCGTCGGCGTGTGGGGCCTCAACCAGCCGGTGGGCTGGGCCTGGGACATCACGAACTTCGTGTTCTGGATCGGCATCGGGCACGCCGGCACGCTGATCTCGGCCATTCTGTTCCTGTTCCGCCAGCGCTGGCGCACGCCGATCAACCGAGCCGCCGAAGCCATGACGCTGTTCGCCGTCACGTGTGCGGGGCTCTTCCCCTTGATCCACGTCGGACGGATGTGGCGGATCTACTTCGTGGCGCCGGTGCCCAACCACCTGGCGGTCTGGCCCAACTTCAAGAGTCCGCTCTTGTGGGACGTGTTCGCCGTCACGACCTACGCCATCGTCAGCATCCTCTTCTTCTACGTGGGCCTCCTGCCCGACTTCGCCACCCTCCGGGATCGCGCCAAGACGCGTATACGCGGGTGGATCTACGGCGTTTTGGCGCTCGGCTGGCGCGGCGGGCAACGCCAGTGGCGCCACTACGAGATGGCGTACCTGCTGCTGGCCGGGCTGGCGACCCCGCTCGTGTTGAGCGTGCACTCGATCGTGAGCTTCGACTTCGCCGTGAGCCAGATCCCCGGCTGGCACACGACCATCTTCCCGCCGTACTTCGTCGCAGGCGCCGTCCTGGGCGGGTTCGCGATGGTGCTGATCATGCTCCTGCCCGTACGCAAGGCGTTCCGCCTCGAGCAGATCATCACGCCGCGCGTGCTCGACAACATGTGCAAGATCATCCTGGCGACGGGATCGATCGTGGGCTTCGCCTACGCCATCGAGCTCTTCATGGCGTGGTACAGCGGCAACCCGTTCGAGGCCTTCACGTTCTTCAACGTCCGCGTCACCGGCCCCTTCGCCGGGGCGTTCGCCCTGATGGTGGTGTGCAACGTGGTGGCGCCGCAGCTGTTCTGGTTCAAGCGCTTCCGCCGCTCGACGAAGGGCATGCTGCTCGTGGCCGTGCTCGTGACGATCGGGATGTGGTTCGAGCGCTTCGTCATCATCGTGAGCTCGCTCGCGCGGGACGCGTTGCCCTCGAGCTGGGGCGACTTCGCCCCCACGTGGGTCGAGGTCCTGACGTTCGCCGGCACCTTCGGTCTCTTCCTCACGCTCTACCTCTTGTTCATGCGCTTCCTGCCGATGATCGCCATGAGCGAGGTCAAGGGCGCGCGCGCCCAGGATCGCCACGATGCGGAGCACGCCTCGGGCCACGCCCATGCGACCGCCCCTGCACCCGAGATCGTCCCCGAGCCGGCCCTGGCTGCGCCGACAGACGGGGCGACCCCGTGGGGTGTGATCGCCCGCTACGACGACGGCGACGCCTTGAAGCGCGCGGCCGCGACGCTACGCGACGCCGGCTACGACAAGTACGACGCGCACTCGCCCTACCCCGTGCACGGCATGCGCCGCGCCATGGGCCAAGGGCGCTCTCCGCTCGGCTGGTGGACGCTCGGCGGCGCCGCCTTCGGCGCGCTCGCGGGCTTCCTGATCCAGTGGTACCCGAGCGTCGTCGAGTATCCGCTCATCGTGGGCGGCAAGGCCTACGACAGCTGGCCGGCGTTCGTGCCGATCGTGTTCGAGCTGTCCATCTTGTTCGGCGCGTTCGCGACGATCTTCGGGCTGTTCAAGCTGAGCCGCCAGCCGCAGCTGTATCACCCGACCCACGGGCACGACCCCTTCCGGCGCGTGACCGACGACGGCTTCTTCCTCGTCGTCGAGACCGAGGACGCGCGCTTCGACGCGGAGCGCACGCCGCGCTTGCTCGCACGCTCCGGCGGACGCGACGTGGCTTGGGTGGAGGTCTGACATGCCGAAACTGCCCCGCCCCGATCCCGAGCTCCTGAAGACGCTGAAGACGCCCCTGCTTGTCGTGTTCGGCCTGGCGCTGGTGGTCTTCGCCGTGCTCGGCTGGCGCGGCCGCGAGAGTGGCAAGCCGCCGGTGCAGTTCTGGAACGACATGGCCGACCAGAACAAGTGGAAGCCCCAGAGCGCCACGTCCTTCTACGCCGACGGCCGTACGGCCCGCATGCCCGTCGACGGCACGGTGCCCTGGGGCCAGGACGTCCAGACACCCGATCCCGTGCACGCCCAGGTCGCGAGTGAGCTGTACGCGCTCGAGCAGGGTCCGCTTCCGGTGGACCGCACGCTGCTGGCACGCGGCAAGGCGGTGTACGCCAACTTCTGCACGCTGTGCCACGGTGCCGCCGGCGACGGGCAGGGCGTCACCACGCAGTACGGGATGAACAACCCGCCCGCCTACACCCTCGAGCGGCTGCGAGGCGCCACCGACGGGTACCTCTTCAAGATCATCACGGAGGGCAAGGGCCAGATGGCGCCGCTGGCCGGCCGCATTCCCGTCGACGACCGCTGGGCCGCGGTGGCGTGGCTCCGCGTGCTCATGCGCGCAGGCCATGCCTCGCTCGACGACGTGCCCGAAGCCGCGCGGAAGGAGCTCCAATGAGCGCCGACGCCGTGACGCAATCCGCTTCGCGCCTCCCCCGCTTCGCGCAGGGCGCGTCGGGCATCTGCCTCAACCTCCTGCTCCTCGGCGGCGTGCTCTGGGGCGTCGGCGTCGTGGTGGACCCGACACGCGCGGCGTTCGCCTGGCTGACGGCGTTCGCCTGGGGCGCCACCCTCCTCTTGGGGCTCCTGCTCTTCCTGGCCCTGCAGCACCTGACGGGCGCGACCTGGTCGGTCGTGATCCGGCGCTTCGGGGAGAACGTGCTGGCCGGAACGCCTTGGCTCCTCCTGCTCTTCGTGCCGGTGGCGGTCTTCGCCACGCAGCTGTTCCCAGCCATGGGCCACCACCCCGTGGGCGGCGCCAAGGGCATCTGGCTCTCGCTGCCGTTCGTGCTCGTGCGCTCGGTGCTCTACCTCGGCATCTGGACCTGGATGGCGCGCACGATGCGCGGGCCCCACGCCGGCCGGCGCGCGGGCTTGTTCGTCGTGCTCGCGTTCCTGACCACGACCTTCGCCACCATGGACTGGTTGATGGCGCTGGACCCGCACTGGTACAGCACGCTCTTCGGGCCGTACGTCTACGGCCAGGGGTTCGTTGCAGCCATCGCCGTGCTCTGCGTGCTCACCGTCACGCTCGGCCGCGGCCCCGCCAAGGGCTTCATCCGGGCGCGCCAGCGTCATGACCTCGCCAAGTGGCTGTTCGCCATGGCGGTCTTCTGGGGGTACCTCGCCTTCAGCCAGTGGTTCCTGATCTGGTACGGCAACATCCCGGAGGAAACGGGCTGGATGCTCTACCGCTGGAGCGGGGGTTTCCAGGCGCTGACCGTCGTAATGGTGCTGCTGCTCTTCGGCATCCCCTTCGTGGTGCTGATGACCGCGTTCAACAAGCGTCTCGCGCCGCTGCTCGGCGGCGTCGCGGCGCTCATCGTCTTCGGCCACTACCTGGGCATGTACTGGCTGGTCATGCCGGCCTACGGCACGTTCCAGCCGGCCGGCTTGTGGCTCGACGCGGGCGCCCTGCTGGCCGTTGCCGGCGGCCTGGGCCTCGCCGCCGCGAAGGCGTTCGCCGTGCGCGGCGCGGTCCCGCACGACGATCCGGACCTCGCCATCGCCATGCGGCCGGACGAAGAGGAAGACGAGGCCGCCGAGCTCGAAGGAGGCCTCGCATGAGCGCATCCGAACACGATCCGAAGACGCTGCGCCGGAAGAGCGCCCTGGGCGTCGTGGCGACGCTCCTGGCGGTCGCGCTGGTGGTCGGCCTGATCGTGTGGTGGCAGGCGCCGGACGACGTCGCCGATGCCGCGACACCGCACCGCGCCGTACGCGAGGCGCTCGACGCGAAGGCCGCGGAGCGTCTCACCAGCTACGGCTGGATCGACAAGGAGAAGGGCATCGTGCACATCCCCGTCGAGCGGGCCACGGAGCTCGTCCTCGGCGAACGGGCCGCGGAGGAGGACACCGGTGGGTAGCACCTACTACATCCTCGTCTTCACCATGCTGGGCCTGCTCGCGATCTCCGTGATCGGCGGCATGTGGTGGGCCATCCGCCGGGGCCAGATGAAGAGCGTGAAGCGCGGCGCGTTCGTGATCTTCGACGATGACGAGCCCGTCGGCCAGATGACCGACGCGTTCCCGGGCGAGCGCCCGCGCAGCTCGGACGGAGAGCCTCCCGCATGACGACCGCGACGCGCCAGCTGCCGTTGCCGCTCCCCGACCTGCCCGACGGCGTCGAGGCGGGCGATCGTCGTCTGTCCGGCGCCTCCCAGCGCGCGTTCATCGATCGCTCCTGCGCTGCGCCGGTCATCGTCTTCTTCGCGAGCAGCATCTTCTGGCTGATGGCGGGCACGCTGCTCGCGCTGATCGCATCGATCAAGATGCACAACCCGGAGTTCCTGGGAAGCCTGAGCTGGCTCACGTTCGGGCGCGTGCGTCCGGCGCACCTCAACGCGGTCGCGCTGGGCTGGGCCTCGATGGTCGGCATCGGCGTCACGATCTGGCTCATGTGCCGCCTCTGCCGCGTACCCCTGCGTTGGCCGCGGCTCCTGATCTTCGCGGCGATGATCTGGAACGCCGGCATGCTCGCGGGGCTCACCGGCATCATGGTCGGCGACAGCACCGGCATCGAGTGGCTCGAGATGCCGACCTACGCGTCCTTCCTCTTCTTCGTGTCGTTCGCGATCGTGGCCATCTGGGCCGTGAGCACCTTCAGCCAGCGCGTCCCGGGCCACGTCTACGTCTCGCAGTGGTACCTGTTCGGGGCGGTCTTCTGGTTCCCCTGGCTCTATGCGACCGTGCAGATCCTGCTCGTGCTCGAGCCCGCGTCGGGGGTCACCCAAGCGGCGATCAACTGGTGGTTCGGGCACAACGTGCTGGGTCTCTGGTTCACGCCGATCGGCTTGGCCACGGCGTACTACCTGATCCCCAAGGTCACGGGCCGACCGATCCACTCCTACCACCTGTCGATCCTCGGCTTCTGGACGCTGGCCGCCTTCTACAACTGGGCCGGCGTGCACCACCTGATCGGCGGGCCGATCCCCGCCTGGCTGATCAGCGTGTCGGTCGTGGGCTCGGTGATGATGATCATCCCGGTCATCACGGTCGCGGTGAACCACCACATGACCATGCGCGGCAACTTCAAGCTGCTGCGCTACAGCCCGACGCTGCGCTTCGTCGTGTTCGGCGCCATGGCCTACACCCTCGTCAGCCTCCAGGGCTCGATGATGTCGATTCGCGCGGTGAACGAGCCGCTGCACTTCACGCACCACACGATCGGGCACGCGCACCTGGGCCTCTACGGCTTCTACACGATGCTCATGTTCGGGGCGGTCTACTACATCCTGCCGCGGCTCACGGGCCGCGAATGGGCGTCGAGCGGGTTGATCCGCGCGCACTTCTGGTTCACCGCACTCGGCATCCTGATGATGATGGGCGTGCTGATGCTCGGCGGCCTGATCCAAGGCCTCGAGATGAACCAGGCCTCGGACAGCCTCGGCAACCTGATCTCCGAGCACGGCCTGTTTGCGGGGATCGGGCGCTTCATCGGCGGCCTCGAGCGTCAGAGCGGCGCGGTTCCCTTCATGGACATCGTGCGCGGCCAGGTCCCGTTCATGGTGCTCCGCTCGTTCTCGGGGCTCCTGATCCTCATGGGCCACATCGCGTTCACCGTGCTCGTCGTGCGCAACGTGCACGCGTGGCAGCGCGACCGCCGCGGCCCCACGCTGTTCCGCCGTTCCGATGCCACGTACACGCGCATGATGAACGGCGCGGACACGACCTCGGAGGCAACCCCGTGAACACCGCCGCGTGGATCTTCTTCGGCGTCTTCGTGACCTTCGCCTCGGCCTGGCTGGGCATCGTGATCCTGCCCCAGGCGCAGCTCTCGGACCTCACCCCCCAACAGGACGAGATCAGCGGCGCGCTGAACCCGCCGCCCTACAGCGGCGAGGCCCTGAGAGGTCGCGAGGTCTACATCGCGAACGGGTGCATGTACTGCCACTCGCAGCAGGTCCGCGGCGGCGACTGGAACGCGGATCTGGAGCGCGGCTGGGGCGGACGCCGAAGCCATCCGCTCGACTACATCCACGATGCGCCGCAGCTCCTGGGCACGATGCGCACGGGGCCGGACCTGATCAACATCGGCGCGCGCCAGCCGAGCGCCGAGTGGCACCACCTGCACCTCTACGATCCGCAGATCACCTCGCCCGGCTCGACCATGGCGCCCTACGCGTTCCTCTACGAGGAGCGGGACATCGAGGGTGAGCCCTCGCCGGACGCGCTGCCCCTCAAGGGCCGCTGGGCGCTGCCGCCGGGTCGCGAGGTCGTTCCGACGCCGGAGGCGAAGGCGCTGGTTGCGTACCTGAAGAGCCTCGACCGCTCGTTCGAGATCGAGGAGTAGCCACGGTGGCCGACGCCCTCCCCCCCACCGACGACACGCCTCGCGAGCGCCCCACGACGCTGGCCGCGCAGGATCGGACGACCGAGCAGCTCGACGTCCGCGAGCTGCACGAGCCGATCATCCGCGAGCGTGCCGACCCGCGCGACGGCTACGAGCCCGTACCGATGTGGCTCGTGACGCTCTTCGGCGTGCTGCTGTTCTGGTCGGGCTTCTACCTCTCTCGCCACGCCGGCGACTTCCGCGCCGACGTACTCGACGAAGATCCTGCCGTTCTGCGAGGCGCAGGTGCCGCCGCGGAAGGCCCCGTCGATCCGGTCGTGCTCGGCGAGAAGCTCTACAAGGCGAACTGCACCTCCTGCCACCAGCGCGCAGGCCAAGGCGTACCGAACCAGTACCCGCCCCTGGCCGGCTCGTCGTGGGTGACCGGCAACGAGGAACGCCTGCGCCTCATCCTCCTGCATGGCCTGCAGGGACCGATCGAGGTGCTCGGCAAGCGCTACGAGGGCAATATGCCCGCCTTCGGCCAGCGCCTCTCCGACGAGCGAATCGCCGCGGTGACGACCTACATCCGACAGGCATGGGGCAACGCGGCCGAGCCGATCACGCCCGGGAGCGTGGCCCTGTCACGCGACGCGAACCAGAAGCGTCGCGAGCCGTGGACGGCCGCGGAGCTCGAGAATGTGAAGCCGCCGCCTGCACCCACGCCTCCCGCCGAGCCTGCCGAGCCTGACACCACCGACGAAGGCAAGTAGGCCGCAGCGCCGACACCTTCACGAAGCGGGGCCGGGCACCCAGCGCCCGGCCCCTGTCGTGGTGGGTCTCGATGAGCCCTAGTCGAAGATCACGTAGCGCCCGATGACACGACAGCGCGTGTAGTTCGGGAACCACAGGATGCTGCTCAACTTGGGATCGACCGTCTTGATGTAGAGCTTCCCGTATCGACCCGACTGGGTCTCGAAGCCGTACACCTTCCCGGCCTCCAGCTTGTGCGTCGACGTGTTCTGGAACGCACCACTGGCCGTGACGACCGTGCCGCGGACGAGCTCCTCGAAGTACACCTCCGGATCCTGGCCCCCGGGAACATCGAGGGGCGCGCCAACGCATCCCGGCATGAAGTTGAACCGGTGCTCCGTCGCGCGACCGTACTTGCAGCTCGAGCGGTAGTAGATCGTCTCGTCGGTGAGACCGGCGAACGGCTCGTGCTCCGTGCCGGGCCACGACCCATCGACGTCGACGTAGTCGCCTCCGTCACTGGCGTAATACCACCCGTCCGAGCGGCGCTCGAACTTGGGGTAGTGGTAGCCAGGCCGGTCGAGATCCGCATAGGGCGCCCACAGGCCCACGACACCGAGGTCCCAGTCCACATAGGCGTCGAGGAGGAAGTCTCCGTACCCGTACGGCGGATCCGTCGCCACCTCGTCCTGCACGTTGACGATCGTGTACTGGCCGCCGGCGGAGCGGGCCACGATCCGGCAGCCCGGATACTCGTCCAGCTCGTCCAGCGCACCGTTCACAGGCAGCACCACCTCGTAGATGTCCGGGGCCTCGAACCAGTAGATCGTCGGGTTCATGACGCGGTAGCCCGCCGGCGTCGTCCCGTCAGCCGGGAAGTCGCGGTGGTAGAGCCGCACCTCACCCCCGCCGACGATCGCGTCCTGCGGGAGGCTCGTGCCGGGTTCGACCCGAACCTGGAGCCGACGCTCGCTCTCGTTGTAGATGACCTGGCTCACAGACGGCGGCCGCGACTCGACGGTGTGGATGATCTCCACGTCGAACGCCTGCGTCGCCACCGAGCTGTTCACGCTGGTGACCTTCACGTACTCCGTCGCGTTGCCCAAGAACTCGTAGCTGCCCGGCATGTTGCACGAGAAGAACCACGGTCCGCGTCCGTCGGGCCGCATCTCGTGCTCCTGGTCGAAACGGTCCACGAGCACGACGCTCTCGATACCGTCCCGGTCGTAGGCGCACGCCACGACGTGGTAGCCCTCGGTCAGCGGCATCGCGTAGGCCGAGTAGATCGTCGGACTGACGTCGCTGACCTCGCGCGGCGGGATCATCTCGATGTGCGAGCTGGGCGCGAGTACCAGGTCGGTGACCTTGCCCAGCGGATCGAGTCGATCGAAGCTCTGCTTGTCCATGTGGACCGACCAGCCTTCGCCACCCGGTTCTGTCAGCTTGACCTGCTCCGCCGTTCCATTGGGCAGGACGTGCTCGATGTACACGTCGTCGCCCACCTCGGTGGCGCGCATCGTCCACCGCAAGGCATCCCCGAGCGTCACGACGGGCGCCGAGGGGCTCTCCATGGCGAACACGCGGTGGTGCATGAACGCGCCATCGCCCAGGTCGGCGAAGAGCACGGCACAGACGGCGTCACACCGCTTGATGTGCTGGTCCACCGCACCGACGGCATCCCAGCCGCCGATCTCGTTCATGCGCATGACGTCCGCGTCGACCTGCGAGACCGACAAGCGGACCGGCGCACCCGACTCGAGCGCACGCAGCTCCCAGTCGGTGAGCATGAGCGGCCCGTTCTCGGTCATGTCGAACACCCAGTGCTCGTGCTCGCCTGCGGGGAAGACCTCGCCGGGCATGAGCAGGTTCACCTGGAGGTTCGCCGGCCGGAACGTCGCGACGCTCGCCCCACCGATGCTGAGTGTGATCGTCGGGACGATGTTGCTGGCCGGCGCGGTGCCGCGGTTCTCGACCTTCAGCATCAGCTTCATGCGAGCGGCCTGGGTCGGGTTGTGGCTACGCGCCTTGTTCCAGTTGACCTCCTCGCTGACGCTCGTACCGGTTGCCACGGACGTGCTCGTCGTGTGACCCCACGCGACGCCGTACCCGACGTTCACGTGGCCCTTGGCCGTGAAGCCGTCGTCGTATCCGATCTCCGTGCCGACCTCGACGCTCAGGTTGTGGGTCGTGCTCTTGCCACGCTCCGTCTGCCGGCTCCAGGATTGCCCCTCGGTGAGGGAGCCGCCCTCTTCGTACGTGATCTCGTCGTTGAGGGTGATCTGGTAGCCCTCGAGCTGCACGACGATGTTCGGCAACGCCGGCACCAACGGATGCCGCCCCGGCCCCTGGACGCCCACGTCCATCATGAGACCGGACGCTTCCATCGCGTCGGAGTAGGGATCCTGATCCGTCGACCACTGCAGCGGATCGCTCTTGAACGTGACCATGCCCGAGGTGGCCACGTCCTCGACGCTGACGAAGCGTCCCGTCAGCCAGTCGTAGAAGTAGCCGTAGACCTCGAGGTAGTTGGCGATGCCGTCCTCGTCGGTGTCGACCAACAGGCCGTCGTTGACGTTGTCGGCGTCATCGTCCTTGTCGAGGGGTGCGATGATCCCGTCGAAGTCCTTGTCCGGGACGAAGTCCTCGGGATCGAACAGCCCGTCACCGAAGATCTCGAAGTTGTCCGGCAGCCCGTCGTGATCCGAGTCCGGATCGTTCGGATCCGTGCCCAGGACCCCGGCTTCCACGTCATCCGGAATGAAGTCCTTGTCGGTGTCGGGCGCAATCGACGCATCGATCATCGCCTGCAGCTCACCCAGCGTGGGCAGTCCCGCGGGGTTCAGGTTGGCTACAGGCAGCGTGCGTCCACTCCCTCCGCAGCTCGCGCAGAGCACGAGCAGCGTGACCGCCGCCAACGACACGAACCCCCAGCGTCCCATGACACTCTCCTTTGCATCCATCTGAGCAACTGTGCACACCCGCCCGGTGCACGAAACATCCGCGGAAATAGGCGCAAAGGTCATGCCAGCACGTGCATAGACCCCGGGCTGGGGACCCGCGCGCCACGGGGCGCGGATTTGCGAATGCGTCCTCAGGCCGCACGCTCGAGCCGCGACGGGGAGTACGCGACGTCCCCCAGGGTGTGCGCCCGTCCCCGCAGCGCAGCGTTGCGCGACACTTCGCGATCCGCGTCAAGGCACGCAGTGGGTCGTTGACGCAGCGATCGCGCGGCGCACCGGACCGCGATGCGGAAAGAACTAGATCTGCTGCGAGAGGTAGTTCTCGATGCCCATGTCGGCGATGAGCTTGAGCTGCGACTCCATCCAGAAGATGTGGTCGTTCTCGGTGTCGAGCAGCAACCGCTCGAGCATCTCACGCGTGCCGTTGTCGCCGTGATCGCGGCAGAGCGCGATGGCTGCGTTCAGGTTGTCCTTCACTTCGAGCTCTAGCTTCAGGTCGAGCTCGAGCATCGCCTTCGCGTCGCGCTCGACGGTGAAGCCTTGGCGCGCGTGCACGTTGGGTGTGCCGCCCAAGAGCAGGATGCGCTCGATGATCAATGCGCAGTGTCCTTGCTCGTCGTCCTTCTCGTGGTCGAAGCGCTCGAAGAGCTTGTTGTAGCCCCAGTCCTGGAACATGCGGGCCTGCAGGAAGTACACGTCGATCGCGGTGAGCTCCGCCGTGAGGAGCTGGTTCAACCGGTCGATCACCTCGGGATGTCCGTCCATGGGTGCGATCCTACGCCCGCAGCCCGTGCCAGTAGAAGGCTGCAATGACCAGGGCGTGGGTGATCTCGCCGGCGCGCATCCGGTCCTGGATCTCGGCCAGCGGGATCCGCACCACCGTGGTCTCCTCCGCGCCCTCGTTCTGGATGGGGCCGACGCGGCGCGCGCCCGGCGCGAGGAAGGTATGACAGGTGTTGTCGAACAGCGCGGGGTTGGGATTGACGGCACCGATCAGCTCGTAGCGTTCGGCCTCGTAGCCGGTCTCCTCGCGCGTCTCGCGTGCAGCCGCCTCGGCCGGGGTCTCCCCCGGGTCCACCATGCCGCCCGGGATCTCCAGGGTGACGTCGCGCGAGCCGTGGCGGAACTGCCGCACCATCACCACCTCGTTCTCCGGGGTCAGGGGGATCACGTTGATCCAGTCCGGCGCCCGCAGCCGGTAGAAGGTGTGGGTCGCGCCCGTGCGCGGGGCGCGCGCGTGGGTCTCCTCGACCGTGAACACCCGGCAGTCGTGAAGGTGCGTCTCGTCCAGCGTCGTCCAGGGGGCGGGCATGCTCATGGGCGCACCCTATCCGCGCCGTAGCATGCGGCGATGAAAGCGCCGCCGCTGCTGTTCACCCTCGCGCTGATGGTCGCCGCCGGCGCCGTGTGGTGGTTCATGGACGCCCAGCAGGCGTCGGCGCCGGACGCGGCGACCGACACCGCGCCGGACGCCCCGGCCGACGCGCCGTCGAGCGAGGCCGCGCTGCAGGGCACGGCGGACGCGCGCGATGACGCACCGAAGCCGCCGAGTCGCGTCGACCGGCTCGTCACGCAGGCGACCGATAGGGACTCGACCAAGCGCCATGAGGCGTTCCGTGCGCTCAAGGCCGCCTACGAGGCGGGCAAGGTCCCGCTGGAGCGCCTGGTGCGTTGGGCGCTCGGTCAGGAAGCCGCGGGCAACGGCGAGCTGAAGGCCTGGGCGATCCAGGAGCTCGCCCGCCGCAAGCCCGACTCGCTCGCGCTCGTGCCGAAGGTCCTCGAGCACGCCCTCGGCGGCACCGAGGCCGCGCAGAACGCGGCAGCCGAGGTCGTGCGTGCGCTCGGGGAGGTGCGCGCCGAAGACCTCCCGCTGGTCCAGAAGATCTTCGAGCACGAGCAGTCCGAGTACTGGATCGAGCGCGTGCTGATCGACGCGATGGACGAGCTCGGCCCCGCCGTGCTGCCGCTCGCGCCGGTGCTCATGGACTGGGTCACCGAGCTGCTCGTCGATCGCGCCAAGTCGCAGCGCGAAGCCATGGAGGCGGGCATCAGCGTCTCGTGGGACCACGTGGAATACGACGTCGAACGCCTGCTCGGCAAGATGGGCGAGGACGTGATCCCGCTGCTCATCGAGCGGTTGGAGAAGGCGTTCGCCAGACCCAAGGGCGACACCGACGATCTCACGATGTGGGAGCCCGAGGGCGTGTACGCCGACGCGCTGATCCGCGTCGGCGAGCGCGGCATCCAGGCCTTGATCGCACTCCTGGACCGCGCGCCGAAGGACGACCGGAGCACGATCGTGAACGCCCTCACCTGGGCGGACGGCCCCAACGAGACGATTCGCCAAGCGCTGCTTGGACTTCTGACGAGCGACGACGACTGGACGCGGCGTGAAGCGGCCGAGGGCCTCGGCAAGCACGGCAAGGCATCCATCCCCGCGCTGCTCGAAGCCCTGGGCGACGCGAACGCGGGCGTGCGCAAGTACGCGGCCCAGAGCCTCAAGAAGCTCGGGGTCGGTCCGGAGGACGCGCTCACCTCGCTGCGCGCGATGCTCGACGGCGACGACAAGTGGGCCGCGCTCACGGCCGCCGAGACCATCGCGGGCTTCGGCCGCGCCGGTCTGCCGGCCCTGCCGCGCATCCTGGAGCTGCTCGCCGCGTCGGACGGGTACCTGCACGAGCAGTACGCGCAGCACGTCGCCGTCCTCGGCGCGCACGACCCGGGCGCGTTGGCGGCGGCTTACGAAGCCGGCTCGGCGCCGCTGCAGCGCGGCCTCGTCGAAGCGGCCTGCGTGATGAACCGGCCGCTGCCCGCGCCGATCCAGCAGCTGCTCGTGGCTGCGCTCTCGAGCGCGGACGCGCGGACCCAGATCATCGCGGCTGAGTACCTGATGGGACAGGGGCACGAGGGCGCGCTCGGGCCCCTGCTGCGCGGCTTCGACAGCAAGGACGGCTACGTCCGCACGATGGCGACGCATGGCCTGGCGCACGCCGGCGCGGCGGCTGCGCATCTCCTGCCGCGCATGCTCGAGCGGCTCGAGCGCACGGACCTGTACTCGGCGCGCGGTCCGGGGCTCGACGGCATCAGTGAGGAGAGCGCGCTGGACCGCGCCATCGAGGCGCTGGGGCGCTACGACTTCGAGCGCATGTTCGAGCTCATCGACCACGCGGAGTTCGACGTCTACTACGCGGCGCGCGAAGCGTTCACCGCCGCCGGCCCCGAGGGGCTGCGCTGGCTGCTCCCGCGTTGGGACGGCGCCGCCCAGGCGCGCAAGCTCGCGATGCTCGAGATCTGCAGCACGGCCTGGTATCGCAAGGGTGCCGAGGGCGAAGCGTGGAAGGCGGCGGCCCGCCCCATCGCACGCAAAGCGCTCGCGGACGCATCGGCGGCGGTGCGAGCGAAAGCCGTCGACAAGCTCGTGCGCGATCCGACGATGGTCGCGGAGGTGCTGCCCGTCGTCCTGAAGCTGCTCGACGGCCCCTCGAAGGACATCGCGCACGGCGCCGGCTATCGCCTGCGTTCGCTCGGTGCCAAGGCGGCTCCGATCGAGGCCGAGCTGCGCGCCCTGAAGCAGCACCCCGACGAGACGGTGCGGCGCTACGTCCTGCAGACGCTGGACGCCATCGAGGACGCCGCGAAGGCGTCGAAGGACGGCTGAGGTCCCATGCGGCTCGTCTGCCTGAGCGACACGCACGGCATGGAGCCCGAAGGCGGCGTCCCGCCGGGCGACGTCCTCGTGCACGCGGGCGACCTCACGACCCGCGGCACGCGGCCCGAGGTGGAAGCAGCGCACGCCTGGCTCGCCGCGCTCCCCCATCGACACAAGGTCGTCGTCGCGGGCAACCACGACTGGGCCTTCGAGCGCGATGCGACCTGGGCCCGCGCCACGATGACGGGCGTCACGTACCTCGAGGACGCGGAGGCCCTGATCGACGGGATCCGCTTCTGGGGCTCGCCCTGGCAGCCGTGGTTCTTCGACTGGGCGTTCAACCTCCAGCGCGGCGCGGAGCTCGCCGCGAAGTGGGCGCAGATTCCCGATGGCGTCGACGTGCTGATCACTCACGGCCCGCCGGCCGGGCACGGGGACGTGACCTGGGACGGACGCGGCGTCGGCTGCGCCGACCTGCTCGAGGCGGTCCAGCGGGTCCGGCCGCGGGTGCACGTGTTCGGCCACATCCACGAGGGGTACGGCACGACGGAGTCCGACGGCACCACGTTCATCAACGCGTCGACATGCGACCTGCGCTACCGCCCCGTCAACCCGCCGATCGTGTACGAGCTCGTCTGAGCGCCGAAACCGGCGGCGCAGGCCGCGGTAGTACGATGGCCCCCCCCGGCTCCAGGAGGCCATCCATGCAGTCCCCGCTCACCGTCATCTCGCTCGCCGTCGCCATCATCGCGGTCGGCGTCGCCGGCTACGCCGTGATGGAGAACCGCTCGCTCCGGGCGGAGCTCGAGTCGAACAACCTGCTCGGGCCCGAGGCCGACGGGGGTGGCGGCCCGCTGATCGCCATCGCCGATGCCGACTTGCTCGAACGGCTCGAGGCCGTCGAGGAGGACGTGGCCCGGGTCGAGAAGGTGGCCACGACGCATGTGATTCCCGGCATGCCCTCCCTGGCCGGGCGCGAGGTGGACACGGACTCCGGCGCGCCTGCGCCCATGGATCCGCTCGCCTCGCCAGACGCCGAGACCAAGGTCAAGGACCTGGTCGACGAGGCCGTCGAGAAGAAGGCGCAGCAGTTCCGGCAGATGCAGAACAAGAAGCCGTCGATCGACGTGTTCGCCGACGTGCTCGAGCTGGACGAAGAGCAGCGCGCCCTCGCCGAGCGGGAGATCGTTCGCGGTCAGCGCGAGCTGCGCTCGCTGCTCGAGACCCCCGCGGACGACGGCACGGTCTTCCTCGACGAGATCGTCGAGACGATGGCCGCCGGCATGGCGAATCCGGGCGAAGCCGGCGCGCGCTGGACGAAGCTGCTCGGCCGGTTGATGACCGAGAACGTGCCCGGCACCGACACGACCTACGCGGCGAGCGCCGAGGCCATCAAGGTCACGGTGCGCGACGCCTTCAAGTCAGGCTGGAGCGAGTCGCAGTACGAGCGCTTCGAGTCCTGGCAGATGGACCCGACCGAGGTCCAGGGGGTCGAGGGCAGCGCGTGGAGCGACCTCGAGAACCGCGTGCTCGAGCGCGCACGGGACCTGGGCGCTGACATCCCCGAGGACGCCGGCAAGTAGGTAGAACGGCGCGCGGCGCGCTCTGCGCCGCGCGCGTTCGATGCCTTAGCGGTCGAGCTGGAAGACGTAGCCCTTGGGGCAGGCCTCGAGGCCCTGCTCGTATCCGTTCGGCTGCAGCACGATCAGGCGACCGTCGCGGTAGCTGACCTTCAGCTCGTCCTTGGCCGACCCGAGGTGCCAGCCGTTGTGCGTCTCGCTCACGGCGCCGGGGAGGCGCTCCGTGAGCACGATCTCCTGCATCGGCTCGACGCTCCACGGCTCGCGCTCGCCGCGATACACCTCGAGGAGCTCCGCGGGGTCGTACATCCACACCTTCAGCGCGTAGCCCTCGGCGTGATAGCCCTTGCCACCGCCGTAGGGATCCACGGCGCCGTCGGGGCCCTCGTCGGCCTCGCCGTACCAGGTCGCGCCGAGCTTCTGGTAGAGGAAGAAGAGGACGGCCTGCTGCGTGTCGGTCTCGAGCCAGACCGCGCTGCTGACCTTGTCGCCGATCCACCAGCCCGCGGGCGCGTTCTCTTCGAGGTTGTGGCTCACGAGCGGCCGCGACTCGAAGGCGTCACCCACGTCGAGCGTCTCGTCGACGCGGATCGCGAAGAGGTTCGGCCCCCAGCGACCGAGCGCTGCGCCCGAGGTGCCCTCGAGGCCCGCGAGGTACGTGTAGCCCTCGGCGAGCAGGGGGGTCGGCACGGCGCTCATGTAGCCGCCGACGCGCGAGTGGTGCGCATGCGCGCCCTCGACGCCCCACATGCCGTTCGCGACACCGGCCTCACGGAAGCCCTGGGTGGCCCAGTTGTCGCCGGGCGCGTTGTACCACTGGTGCTTCGTGAAGTAGATGCGGGTGTCGATCTCGAGCAGGCCGCCCAGCTCGTAGGCGGGGCCGTCCTGCCACCCGAGCGGCTCGAGGCCGTCGGTGAGATCGAACCAGGAGCTGACGCGCGTCGCCTCGCTGCCGTTCAGCGCGCCGGGGAGCTGGACCTCGGCCTGCATCGGGAACCACGGGTGGCCCATCACGAGCAGGTTGCCGTTGGCCAGCTGGCCGTGCACCGCGTTCGAGTACCCGAAGCGGAAGTCCGTACCGGCCTCCTCGCTCTGGGGGATGTTGAACGTCCCGACGAGGCTGTTCTCGATCTGGGACCAGGACATGAGCGCCTTCGGCGGCTCGATCGGAGCAACGCCCACGAGGCTGCCGCCACCGCCACCGCACGCGGTGGCGAGGCCCAGGCTCAGAAGAGCGAGGACACAGAGTCGCATGGATACCCTCCATGCCCGGCCGCCGATTCCCCCTCGCCGCCATGCCGGGCGCAGGCCGGGCGTGACGCCACCGCGAGGTACGGACCTATCGGCGTGATGCGGCGTTAACAAAACGGGATTTCGGCTCCGTTCGGAGCCTGTATGGCAGTCCGTCCAGATCCGCCAGGGCCGTCTCGCTAGGTCACGCGGGCGGGGCTTCGGCGCGCTTCCGTGCGCGGAGCATGCCGATGATCCAAACGCCGGCCAGCGCCGCGAAGAGGTGCTTCAGGTTGTGACCGGAGGCGAACTCGTTGGTGTTCCAGATCTGCCAGTCCAGGAGCTCGGTCACCTTCGCGAGGACATACGACACCAGCGCAAGGAGGTAGGACTTGCGTGGCCCCGGCAGGAGCCACAGGAGCAGGACCGTGGCGACCATCGGATAGAACTGCACCAAGCCGTAGGCGCGCAGGTCGTCCGTGAGCGCCCACCAGCCCACGGTGCCCGTTCCGGCGATGACCAAGGGCCACAGGAGCGCGCGCCCCACCCGCTCGTCCACCCGCTCGCGGATCAGGGCGGCGAAGAACCCCATGAACGCGAGCGTCATCGGCAGCCGATCCCAGACCAGCGTCGTGTTGGTGGGGTCCAGGTGGTAGTAGCCCGAGCCGATCCCGGTGAGCGCGAGGCCGAGGAAGAACACCGCCCAGTCGCGCGGCGGTCGGAGGCAAAGCCCCCAGATCCCGACGATCACGAACGGCAGGTTCGTGACCACGTCGCCGAAGTACGGGATGCCCCAGACGACGCGCTGGTCCGCGAAATTGTGATAGCAGGGGTTCTGCGAGATGGGCCCGACGAAGAAGAGCACGGGCAGGGCGATCAGCCCGGGCAGGAAGGCCAGCAGAAGGCGGGTTCGGCGGTCCACGGGACCCAGGATACGCTCCGGGCATGGACACCCTGCTGGTCTTCGACATCGACGGCACGCTGACCGAGAGCATGGGCGTGGACACGGAGCTGTTCGTGCGCGCCGCCGAAGAGGTGCTCGGCGTCGACACGATCGACACGGATTGGTCCTCGTACACGCACAGGACGGACACCGGCGTGACCCGTGAGCTCGTGCAGCGCAAGCTCGCGCGCGCGCCGACACCCGACGACGTCGACGCCGTGCGCGCGCGCTTCATCACGCTGCTGCGGGGGGAGCTCTTCGAGCACCCCCACCGCTGCCGGCCGATTCCCGGCGCGCTCGAGATGCTGGCGGCCGTGGATGCGCGCGCCGACGTGGCGTGCGCGGTGGCCACCGGCGGATGGCGCGAATCCGCGCTGCTCAAGGTCGACGCGGCCGGACTGCCCATCCGCCACCTGCCCTTCGCGACCTCCGACGACGCGCACGAGCGCACCACCATCATGCGTACGGCCGTGGAGCGCGCCCGTGGGCAGTACGACGTCGCCAGGGCGGCTCGCACGATCTATGTCGGCGATGCCGTCTGGGACGTCGAGGCCTCGCACGCAATGGGGATCGACTTCGTCGGGATCTCCGGCGGCGAGCGGGACGAACACCTGCGTACGGCCGGGGCGCAGCACGTCATCCCCGACTTCACCGATCTGGACGCCTTCCTGGCCGCAGCCGGTCTCTGACGGTCCGGTAGACTGCGCGCCATGTGGCGGCGTCTACGCGAGCGGTTGGCGAAGCTTCGTGAGCGCCCGACGCATCACGTACCGCCCGAGCTGCCGGAGGGGGCCACCCCAGGAGCCCTCCTCGAGGCGCTCGAGACGTGGCGCAACGCGAACGCGGAACGCTACGCGCGGTTCTTCCTGTTCGAGCGTCCGATGCGCGTGCCGCGCGCCGATCGACCGCTCTTCGACCAACTGGCCGAGGCGGGGCTCTGCGCCCACGCGGGGGCCTCGCTGTTCCGACCCCACGTCCGCCTCTTCGCTTTGGACGGCAAGTGGATCGCAACGGACTGCCTGAGCCACGCCGATCCGGACCAGGTCTTCTCCCTCATGTTCGAGCAGGTCTACCTCGTGCGGACGATGGACATCCGCGAGACGGACGACGTGCTCGAGCTCTGCGTCGGCTCGGGCGTGAACAGCCTCTTCGCGGCGGACACGGCCGCCTCGGTCACGGGCGTCGACCTGAACCCCCGAGCGCTCCGGTTCGCGGCGTTCAATCGCGCGCTGAACGGGGCCGACGAGCGGCTCGCGCTGCACGAAGGCTCGCTCTTCACGCCCGTCGGGGATCGGCGCTTCGACGTGGTCGTGATCAACCCGCCATTCGAGCTCGTGCCCGAGGGCGCCACGTGGTTCCTGCACTCGCACGGCGGCGAGGACGGCCTCGACGTTGTGCGTACGTTCCTCGGCGCGCTGCCGGCGCACCTGACGCCGGAGGGCCGCATGGAGATGATCACGTGGAGCCCCGGCTCGGCCGAGGGCCCACACCTCCTGCCGTTGATTCGCGAGGCACTGCCCGAGCACCACCTGCGCGTCGACCTGCTCGCGGAAGGCGACCTCGACGAGCACGTGGACCGCTTCAAGGACCATTCCGCGTACGACGCGTTCCGCGCCCGGCTCGCCGCGAAGGGCATCGACCGCGTGCACTTCGTCTACGTGCGCGCCTCACGCGATCAGGCGCGCGGCGTCGAGGTGCGTACCCCCATCCAGGCCATCACGCGCTGTCACGTCGTGGCCGACGCCTGGATCTAGTCGTCGCCCGCAGCCAGCTCGAAGTCCTCGAACTCGAAGCCGGGCGCCACGACGCAGCCGACGAGGGCATAGCCGGTCGGTCCCGGCAGCGCTTCCGCGTCCTGCCACCAGCCCGGCGGCACGACGGCTTGGAGGGTGCCGCCCGTCGCCAGCTCGATCGCCTTGGGCTCGCTCGCGTCCAGGGTCGCAGCGATCCGTAGGCGCAGCGGATCGCCCTCCTGGAAGAGCCACAGCTCCTCCGAACGCACGCAGTGCCACCTGCTCCGCACGCCCGTCGGCAGCAGGAACAGGATCGACGTCACCGCGACGCGATCCCCCGGATGGTCCGGCAAGGCGTCATCCGGCAAGACCACCGTCGAGCGGTGCGTCTCCCGGTAGAAGCCGCCCTCGGGATGCGGCGCGAGGCCGAGCTCGGCGATGCGCGTCTCGAGCGAATCCACGCCGGCCTACTTGACGATGTTCACGAGCCGGCCCGGCACGACGATGACCTTGCGCGGCTCGCCGCCCTCCAGGTAGCGCTGAGCGCCCTCGGTGGCCAGGGCCTTGGCCTGGATCTCGTCCTGGCTCGTGCCGGCGGGCACGGTGATGCGGTCACGGACCTTGCCGTTGACCTGCACGGCCAGCGTGATCTCGTCCTCCGCGGCCGCCTTCTCGTCGACCTCGGGCCAACGCTGCACGTGGATCGAGTCCTCGTTGCCGCGCCCACGCCAGAGCGCTTCGGCCAGGTGCGGCGCGACGGGCGCCAGGATCTTCACGTAGATGTCCAGCGCCTCGTCCCACGCCGCCTTCGTGACGTGGCCCGCGTCGCGCGCCTTCGTCACGTCGTTCAGGAGCTCCATCAGCGAAGACACCACCGTGTTGAACTGGAACGCGTTGAAGTCGTTCGTGACCTTGCGCAGGCCCTGGTGCACACGACGGCGCAGGACGGTGGCGTCGTCCTCGGTCGCCGGCGGCTCGTCGTGGAAGAGCGCCCACGTGCGGCTCAGCCAGCGCGCGGTGCCCTGGATGCCCGTGCTGCTCCACGGCCCGCCCTGCTCCCAGCGGGCGAAGAACATCAGGTAGGCACGGACCGCGTCGCACCCGTAGCGATCGACCAGCGTATCGGGCGCCACCACGTTGCCGCGGCTCTTGGACATCTTCTCGGAGTCTTCGCCCAGGATGATGCCCTGGTTGCGCAGCTGCACCATGGGCTCGTCGCCCTTGACGATGCCCATGTCGCGACACGCCTTGTGGAAGAAGCGCGTGTAGATCAGGTGCATCGTCGCGTGCTCGACGCCGCCCGTGTAGGTGTCCACCGGCATCCAGTAGTCGTACTCGGCGGGATCGAAGGGCCCGTCGTCGTACTGCGGGCTCAGGTAGCGCAGGTGGTACCACGACGAGCACATGAACGTGTCCATCGTGTCCGTCTCGCGCTCGCCGTCGCCGCCGCACTTCGGGCACGGCGTGTGGCGCCAGGTGGGATGCAGCTTCAGCGGGCTCTCGCCCGTGGGCCGCCACTCGACCTCCTCCGGCAGCATCACCGGCAGGTCGTCCTCGGGCACGGCGACGGGGCCGCAGCGGTCGCAGTGCACGATCGGAATCGGCGCGCCCCAGTAGCGTTGCCGCGAGATCAGCCAGTCGCGCAGGCGATACGAGACCGCCGCGCGGCCCACGCCCTTCGACTCGAGGTAGGCGTTGACCTTCCCCATCGCCTCGGACTCGGGCGTGCCGGTCAGCTCACACGAGGCCACCATCGCGCCTTTGGCCTCCACGGCCTCCGTCATGGCGTCCGGGTCCGGCGGCGTCTCGCCCTCGGGGACGATCACGGGCCGGATCGCCAGCCCGAACTCGCGCGCGAACTCGAAGTCACGCTGGTCGTGCGCCGGCACGGCCATGATGGCGCCGGTGCCGTACGACATGAGTACGTAGTCCGCGATCCAGACGGGGATCTTCTCCCCGTTGACGGGGTTGACGGCGTAGCCGCCCGTGAAGACGCCGGTCTTCTCGCGACCAACGGCTTCGCGCTGCACGTCCGTCTGGCGCGACGCTTCCTCGACGTAGGCCTCGACGGCCTCCTTCTGCTCGGCCGTGGTCAGCTTGGCGACCAGCGGATGCTCGGGCGCCAGCACCATGAAGGTCACGCCCCAGAGCGTGTCCGGGCGCGTGGTGAAGATCTCGAGCTCGTCGTCCTGCTCCGTACGGAACACGACGGACGCGCCTTCGGACCGCCCGATCCAGTTCGTCTGCAGCGCCTGGATGCGCTCGGGCCAGTCGATGCCCTCGTGGGACAGGAGCTCCTCGGCGTAGGCCGTGGTCTTGAAGAACCACTGGTTCAGCTCACGCTTCGTGACGGGCGTGTCGCAGCGCTCGCAGAGGCGCGCGTCGCCGATGACCTGCTCCCGGGCCAGGGTCGTGTTGCACTGCGGACACCAGTCGACCGGCGAGTGCTTGCGGTAAGCGTGGTCGTGCTCGAACAGCTTCAGGAACAGCCACTGGGTCCAGCGGTAGTACTCGGGATCGGAGCTGATCGCCTCGCGACGCCAGTCGATCATCATGCCCATGCGCTTGAGCTGCCCGCGCATCCGCTCGATGTTCGCGTAGGTCCAGTCCTTCGGCGGGATGTTGCGCTTGATCGCGGCGTTCTCGGCCGGCAGACCGAACGAGTCGAAGCCCATGGGGAACAGGACGTTGTAGCCCTGCATGCGCATGAAGCGGGCGCGGGCGTCCGAGGGCGCCATCGCGTACCAGTGGCCGATGTGCAGGTCGCCCGACGGGTACGGGAGCATCGTGAGCGCGTAGTGCTTCGGCTGCGCCGGGTCCACGTCGGAGCGATAGAGCCCCTCCGCCTCCCAGCGTTCCTGCCAGGTGCGCTCGATGGTGTGCGGGTCGTATCCCGCCGTCGCTTTCGTCGTCTCGGCCACGGCCCTGGGCCCCTTCCGTCAGCGCCGCCGGAGCACCCGGCGACAGGCCGGATGATAGCCCTCGACCGACGCGGACCGGACGGGAGGCGGGGGCGATCCACGCCTGCGGGGCTCCTCGCCTTGCCACGTGAAACCCGCGGGGCGCGGGACGCATCGGGGGAACATGCGGGCTGCGCGGCGGACCCGCCGCCCCCCCTACCCCGAGGAGAGCCACGTGGGACGACTGCAGCGACGACTCGACGCGATCAAGAAGGGCTTCCATGAGCAGGCCCCGGCCGAGGCCATCGAGGCGATGTCGCGTGCCACAGCCGAGCTCCAGACCGACGTGGACGGCCGCGGGCTCGAGTTCGTCGGCAAGCCGCTGCCCGCCTTCGAGCTCCCGGACAGCCAGGGGAACACGGTCCGCAGCGCGGACCTGCTGGCAGGTGGCCCGCTGGTGGTCGCCCTGTTCCGCGGAACGTGGTGACCCTACTGCGCCGCAGAGCTGGATGCTCTGTCCAAGCAGACGGACGCCCTCGCTGAGCACGACGCCCGGGTGATCGCGATCTCCCCGCAGGCGTCGGCCCACGACCGCGCGTTGATCGAGAGCCGCAAGCTGCGCTTCGAGATCCTCGACGATCGCGGCAACGCCTACGCCCGCAGCCTCGGCCTGCTCAACGAGCTGCCCGACTACCTGCAGCCCGTGTACGGCTCGTTCGGTGTGGACCTGCCCGAGCACAACGCCGACGGGGCGTGGGCGCTGCCCGTGCCCGCCCGGTTCCTGCTGGACCGGGACGGCATCGTGCGCGACGCGGCGTTCAATGCCGACTACACGCAGCGTCCCGAGCCCGCGGACCTGATCGAGATGGTCGCCGCGTTGTAGGCCTTCGCTACCGGCGCCAGCGGAGCGAAAGCGTCGGCGGCAGGCTCGTCGGATCCGTGTCGAAGCTCAGGCTGGTGAAGCGCAAGAGCGACGCCACCTTGTCGAAGACGACCGCCACGCCGAAGCGCAGGCGGATGTCGACGCGGGTGATGCCACGCGCGAGTGCGTCCTCGACGAGCGTCGTCACGTCCACGTTGTTCGGACCACGGGCCAGAGACGTCAGCCCGATCGTCGACTGCCGGGCCGTCGCCGTGAAGTCGGCCGCGTCCAGGGTCGGGCCCATGTCGATGCGCTCGGCGAAGAAGAGGCCGAGCAGGCCGAATGGATCGCCTTCCTCCTGCCCCAGGTGCAGCCGCAGCTCGGCCGACTCGAGCGTCGCACCGTCCGGTACGACGACCTGGAAACTCATGAACGCACGCCAGCTGCGGTCGTCGGCGTCGTCGCCCACGAGCAGCGGGCCGTCCGGATCCGTGGCACCGTCGTTCCCGAGGGAGCCCTGGAGCGCGCGCACGGGCTGCGGGAACGCGCCCTCGAAGATGTCCGCGATGATCTCGCCCGGGTTCGGGACCAGACCGCCGCTTCCGCCGCAGCCCGCGAGTGGACCGGCAGCCAGGATGAGCAGGAGCCCGGTGACGGCGTGACGCATGGGTGTCCTCCGGCGGCCGGCATCGGCCCAGCCGGTGAACCGCGAGGCGCCGCGCGCCGCGACAGACGCCCTGGAAAACGCGACGCGGCCGGTCCGTCGTCGCCGTCGGGGCGCCGTCCCTACACTGGGGCGATGCGTCGTGCCCGCACCCTGCTGCTCCTGCTCGCGACGCTGGCCGTGCTGGGCTCCGCCCCCACCGCGGCCAACGACGAGGCGCAGCCGCTCTGGCGCCGCTGCTACGACGCGATTCCGTGGTTCCATGCGGCCGAGGTCCCCGACACCGAAGCAGAGCTGCTCGACCTGGTGATGGGGCAACGCCTCGTAGCGCACAGCGAGACCTGGGTGCGCAAGGCGATCGCCGACGCACCGCCGTTCCCCGACGTGCTCGCCCGCGCACGCGAGACGAAGAAGCTGGTGCTCTGGTACGTGCCCCACGTCGAGGGGCAGCACATGATCCTGCCCCATCTGCTCGACCGGTACATGATGGTCGGCCCGCTCTCGCATCCCGACGTGACCTCGCTGGTCGACGCCCACTTCGTGCCGATCAAGCTCCCACTAGGTGGCCCGCTTGCCGCGCGCCTCGGGTTGACGGCGCCCGGCTTCCTCGAGCCGGCACTGCTCGTGATCGACGAAGGCGGCAAGATCGTGCATCGCCTCGATCGCATCAGCGTGTTCGATCCCGCGTGGGTTCGCGCCCGGCTCGTCGACGTCTTGCGGTCGCGCGACATCGAGCCGACGGCGCCCCCAGCCGCCCCCACGGCCAAAGCGCGCACGCTGATCGGTCGCGGTGACTTCGAGACCGCCGTGCGCACCCTGCGCACGCTGGACAAGGCGAGCCCGAACCCGACGGCGCGTGCCGAGATCGGCTACCACCTCGGCTACGCGCTCTACTTCGCGAAGCAGGAGGCCGAGGCGCAGCGCGTCTGGGCCGCCACCGCGAAGCGCTACCCGGACTCGATCTGGGCAGCGAAGGCAGCGGCGTACGCCGGCCGCGGCACGGACGGCGCCTTCGGCGAAGGGCCGCTCGGCCGCAGCATGCTGAACCCCCTGCGTCCCTCGCCTCCGAAGGAGCGCACGCTCGAGCGCGAAGCCGTGCGCTTCCTGCTCGTGCAGCAGCGGTCGGACGGCACATGGGAGGGGCCGCGCTGGGGCAAGCCGAAGGCAGGATCCGAGGGCCAGCCGGGCTTCGGCAACATCAAGACCGCGATCACCGCGCTGTGCTGCGCGGCGCTCCATGCGTGGCGCGACGAGGATCCGAAG
Source organism: Planctomycetota bacterium (assembly GCA_030066775.1). Classification (GTDB taxonomy): domain Bacteria; phylum Planctomycetota; class PLA2; order PLA2; family JAEUHO01; genus JASJAY01. The sequence continues at coordinate 62,678 of JASJAY010000010.1, forward strand.
CGCGTCAGCAGCGCGCTGAAGCGCGGCGAGGCGTGGTTGTTGAGCGGCAAGCACGTGACCCGCGGCGACGCGATCGTCTGGACCTATGCCGACGCCTTTCGCCTGCTCCACTTCGCGCGGCGCCTGCCCACGCTGGAGCCGGGGATGAAGCGACGCGTGCGCCGGCGGATGCAGGGCTGGATCCGCCACCTGGTCGAGCACCAGAAGGAGAACGAAGGCAGCTTCCGCCACTACACGTACCGCTCGACGTTCGTGACCGCCACGGTCACCTACTGCCTGCACGTCGCCAAGGAGGCGGGACTCGACGTACCGAAGGCGGTGTTCGCGCAGGCCGCTGAGCGCCTCGAGAAGGCCCGCGGCGGACCGCGCGGGCTCTATGGCTACCTCCTCGACGCGCCCCAGGTCACGCGCACGCTGAAGGGCGCCTCGGGCCGTCATCCCCTGTGCGAGTGGACGCTCTTCCTCGTGGGGCGCCGCTCCGCCGAAGACCTGCATGCGGCGCTCGAGGTGTTCTTCGAGGGGTACGCGAACTTCGAGCGCGCGCGGAAGACGAACTTCCACATCCCGGCGCTCGACAACACGTGCGGCTACTACTTCTTCCACGACGTCTACCCGGCCTGCGAAGCCGCCAAGGCAAGCGGCGTGCACGCGAAGGCGAACGCACGCAGATTGCGCACCTTGATCGAGGCCCTGCCTGACGACGATGGCACGTTCATCGATGCCGGCTTCAGCTACGGCAAGAGCTACAGCACGGCGATGGCGCTGCTCTCGCTCCGCGCCCTGGACGACGTGCTGCGGGACTAGACGCGCCTACGCCGCGCGGACGCGGAACCAGCGCACGACCACGATCACCAGCACGAGGAAGACCAGCGAGAGGCCGAGGATCAGGCCCCAGGCGATCGTCGCCGGGCGGCTCGTCGCGAAGACGTCCTTGGAGATGATCAGCGCCGGCCAGGCCGTGAGGCGTGTGCCCGATGCCCAGCGTCCGCCGTGGGTCCAGTGGCCCAAGTCCTGCTGGTTCGCATGGAGGTGCTCGACGTAGGTCGTCAGCCAGTCGTGCTCGCCGAACGTCTCGATACCGCCTTGGGTGAGCAGCGCGCCCTTCATGATGGCGTACATGTTGTAGAAGTCGCCGACGTTGGCGCTCGACCAGTTCTGCTCGATGTACGCCTTCGCGCGCACCACCCGATCGTCGTCGGCGGGCACGTCCGCGAACGCGAGCGCGATGAGTCCGGCTCCGGTCAGGCCGACGTTGGCGCCGCGTCCGGGCTGGTACTGGAAGCCGCCGTGCGCCGCCTGCGACGTGGCCAGGAAGTGGTCGCGCAGCTCGGTCTTGACGAAGTCAGGGGCTTCGATGCCCCACACCTCACGCGCCGACATGAACGCCAGCACCGGCCACTGCGTGACCGACATGTCCGCATCGCCCGCGTTGGCGCGGTACCGCCAGCCACCGCGGTGCTTCCGATTCGGATCCACCTGGGCGAACGCGAGGTAGTCGAGCATGTCGACCACCAGCTCGCGGAACGTCCGGCCGCGAACGTCTTCACCGCCCGTCCACGCGACGCGATCGGGCGCCTGGCTCGCGACGAGCGCCATCGCAACCAGCGGGACCTCGTAGAGCGGGCGATCGGAGCCCTTGGCGATCAGCCCGATGCCGTTGCCGTTGCTGTCGGGATCGCCGGCGGGCTGGGCCGTGAGCTCCACCCGCTCGAGGGCGTTCAGCAGGTACGTCAGACCCCGATCGACCGTGTCCTGGTACGGGTTGCCTTCCCGCTCGTCGCGCGCGTCGAAGCCGTTGACCTCGAAGGACAGCACGGCCATCGCGGTGCTCCCGAGCGGGTAGTCGCGCGGGCTCCAGCGCCCGATCGGGCCGTGGACGTAGTCCTCGGTGCGCTCCATGGATGCGTGCAGCGCCCACAGTGCGTCGTCGAGAACGATGCTGCGCTTGTTCTCGGTCGTGGGCTCGACGAAGCGGACCGGGTAGTGCGTCTCGGCGACGTCGCCCGTCGCCTTGTCGCGAATCGTGAGCGTGGCGGTGTAGACGGCGCCGACCTCGCTCTCCGGATACGTGTGCACGGCGCTCACGCCGAACGGGTTCGTCACGATGCCGGTCACCGGCTCGCTCTCGTCGCCGAAGGCCCACGTGTACTCGAGCACGTGTCCGGGCCGCGGGCTGAGGACGGCCTTCAGGAGCACGGCCTCCCCGTCGAGCGCGAGGTGGGTGCTGCCTTCCGTCGCCAGCGGCGCCACGCGCACCGTGAGCTCTTCGCTCTCCCAGGTGAAGACGAACGCGACGAGCAGCCCCACGAGGAATCCGCCGCAGGTCGCCAGGACGGCGACCCGCGCGACGACCGCGAGCCGCAACCAGGAGCGGGACAGGAGGCGTCCGGTCGACAGGACGAAGGAAGGCTGGGTCGTGGCCATGGCGGATCTCCGGGGCCCGTCGCGGGCCTCGATCCGTCAATCGAGATCCGTCGCTGCGCCAGACACGTCGTCCGCGTCGAATCCGACGCGGTCCCAGCCGTCGGGGAGCGCGTCCGGAGGGCGCCAGGCGGGATCCGGCACCCACGTCGACCAGTCCTCGTCCCACAGGCGCTCGCCGCGAGCGAGGCGCGCCCCCAGCTCGTGGCCCAGGGCACGGATCTCGGCGGCGCGCGCGCGGCTCCAGCGGCCTTCGTCGGCCCGGACGTCCAAGAGCTCCATGTCCTTGAACGTCCAAGGCCCGTCGCGAGGGATCCAGATGTCGAGCTCGAGATCCTGCGTGTCATAGCCGATGGCGGTGCGGCGGAAGGGCGCCTGCAGGTTGACGTACCAGCCAGCGAACGCGCGTTCCGGCCCGGACCAGAAGTGCCACACGGCATAGGACGCGCCCGGCTCTTGAGCCATGAGCACGCCGTGCCCCTGCCAGTGCGTCTTCGCGCTCCACGCGTGCCGCCCGTCGGGCGTCGGCCAAGGCCCTTCGGGGAAGCCGAGCGGCGCACCGCCGGGCACGTAGGTGACCAGTGCGTCGGGCGTGTCGCGTACGACGAAGACGGACATGCCCAACCACGGTCCCTGCGCCAGGACCTCTCGATGCACGATCACGTCACCGGGTGTCCAGGGCATGTTCGGCGCGCCGCTCCCTTCAACACGCATATCCTCGCACGCCAGGGCGGCGTGCAGGAGGGGTCAGGGATCGTGCGCAGAAACCGGAACCGCTCGCTCGACGTGGACGCGTTCTCGTAGAGTCCGCCGGATGGCACGTGCCTTCCACGAGCTGACGATCCCGGGTCGCATCCGGCGCCTGCGCCGCCTCGCGCAGCGCGCGCTGCCGCGCTTCGGCCTGCCGGCCACCGCGACGCTGACGCTCCTCAACCACGGGGAGAACACGACCTTTCAGGTGAAGGCCAAGGGCACACGCGCGCCGCGCGTGCTGCGCGTGCATCGCCCCTCGTACCAGACGCCGGCACGCATCCGGTCGGAGCTCCAGTGGCTGCGCGCCCTCGCGGAGGACACCGCGCTGCGCGTGCCGCGTCCGTACGCGGGGCGCGATGGCGAGCCTGTGCAGATCGTCAGCGATCCGCTCGTCGAGGGCGCGCGATCGTGCTCGCTGCTCAGTTGGGTACCCGGGCGCTTCACGATCCAGCCGGGCTCCCCCGCGGGCTACCGGCGCATGGGCCGGCTGACCGCCACGCTGCATGACCACGCGAGCGGGTGGCGACGCCCCAAGACGTTCCGCCGGCGCGCATGGACGGCCGAGGGCTTGGTCGGCGCACGCGCCTGCTGGGGCGATCCGCTCGCCTCGCCCTATCTGGACGGCGCCGGGCGCCGCCTCCTCAGGCGCGCACGCACGCGAATCGTCGCGGAGCTCGCGGCGTACGGTCGCGGGCGCGATCGCTTCGGCCTGATCCACGCCGACCTGCATCCCGGCAACGTGCTCGTTGACGATGGAACGGCGTACGCGATCGACTTCGACGACTGCGGGCCGGGTTGGTTCATGTACGACATGGCGGTCTCGCTGTACGCGAGCCTGACGCATCCGCGGTTCGAGGACGCACGCGCCGCCTACCTCGCCGGATACCGCGAGCGACGCCCTTTGGGCGACGAGCACGTCGAGCGTTTCGACACGTTCGGGATGGCCCGTCGCTTGGCGATGGTCGGCTGGCTCAGCAAGCGCGCGGAGATCCCGCGGCTCGCCCGCTTCGTGCCCATCGCGCTCGAGCGCGCCGAGGGGCTCGCGCGGCGCTACCTCGCCACGGGCCGCATCACGGACTGATCCCCTCTCGGATCCCCGATGGCCGACCGCGCACTAGGTGTGGAGAGACCCCCAGGCGATGCGGAAGGCTCCGCAGCGTTTCAGGGGGTGTCGGGTCCCTACGAGGCGGCCTTGGCGAAATCGAGGCCGGACAACAGGCCTTCGATCCGCGGTCCGTGCATCGACAGGACGCGACGCGCGCCGAGCGCAGCCGCCTGGGCGGCGGCGCGGAAGAGGCGCGTGTCAGCGGCCAGCGACAGGAACCGCGGGCTCATGGACTCCTCGACGGGAGTGCTGTTCTCCATTTCGTGGGCGATCAAGGCCTCCGCTTGGGTGAACACGCCGACCGGCCAGGAGTCCTCCACCACCACCAGCCCCGAGATCCGCGCCTTGGCGAGGCGGTCCGTGGCGAGCGAGAGAGGCTCCGTCGATCGGACGGTGAACACCGGCGTCGACATGTATTGATGGATGGGCGCCGTTACGCGCAGCGCCTCGATGACGCGCATCACGTCCTGCGTGCTGAAGAGACCCCGCAGCATGCGGTCCTCGGCAACGAGGACGCGGTGCACGCGCTTCTTCACCATGAGGCGCGCCGCCTCGCCCACCGACATGTCCGGCGTGACGAGGATCAGGTTCGACTTCATGGCGCTGGCCACGGTCCGCTTGGGGAACGTGAGCAGCGAGGCGTCGCGCCGCATGCCGGCCTGGCGCCGACCGATGCGGATGAGATCGCTGCGCGTGATCATGCCCTCGATGCGGCCCTGCTGGGTGACCACCGGCAGACTCGAGATCCGCCGGTCGACCATCATGGCCTCGGCGTGCTCCAGCGTGTCCGCCGGGTCGACGGTGAAGAGGCCCTTCGTCATGAACGAGTCCACGGGCATTGTGAAGCTCGACATCGGCGCCTCCGCAGGAGGCACGGCGAAGTCCGAAAGCGCGTCTTCGAATGGCCGGGGGCCCTCCATCGACCTAGCGGAATGCAAACGCGGGGCCAGCCGTCGGCGCATGCCCCCCTGCGCCCTCGGGGCGTCCGCGTGGGGACGGCTCCTCACGCGGCCGCGAGATAGACCACCAGCTGCCCCGCGATCGTGACGAGCACGCTCGCCACCGCGTAGGCCGCCGCATAGGCGAGCGCGGGCGCGTTGCTCTCGGCCGCGCGCTTCACGGCGACGAGCGCCGCCGATGACGTCATGCCGCCGCCGATGCTGCCCCACGTGTCGACGGCGGACAGGCCGATGAGCCAGCGCGCCACGAGCGCGGCGCCGAGCACCGAAAACACCGTGACCCCGGCCGCGGCCAAGAGCGTGGGGCCGATCACCCCCTCCACCGTCCCCGCCAGCTGCCCACCGGCCTGCACGCCCGTCTCCGCCACGAAGAGCAGGATGCCCAGGTCGCGCACGAGCTGGCGGGCCGCGGGCGGCACGTGGGTCGAGAACGGCCCGATGTGGCGAAAGCGCCCGAGCAGGATCCCCGCCACGAGGAGTCCGCCGGCCGTGCCCAGGCCGAAGCCTCCGAAGGCGAGGCGGCCGAGCAGGAGACCGAGGAAGACGCCGCCCGCGTAGACCGCGATGTCGGTCTCGTGCGCGGGGTGTACCCAGCGCCCCACTTCCACCGCCAGCTCGCGCATGTCGCCGCGCCGCCCGATCACGTGCACCACGTCGTGCCGCTCGAGGCGCGTCTCGGCGCTCGGCTCGATCGTGACCTGGCCGCGCTCGATCGCGGTGACCAGGCAGTGGTAGCGGCTGGCGAAGTCCAGCTCGCGCAGGCTCTTGCCGATGACGCCGCGCTCGTCGACGTGGATGCGTCGCGGCGCAGGCATGCGGTTGCGCATCTCCTCGTCGTAGACCTCTTCGCCGACCATCTTGCCGAACGCCCGCAGCTCGTCGAAGCGCCCCTTGGCCATCACGTGGTCGCCCGCCTCGAGCACGGTATCGGCATCCGCGCGGAAGACCGCGCTGCCCCGGTGGACCAGCGTGATGTAGCACCCCGTGCCGTGGGTCAGGTCGAGCTCCTTCAACGACTTGCCGATCACCGCCTCGTTCGAGACGTCGAACGCGCGCGTCAGCTCGGGCTCCGTGCGACGCTTCTTGCCGCGGTCTTCGCGCGCGTCCGCCTCGGCGGCCAGGTTGTCCCCCATCAGCCGCGGCAGCGCCTGGACCAACCACACGACGCCGACCAGGCCGATCGGATAGGTCAGCGCGAACGTCACCGACAGCGCGGCCGGATCGGAGCACACCTCCTCCGCCGCGGCGTACGTCGGCGCACTCGTGAGCGCGCCGCTGAGCAGTCCCGCGGTGATCGAGTCGCCGAGCCCGAACGCGAGGCCGGCCAGCAGTGCGAAGCCGAGCGCGAAGAGGTTCACGACGGTGCCGACGACGACGAACCGCCAGCCGGGGCCGCCCATCAGCGCGGTGAAGAACTGCGGGCCGGCTTCGAACCCGACCGAGTAGATGAAGAAGGCGAAGCCGAGGTCACCGACCGTGAGCCCCGGCGTGGCCGTGCCGTATAGCTGCTCGAAGTCCAGGCCCCAGTGGCCGAGCAGGATCGCCAGCGCGAGGGTCCCGCCCGCCGGGCCGATCGACATGCCGCGCCAGGCGAGGCGCCCGACCATGTAGCCGATCGCGACGATCAGCATGAGGCCCGCCAGGGGGACCTCGTTGAGGGCACGCACCCATTCGAACATCGACCTGCCGGCTCCCTTCCCGCAAACGCGCCGCGATGGTACCGGGGAAAACTGCAGCAAGTTCGCCGGTACCATCGCGGCAAGTTGATGGATGAGCAGGCGCTGGTCGCGGGATTCGAAGACACCACGCTGCCGCTGGCGGCGTGGAACCATCGGGCGCACCTCACGGTGGCGTGGACCTACCTCGAGCGCCACGGGCTGGACGACGCCACTGGGCGGATGCGGGACGGCATCCGGCGCTACAACCAGGCGCACGACCTGCCCGACGAGCTCGACCGGGGCTATCACGAGACGCTCACCCAGGCGTGGCTCCGCGTGCTGGACGGGGTCCGTCGGATCCACGGGGCGGGCGACAGCGCGACCGCCTTTCTGGAAGCGCAGCCCTACCTGCTCAACCGGCTGCTCCTGAGGCTCTATTACAGCCGGGAGCAGATGATGTCGTGGGAGGCGAAGCGGACCTACGTGCCCCCCGACCTGGCGCCCTTCCCCGCCGTCCCCGAGGGCGACGCCTGACCCGCGCGTTCGTGTGAAGGCGGGGTTTACGGGCCGGCGCGTGGTGCTCGCCCCACCCCTGCCGACTGGCCGAGAGAGGCTCGGTAGGAGGTATGGCCCCATGGGGGACACCGAAGTCCGTACCGACACGAACACCGCCGCCTCGACCGACAACGAGGACCGCTTCCGGATCTCCCTCGCGGAGCTGGTCGTGATCCTCGGCGTGGTCTTCCTGCTCGCCGTGATCCTCATTCCGATCGCGAAGGGCTACTCGTCCGATCAGAAGCGGCTGGACAACATCGAGCGCTTCAAGCCGCCGCAGAGCGATGGCGTAGCGCCGACGGCCGCAACCAAATAGGTCAGGCCGGCGGGGCCGTCTCGTCGAGGCGCGCCACGCTCGGGAACAAGGACGGATCCGCCGTGCTCGCGCGGATCTCGAAGCCACGCTCCTCCCCTGTCGGCGGGTGGAAGCGGACCGCGACGTCGTCCACGCGCGCGCTCGGCGAGCCGGTCCAGCACCACTTGAGCAGGCGGGCGATCTGCCCCTCCTCGCCCTCGATGACGAGCTGCACGCGCCCGTCGTACAGGTTTCGCGTCCAGCCAGAGAGCCCCAACGCGAGCGCCGCGTCCTGGGTGTAGCTGCGGTAGTAGACGCCCTGCACGCGTCCCGAGATCAAGGCTTCTGCGCGTCGGTGCTCTCGAATGCTCATCCGTCCCGGATCCTCGTGTCCGTACCCATCATGCCACGAACGGGCTCCCGCGGACCCGCCGCCCCGGAGAGCCGACCGAGCCGTCTCAAGTGGCGGGCCCCCACGGTCGAAAGAGGTACCGGCGCCTCGCGCGCCACCCGTTCCCACGAACCAATCGCCGCGTCAGGGGGGTCGGAACCGACCTTGTGGCCAACGTGGATACAGAGCGCCTGCGGGCGCCCCGACATGATCTCACCATTCCTGTGCGGCTCGAGGCGACCGAAGCCGCGCTCCGTGCGCATACGGTGAACGTGAGCCGCGTGGGCGCCCTGATCCGGGTCGCCAACGACGAGCTCGGCGTCGCCCCGGAACACGACCTCGCCGACGTGATGCAGCGCGTCTCGGACCTCCTGGGCGATCTCGTCGTGGCCGACTTCGATCCGGAGCAGCTCGGCTCGCTCGTCCGCAAGGGCCTGCGCCCCGTGCGCATCTCGGCCCCGTCGGACCGCATGGATGCCGTCGAGATCGGGTGCGCGTTCCGCGACCCGCTCACCGAGCAGGAGATGATCGTGCTCTCCCTGCCGACGGACGTGGAGGACGAGCTGGTCCCCGTGGCGGATCCGCTCCACGAGGAGCTGGCCGGCGAGGCCCTCGAGGCCTTCCTGTGCGGCGCCGACGGACGCCCCACACGGCCGCTCTTCGCAAACGTCGACGAGGTGACCGGCTTCGGCGTCCGCCTCCACGTACCGCGCGAGGCGCGCGAAGGCCTCCTGCCGGCGCGCCCGACGGTGAGCAACGTGCTCGGCAACGTGACGCTGCGTTATGGCAAGCGCCCGACCCTGGTGCTCATGCGCGGCGGCCGCCCCGTCTGGGCCGTGGCCAGCAAGCTCGCGGAAGCCGTCGTGAACCGGCGGACCGAGCGCATCCACCTCGAGCTCCGGTTTACGGAGCCCCCGGATGAGGGCATCTGCGCCCGGCTCGGGCTGGCGGGCACGCGGGACATGGGTCGCGCCGAGCCGCCCGAGAGCGAGGCCGGGCCGGAGGCCCAGGCTGCGCAGGACGAGGACGGAAGCGTGGCCGACCCGCAGTAGGGTGGTCCAATGGAGGGCGCGGGGCCGACGTCCCGACGCCGCCGCCGCTCCTGGATGCCACGGAACCCTGCGCTCGACGCGGGGCGTCCTCTCCAGGGCCCGACGGGCCGCGTACCTCCTCGGATTGGAGCACCCATGTCCTCGACTCCCTTCGGCGGCCGCCGCGCCGCGGGCTTCGCCCTCCTGGCCCTGCTGGCGCTCTGCCTTCCGGCCCCGGTCGCCTGGGCGGAGGACGAGCCGGCAGGCGACGCCGCCCCCGCCGGCGAGGCCGCGGAAGTCCCGTGGGTACGCGACTACGCCGAGGCCAAGGCGCTGGCGAAGAAGGAGGGCAAGGACCTCCTGATCAACTTCACGGGCAGCGACTGGTGCGTGTACTGCTTGCGTTTGGAGGAAGAGGTCTTCACGCACGCCGGGTTCGTCGACCCGATGAGCAAGAAGTACGTCTTCGTGTTCATGGACAGCCCGCGCGACGCCACGCTCGAGAAGGAGGTCGTGGACCCGAAGCTGCGCGACCAGCTGCTCCAAGACATGCTCGTCGGCGGCTTTCCGACGCTGATCCTCGCCACGGCCGACGGCACGCCGTACGCCCGGACCGGATACCAGAAGGGTGGCTGGGCGCCGTTCCTCAAGCACATGGCCGAGCTCGACGCGGACGGCGAGAAGGTGAAGAAGCTGCTCGCGCAGGCGGAGAGCGACGACACCACCACACTCAAGGAAGGCGTCCAGACGCTGGCGAAGCACATGCTGCTCGGGTATCCGGGCTACGCGGCGCTTCTGGGCGTGGCCGAGAAGGCCGACGCCGACGGCAGCCTGGGCCTCAAGCCGCTGGTCGAGGCCGAGCGCGCGCGCAAGCTCGCCGTTGCCGAGCAGAAGGCCCTCGCGGCCGTGCTGCCCCAGAATGCGGATGAAGAGTTCGACTGGGAGAAGATCGGCGCCGCCCTGCTCGAGACGAAGCACATGACCGGCCTCGACTTCATGCGCCTGGTCTTCGCCTGCACGAACTACATGCTCGAGGAGAAGGAAGACGGCGCCAAGGCGAAGGCGCTGCTCGAGCTCGCGAAGCGCGACCCGATGCTCGAGGACCACGCCCGGGCGAAGGAGATCTGGGCCGAGATGCTGGCGCGGGCCGAGGACCTGCTCGCGGGCGGGCCGGACAAGGACGCGCCAGAGGGCGACGGCGGCAAGTAGCGCGGCAGCGGGCCGGCCCAAACAACTCGGAAACGGGCGGGCTCAAGGCGGGACTCCCGCCCGGCCGATAGGTGAGCACCTGTATCGCCGAGGCCCGCCGTGCACCCGATCCGTACCTCCTGCCTCCTTGCGTTCCTGCTGATGCTGGCCGCCGCCACCGCGCATGCGGAGGAGGTGGAGACGGACGGGTTCACCGTCAAGATCCCGCCCGGCTACACCAAGCTGCTCGACAGCGAGGCCGGGACCGGCGGCTTCACGTTCCCGATGGCGAACAACTTCATGGGCGGCGAGCCGGACATGAAGACCTACTTCAAGGGCTCGTGGCCGGAGCCGGACGCCGCGATCGTGGCGATCTACATGCCCATGAAGGGCGATCAGACGTCGATCTCGGATGCCGAGCTCGGCATCGCCGGCGACCAGCTCGGCGCGATGCTGCCCCAGGGCTTCTCGATGGAGAAGAAGACCTTCCAGGGCGAGTTCGAGGGCATCGTCATCCGCTGCCGCCTCGAGGACATCCCGACGGCCCACGGCATCGAGGGGGAGTTCCGCATGGCGACGATCGCGTGCGGCGACTACGCGGTGTTCCTGGGGCTCGTGAACTTCAGCAGCGACGCCGGCGCCACCGCCGACATGGAGTGGACGCGGCTCCTGGGCAGCCTGGACATCCACCCCCCCACCGACTGGATGATGATCCTGCTGATCGCCCTGAGCTGCAGCTCGGTCATCATCTTCTTCGTCAAGGTGCTCTTGAAGAAGCCGCCGCAGATCCGCTACGCGACGGACTCGGGCAGCACCTACGCGCCCCGCGGGACCGGCGGGCGCACCATGGACGGCCTGCCCGACTACGGACGGCCGCCGGAAGCCGAGCCCGCGCCGGCGTTCACGCCGGCAACTGCCGACCTGCCGCCGGCCCACACGCCGGTGCCGCCGCCGAACCGGCCGCAGACGGAGCCGGGCACCGGGCTTGGGGATCCGCTCGCAACGCCCGCGCCCGCGCCGCAGCCCGCGAAGCCGGCCCCTCGGCCTCAGCCGACACCCGCTTCCACCCCGGATGCACCCGGGTCGGGGCTGCGCTCGACGCTCCCCGCCAGTGGTCGTTGGTCCGACCAGTTCGGCGGCGGCGACAAGAAGTAGCGCGGCCGGGCGCAGCCTGAAGCTGCGCGATCAGTCGATCCCGTAGTCCTTCATCTTCTCCCACAGGTTCTTGCGGGAGATGCCGAGGATCTTCGCGGCGTTCGCGCGATGCCCGTTCGTCGCCTTGAGCACGCGTCGGATCGCGGCCGCCTCCGCGGCCCGAACGACCTCGCGCAGCGTGAGCAGCGGCCCGCCTTCGGGACCGTCCGTGCCCGTCTTGCGGCGACGGCGTAGCGCGCCCTCGAGCAGCAGGTCGCGCGTGAGCACGTTGTCCGAGCTCGCCAGGGCGATCGCCCGCTCCACCGCGTTCTCGAGCTCGCGGACGTTGCCAGGCCAGCGGTAGGTGCACAGCTCGGCCACCACCTCGGGCTCGACGGTGTAGTCGACCTCGCCGCCGAAGCGTCCGATGAAGTGCTCGACCAGGAGCGGCACGTCGCCGTCGCGCTCGCGCAGGGGCGGCAGGTCGATCGGCACCACGTTGAGCCGGAAGTAGAGATCCTCGCGGAACTCACCGTCGTCCACCGCGTCCTGGAGGTCGACCTTCGTCGCCGCGATGACGCGCACGTCGACGGGCACGGGCGCCCGACTGCCCAGCGGCTCCACCACGTTCTCCTGGAGCACGCGCAGGAGCTTCACCTGGGTCTCGAGCGGCATGTCGTCGATGTCGTCCAGGAAGAGCGTCCCGCCGTCGGCGAGCTCGAAGCGACCCGCCTTGCGCTCCTTGGCGTCGGTGAACGCGCCCTTCTCGTGCCCGAAGATCTCGTCCTCGAGCAGCGTGCTCGGGATCGCGGCGCAGGCGAGGGGCACGAAGGGGCCCTCGGCACGTCCGCTGATGTCGTGGATCGCGCGTGCGACGCGCTCCTTGCCCGTGCCGCTCTCGCCCGTGATGAGCACACGGGCGTCGCGCTGGGCGACCGTCCGGATGCGGTCGATGACCTTGAGCATCGCCTGGCTGCGGCCGATCAGGTTCTCGAGCCCCTTGCGCAGGCCGAGCTCCTCGCGCAGCTCCGTGACCTCCTCGCGCAGCCGCCGGAACTCCTGGATCTTGCGCAGCTTCTCCAGGATCTCCTCGTTGTTGAACGGCTTGAGGACGTAGTCGAAGGCGCCCTTGCGCATGGCGTTGACGGCGTTCTCGATCGTGCCGTAGCCCGTGATGAGGATCACCTCGGTCGGGGCTCCGGAGGCCCGGATCTCCTCGAGCAGCTCCATGCCGGTGACGCCCGGCATCTTGATGTCGCTCACCACGACGTCGAACTCGCCGGCCTTGAACTTCTCGCGCGCCTCCTCGCCGTCGTTCGCGACGGCCACGCTGTAGCCGGCACGCTTGAGGTCGTCGGCCAGGGTGATGGCGATGGCGCGCTCGTCGTCGGCCAGGAGCACTCGCACGGGCAGTCCTTTCGTCGGGCGGCCGGGGATTGTAGGGCCGCGGATGTCCGCACCCGCCAATCGCCGGAATCGCCCCCGTTGCGCCGGTCGCGCCTCCCCGCGCGCTTGGCGTCCCTAGTCCAGCCGATCATAGAAGAGAGTCCATCGGGAGGATGCCCCTGGCCGGGAAGCGGAGAGCAGCCGAAGCCAGTGCTTTGCTCGTGATGCCGCCCGGCGCGGCCCGCAAGCAGGCGGTGGCCGCGCTGCGCCCCGCAGGGTTCTCCTGCCGCAGCGCCCGCGAGCCGTACGAGGGCACGGCGCGCTTCGTCGAGCAGCCGGCCGACCTCGTCCTCCTCTCGCTCGAGCGCTTCCGGGTCCGCGACATCGGCTTCGTGACCACGGTGAGGCGACGCAGCCCGGGCACGCGCATCCTGCTGCTGGTGCCCGAGGGCAGCCGCGCCCTCGCCGTACGCTGCCTCGAGGCAGGCGCCGACGCCTACGTGCTCTCCCCCTTCTTCGCCGCCGAGCTCGCGAGCGTGGCGCAGCGCCTGGTCCACGGCGCACGCAAGCCCCAGGCGGCCCCGGCCGACGGCAGCTCGCTCGCCCGCCTGGCGACCGAGGTCTCGCACGCGGTGAACAACCCGCTGCAGGTCCTGAGCCTGCTGGGCGAGGCGGAGCGCAACAAGGAGCGCAAGAAGGCCCTGGAGGCCGAGGTCGGGCGCGTGCGCGACGTGGTCGACATCCTGAGCCGCTACGGCCATCGCGCCGCGCCGCAGAAGGACCGCGGCCTGCTCGGGCCGCTCCTGACGAAGTGCCTCGAGGGATACGCTTCCGAGAAGCAGCTCCTGCTCGACGGCCGGCCACCCGCCGACGGGCCCGCCTTCGCCTTCGACGCGGAGCAGGTGTCGAAGGCCTTCGAGGACCTCGTCGGCCTCGTCGTCGCCAGGGGCACGGAGCAGCCGATGCGCGTGGCCGCCCGCGTCCGCACGCAAAGCGCGCCGAGCGGGGGCATGGTCGAAGCCGCGGTCCGCGGCCGTGGGCTGGAGCTTCCCGGCGAAGAGATCGACGGGCTTAGGGCGTCGGTCGTGTGGAGCCACGACGAGACGCGCAAGGCGCATCCGGGGCTCGCCCTCGCCGAAGCGGTGGCGCGCGACCACGGCGGCCGCGTGACGCGGCGCGGCACGCGCTACGGCACGGTCCTGGCGCTGGAGCTGCCGGTCGCCTGAGGCGGCGCCATGCGCGGCTGTCCGGCTGATCCAACCTGCTGATGGCGCTGGATGAGTCCCGTGAGCATCGCGCCTACGCGGTCCGCCAGATTCCGAAGCTGCCGAACCTGGTTACTGGGGCCCAGTCGGAGCCGCTCGACCAGCTCCAGCGCTGCATCACACTCGCCACACTCACCCCGCGCGATGACGAAGCGGGCGGCCTTGTCGCGCGGAGCCCATCGGTTGGCGCCCTCGGTGATGTTGCGCATGGTTGCCGAGGCGGCGCGCCGGACTTGGTCTTTCAGATCCGCGTGACCGCGCGGAAGGCCGACCGCGAGGCGCTCGACGCCGATCGTCAGCTCCATGGCGACATGGAAGGCGTCGAGTCGTTGGTGAGCGAAGCCGGTCGTGGTCCCAGTCATGTGTAGGCCTCCAGGTGTGGAAGGCGCCTGTCGCCCTCACCCGAACGGAAAGGGGCGGCATGCGCCTTCCACAATGGAGAC
>JASJAY010000086.1 GCA_030066775.1 Planctomycetota bacterium
GTGGGCTCCTTGACCGGCTTGGGCGGCAGCCCGCCGTGCTTCTCCTGCTGGTCGCGCCACCACTTCTCCCAGGCCACAGGGTTCATGCCCTCGTCGTGGCCCGAGACGCCGACGAGCGCGGCGTACAGCTCGCGCCGCAGGCGCCCGGTCTCCTCGCGGAAGCGCTTGATCAACAGGTCCAGACAGTCCGCCGTACCCACGCGACGCAGGGCGCGACAGGCCGTCAGCCGGACCTGCCAGAGCTTGTGCTCCACATAGGGCATGATCTGGAGCGTGGCGTCCTTCGAGCGGCCCGGGAAGGCGGCGTAGGCGTCGCAGGCGCTGATCCACGCCTTCGGGTCCTTCTCGGAGAGGCGCCGCAGAAGTTGGCGCCGCGAGATGCGGTTGCCGATCTGCTGGAGCGCGTACGCCGCGTTGGCCCGGACGAGCCAGCTCCGATCAGTGAGCAGGGTCTCGATCGTGTAGCGCGCGGGCTCGTGCTTCAGCTGGCCGAGGGCCCGCGTGACGCCGGCGCGCACGACCCAGCGCGGGTCCCCCAGGCCCTCCTCGCTGAGGTACTTGAGCACCTCGGCGTTCTTCGTCTTGGTGAGCACGAGGTGGATCGTCTCGCGCACCAGGTCCGACTCGTGGTCCATGAAGCGCAGCAGCAGGCGCGCGGCACGCACGTCTTCGATGACGTCGAGACCGCGGATGCGGCCGGCCAGGAGGTCCGCGTTCTCGCTCTCCTCGACCTTCATCAGCTCGCGCACGAGCGGATCGGTGATGTCCTCGTCGGGCTTCTTCTCCGGCCCGATCGTGTCGCGCTCGCCGAGCAGGCGCTCCGTCCATCGCTGGTGGAAGACCTCGGGCGTGACGCCCAGCTCCTCCTTGAAGGCGATGGCCTCGTCCTGCGCGTTGCGTAGGCGCTTCAGCATCTTCAGCCAGCGCGTGCGGTCCTCGCGCAACCCCAGATCCATGAACGACCACGCACGAAGATGATCCTCGTAGCGCAGCGCCGAGAGCGAGTTGCGCCCGAAGAAGGTCTCGATCGGCTCGGGGCCGCGCCCCGCCAGCTTCTTCACGCGCTTGGGCCACTTGGCCATCGGTCCCGTTCCGCCCTTGCTCGCCTCGCCGTAACAGAAGGTGGCGTAGCCCTCGTGCAGCGGATCGATCAGCTTCTCGAGGAAGTGCGCCGCGCCGCACCACGCCCAGCGCGGACAGTGGTCCTCGAAGCCGTTGTTGAGCGTCCAGCACGAGAACAGGATGTGGCCGATCTGGTGCCGGCAGTAGGCGTGCATGTTCTGGTCGGAGTTCTCGCGCTGGGCGGCCACCACGAAGCCGTTGCCCGACACCCCGTCGCTGATGCGGTCGTGGTGCCCGAAGGCGTAGTTCATGTGGATGCCGCCGCGCCCGAAGTAGCGCTCGCCGACCTTGCGGAACTCGACCTCCGTGTCGACCACGAAGACGGCTGTCGGCTTGGTGAAGCCGATCGGCCCGCCGAACCAGTGCACGAAGTCGTTGTACGCCTGCTCGCAGCGCTGGGCGTAGAGGTGCGCCACCTCGTGGGCGGTCATCAGCCGCCGGCCACCCTTGCGCGTGTCGAGCTTCACCTTCCGGTGCAGGTTGGTGATCACGTAGAAGTGCGGCGAGCGCACGATCACCAGGTTCTTCTTGCCCAGCACCTCGGCTTCGCGAGCGAGGCGCTTCGCGAGCCAGTCGCCTTTCTTCTTGTCCGGACCGCCGATGGCCTCGTCGCAGGCCTCGCACTCCTCGTCCGTCCAGCAGACGCTGCACTGGATGTCGTAGCTGATGCAGTGCCGCTTCCAGAAGCAGCTCTTCTTGTTGCCGCTCCAGCACATCGCGCGCTGGCCCTTCGGCCGGGGGCGCTTGCCGCAGTCGCCGCCATGGAGCAGGAGCCCGCAGCGCGGCGGCTCCTTGGGGGGCTTCAGCGGGCTGCGCAGGTAGGCCCAGGTCCCCTGCCCCTTGTGGCACCAGCACACGCCGGGCTTCAGGCGCTCCTCGTAGTCGTCCCCGATACCAGCCGTGGCGATCTTCGACGGGGCGGCCATCCCGACGCCGACGAACAGCCACGTGGCCAGACAGCCGAGGGCGACGTGCAGGAGGAGGCGGCGGCGGGGCATTCGCCCTAAGGTTATGCGCCTCGTACGGAGAGAGGACGCATGCACGTCAATCGAATCGCGACCTGGGCTTTCGTGCTCGTGCTGCTGGGGCTCGGCGCGAGCCCCGTGGCCGGCGCCCCCGAGGAGGAGCCGGCAAAGCGTGCCGATGACGGCACGATCGTCATCCGCGAGATGCTGGCCATAGGCCGCGTGAGCAAGGGAGGGCGCGTCGCCGTCTTCCAGGATGCCGTCGAGGCGCAGCTGGTCGCGGGCACGTGGAAGACGCCCAAGGCCGGCGACACCCTCGGCCTGCCGGGCGCCGAGCCCAAGACGTGGACGCGGATCGAGGCCGACGAGAAGGGCCTCTTTAACGATCCCGCGCTGCGCGGCGGCTACGCCGTGGCGACGGTCACGCTCGACGAGCCGGCCGTGATGATCCTGAACGCGCGCGGCCACCGGCACCTGTACGTGAACGGCGTGCCGCGCGGCGGTGACGTCTACAACCACGACCTGATGCGCATCGCCGTGGCGCTGAAGAAGGGCGCGAACGAGCTGCTCTTCAAAGGCGGTCGCGGGCGCATGCGCGTCTCGCTGGAGACGCCGCGAGCAGAGGTGTTCATCCAGGTGCGCGACGCGACCCAAGGCCATGCCGTGCAGATCCCGGACGCGGGCAACGTGCACTCGATCGGTCCGACGGGCCTGACGGTCACGAACGCGACGAACGCGTGGACGACATCGCTTCGCCTTGGGACGGAGAAGGACTCGGCAGGTGGACAGCCCTTCTCCCTGCCTCCCCTTGGTTCGCAGAAGGTGCCCGCCCCGACGGCGCGCTCGTTCCCCGCCCCTCCGCTCAGCATGCTAGAGGTCGAGCGCAAGAACGCACGGCACGGCATCCGTTGCCTGCTCTTTGGCGCGGCCTCGGAGGAGCCACTCGACGCGGCTGAACTCAAGTTCGCCTATCGGGCGGCAGACGAAGACCACCTCCGCTCTTTCATCAGCGACATCGACGGCAGCGTGCAGGTCTTCGGCGTCTCACCCGCGAGCAGCCCCGACGCGAAGGGCCTCGTTCTGTCCTGCCACGGCGCCGGCGTGAACCCCATGAACCAGGTCGGCGCCTACGCCCCCAAGGACTGGTGCACGGTCGTGGCCCCCACCAACCGCCGCGCGTTCGGCTTCGACTGGGAGGACTGGGGCCGGCTGGACTTCCTGGAGGTGAAGCGCGAGGCGGAGCGGCTCTTCCAGCCTGATCCGCGCCTGGTCCACCTCACGGGCCACAGCATGGGCGGCCATGGCACGTGGATCCTCGGCGCGCAGTTTCCCGACCGATTCGGCGCCATCGCGCCGAGCGCGGGCTGGCGCGACTTCTGGTCGTACGGCGGCGGCGCGTCCTGGAACGACCCGACGCCCGTCCAGCAGATGCTCGAGCGCGCCTCGAACGTCAGCCGCACGCTCCTCCTGGACTGGAACTACGAGCAGAGCGGCATCTACGTGCTGCACGGCGACGCCGACAACAACGTGCCCGTCACCCAGGCGCGCTTCATGCGCAAGCACCTCGCGGGCTTCCACCGCAACTTCGCCTACTACGAGCAGCCCGGCGCCGGGCACTGGTGGGGCAACCGCTGCGTCGACTGGCCGCCCCTCTTCCAGTTCCTGCAGAACAACCCGATTCCCACGCCGCGATCCCAGGAGCACGTGCGTTTCGTCACCGTGAACCCCGCCGTATCGGACCGCTGCCACTGGGTCCGCGTCGTGAGCCAACTGCGCTCGCTCATGCCGAGCTACGTCGACGCGAAGTGGAACCTCGAGCGGCGCGAGCTCGAGCTCAAGTGCAGCAACGTCATGCGGCTCGAGATCGACCTACGGCCGTTCACGAAGGAAGAGACGATCGGGCGCGGCGACAAGCAGCGCACCGTCGTACCGCTCGAACCCGGCAAGCCGATCGATCTGCTCGTCGGCAAGCGCCGTCTCCTGCGCGATTGGCCCGAGGACGGCATCCTGCGTCTGTTCGGCGATCCCCAGGAGGGCTGGCTTCCGACCGGTGCCGTCCCCGCCGCGCAGAAGAACCCGCACCGCGCCGGCCCCTTCAAGGAGGCGTTCCGACGCCGCTTCTTGATGGTGGTCGGAACGAAGGGCACGCCGGAGGAGAACGCCTGGGCGCTGGCCAAGGCCCGGTACGACGGTGAGACCTGGCAGTACCGCGGCAACGGCCGCGCGGAGATCGTGCGCGACACGGACTTCGATCCCAAGGCCACCGCCGGCCGCAACGTGATCCTGTACGGCCACCGCGAGATGAATGGCGCTTGGAGCCAGGCGCTCGAGCAGACCGAGTTCGACGTCGCGCGCGGGCGCGTCCAGGTGGGCACGAAGGCGCTGGAAGGCGACGACCTCGGCTGCCTCTTCGTCTACCCCCGCAAGGACGACAAGCAGGCGCTGGTGGGCGTGATCGCCGGCACCGGGTTGCCCGGCATGCGCACGACGACCCAGATGCCGATCTTCCTCTCGGGCGCGGGCTTCCCCGACTGGATCGTCGTGGGCGCCGAGATGCCGCTCCAGGGCAGCAAGGGCATCCGCGGGGCCGGGTTCTTCGACCTGTTCTGGAAAGTTGGACCGGACACGGCGTGGTCGGACTGACAACCTCCGCTCGGCGCGTATGCTCCGAGAGCGGCATCCACACCATGACTGGGAGATCTTCGATGCGCTTCACCAAGCCCCTCGCCCTGCTGGCGGTCCTGCTCCTCGCTGTCGGCTGCGGCGGTGAATCCGATACCGGCGGCGGCTCGACGAACGGCGGCGACACGCCCTCTTCGAGCACCAAGCCCTCGCCCTCGGGCGACAAGATCAAGTTCTCCTACGCGATGGAGAAGGGCGAAGGCGTCCGCATGTCCATGAAGATGGCCGGGACGATGAAGATGTCCGGCGCCCACGCAGGCGAGACGCCGATGGACATGGAAACCGTCATGACGATGCGTTGCGTCGACGTGAAGGAGAACAGCGACCGCGTGCTCGAGATCGGCATCGAGGCGATGAAGATGGCCATCGCCGGTGAGCGCGGCCTGCCCGACAGCATGTTCGAGGACATGAAGGGCCGCATGACGATCGACAAGAGCGGTCGCATGAAGGACATGGACTGGTCGGGCGGCGATCCGCAGATCACCGAGCAGCTCAAGAAGATGTTCTCCGGCTCCGGCTTCCAGACGTTCGTGCCGCTGCCGGCCGAGGGCCTCGCCATCGGTGAGGCCGTCGACTACAAGGACATCGTGCCGCCCGAGATGATGGAGCAGCTGATGGGCTCGGCAGTGCCCGGCGCCACGCTCAAGCCGACGCTCGAGGGCCAGATGGTGCTCGTCGGCACGCGCAAGGTCGACGGAGAGCAGGCGGCCGAGTTCGCCGTCGACGTCACGATGAAGATGAAGGGCTCGATCAGCCAGATGGGCCAGACGGTCGAGATGGATCAGACCACCACGATCAAGGGCACCCAGTTCATCTCGCTGCGAGGCGGCTTCCCGGTCGGCGTGTCGGAGATGAAGATGTCCATGACGGGCGACATGGTCAGCCAGGGCGAGACCGTCAAGATGGGCATGGACATGACCATGACCATCGAGAGCTCGAAGTTCTAGCCCCCCGACGACGCCCTTCCCTGCCGTGCCCAACGTCCCGACGAAGGACGTGTCCGACTGGGCATCGGTCTGCCTAGACCGGGTGGTCCCGGCGTCCGGTGTCGGAGGGCGTTGAAACAAACCGGGCGCCTTCCGGTGGCGCCGGGGCCCCTGTCGAACCCACGTCTCGGCCGTTCGCGGCGGTCCGGTAGGCTACGCCGCGCCCGCACGCTTTCCGGGCGCGAGGTGCCGGCCGCATGAACACCTTCCGCTTCTTCTGGACCACGCACAAGTGGACCGGGATCACCCTGTCGCTCGTCTTCGTACTGACGGCCGTGACGGGGCTGCTGCTGCTCTTCAAGAAGCGCGCAGACTGGATCCAGCCGCCCACCCAGAAGGGCCAGGCGGCCCCCGTCGAGACCTGGCTCTCCATGGCCGACCTGTGGAAGACGGTCGAGGCAGAGAACCACCCGGACTTCCAGACGTTCGAGGACATCGACCGCGTCGACGTGCGCACGGGCAAGCATGTCTACAAGGTCCGCTCGAAGCACAACCACACCGAGATGCAGGTGTCGGCATCGACCGGCGAGGTGCTCGGTGTCGCGACGCGCACGTCCGACTGGCTCGAGAACCTGCACGACGGCAGCTTTATCGGAGAGCCGTTCCGGGACTACGTGATGCCGCTCGTCGCGTTGGGGCTGCTGTTCCTCGTGTTCAGTGGCATCTGGCTATGGCTCGAGCCGGCACTGAAGCGTCGTCGCCATCGGAGACGCAAAGCCCGCCAAATCGCCTCCTGACTGCCCGAAACGGCCGGCCAAAGCCCGGATTCAGGGGCTCCCCTGCATCCCGGGACGATTCTGCGCCATCTTGAACACATGGGCCGCGCATCTCTGTCGCGGCCGATGGAGCGTTCGTGAGCGACTGCACCACTCCCAAGCTGCAGATCCTGGTCGTCGACGATCAGCCCGACGTGCGTCGGTGCCTGTCCGACCTGCTGACTGCGCTGGGGCACCTGGTGGTGACGGTGCCGGGCCCGACCGAGGCCCTCAACGAGCTTCAAGGGCGCAACGTGCAGTTCAACTGCATGATTGCAGACGTCGAGCTTCCGATCATGTCGGGGGGCATTCTCGCTGAGAAGGCGACGGAGCTCGAGCCGGGTCTGCGGGTGGCGCTCATGTCGGGCTACCCGCGCGAGGACCTGGAGGCCGAAGGCCACGTCATTCCGGAGCAGGCGTTCCTACCGAAGCCGTTCCGCGTCGACCAGCTCAAGGGCCTCCTCGACGTCGTCACCGAGCAGCGCTCCATCGCCTAGCGAAAAGGTGTCTGACACGTTTTCGCCCACGGGAGAGGCGTGTGGGGCCGCAAGTGTCACCCCACGCACAGCACCGTTGCCGCGCGCGTGCCCGACATGCAAGATGGGCAGCATCGTGGTACGTGTATCTACCGCTGCCCTTCTGTTTGCACTCATCGGCCTGGCGGCATGCGGAGGGGAGGAGCGGGATCCCGTGGCACCCGCGACGCCTGCCAAGAGCGATCGGTTCAAGCCCGGCCAGGTCTGGCGCTACAAGACGCGCGCGGTCGAGCCGAACGCGAGGGTCATCATCGGGAGAGTCGAGGAGAGGCCGAAGGATGGCACGATCATCCACGTCAAGTTCGTTGGTGTGCAGGTCAAGAACAACCACGCTCCGAACGGCGTATCGACAGAGCTGGCTCACGCCCCCGTCGCATTGGCCCAGGTCGAGGCCAGCGTGACCGAGCTGACGGACGAGGCCCCCGACCTGAGTGGCTTCGAGGAGGGGTACCGAACGTGGCTCGCCGCGTACAAGTCCGGCGAGGGCGGTGTGTTCACTGTCCCGCTGTCGGAGATCAGCGAGTACATCGAGCAAACGCTGCGCTGATCGGACCCAGAGCAGCACGACCACCATTCGCCACGCCACGAAAAGGTGTCTGACACGTTTTCGTCAGGCGAAGACGTCCGGCAGCGGGTCGGGGGCATTGCCCAGTGCACCGATGACGTGCGCTCGCCAGAGCGCGTGCAGGGTCCAGCCCATCAAGACGGCGAGCATCAGATTCGGGCCGCCGCCGGCCGAGAGCGGCGAAGCGACCAGTTGAAGGGCGTCGGGCAGGGAAACGAAACGGCCGGCCAGGAAGAGGGCAGCAGGAACGCCGAGGACGGCTGCGTAGGCGAAGCCTGCCCATCGGAGTCGAAACGCGATGAGCGCACAGAAGGCCATACAGGTCCCCGCAAGGATCGTCGCGGCAGCGGCTCGACGGGTGAGGTCGTCATCCACCGGCTGGCCTAGTTGCATGGCGAAGGAGCGGTACTCAGGCGAGGCGTGCTCCCACTCCTCGGCACGGTCGAAGTCCTGACCGGCGTACAGGAGCAGCATGATGGCCAGCACCAGCGAGGCCGTGCCGATCATGCCGCGCGCCTGCTTGCGCTTTGCGCCTGTCGTCGTGGCCTCGTCGGTGGACTGCACGCATCCAGTCTGAGGGCCAGCCCCGGGATCATCAACGGGCCTGCGCTGGGGAGAAGAGTGGTACCCGCTCTAGGGCTCGAACCTAGGACCTGCGGATTAAGAATCCGATGCTCTACCGACTGAGCTAAGCGGGCACCCTGTCAGCGGCTGGAGAAGGTACGCAGAAGCCGGCGGTTGCCAAGTGTTGACCGGATCGCTGCCCTCGTGGGGCAACCGAGCCCCCCTACTGGAGCTGGGGATCCTGGATTCCGGGATCGAAGCCGTCCTCCTGTAGCGAGATCACGAGGCCGTACGCCGCGGACGGGCACCAGGCCCGCCCCAGGTCCTCCTCGTCGCCGGGCGCCGCCGCCGCGAGCCACGATCCGACCAGTTCGCCGAGCCGCTCGACATCCGCGAGCGTGCCGCGGATCTCGTTGGCATCGATGCCGGCCTCCGACCACGTCATGAGCTTGAGCCCGTAGGGCCCCAGGTGGTCGTGCTCGCTCATCGTCGCGTTCACCGGGTTGCGCGCGTACTCGCGGAGCAGCGTCGCGAGGCCCTCCAGGCCAGCGCGAGAACCGGACACGCGGATGCGCGGAGGGGCATCCTCGTTGATGTAGTAGAAGCCCAGCTCACGCCAGTCTTCGCGTAGCCAAGCGTCCAACCCATCGCTCGGCTTCCCGCTCATGGTCCGGACCCCTCAATCGCAGCCACGCGGGCTACTTGTCGGGATCGGGGAAACCGCCGCCCGGGGCCGGGCCCTCGGGGACGAACGAGCCGGGCTCGTCGGCCTTGGGCGCCATCGGGTCGCCGGCGCGCGGGAGCTTGCTCGGCTCGCCCGCCTTCTCGGGGCAGCCCGCGTCGATCCACTCGATGAGCTTCTCGAGGGCCGCCTTGGGCATTGGCGGGGCGTTCTTCGGCATGCGCGTCACGTCCTCGACGACGCGCTTGCCGTCGGGCCCCTCGCGGACCACGCCCTTGCCGTCCACGAGCACCTTGACGAGGTTCGAGTTCTTCGCGTCGTAGGGAATCAGGAGGCGGTACTCGAGCTCGTCGCCGTAGTTGCGCGGGAACGTGAAGGCCACGAACTGGGCGTAGGAGAGCTCCTCCCAGAACGCGCCGTGCGGCACGGTGCTCGGCGTCTTGCCGAGCGCGCGCAGCATCTGCTTGATCTCCTCGAAGCCCACGCTCGCCACGGGGGCGGGCGGCGGCGCGGCGCCCTCGTCGGGCGCCTTCGGCTCGTCCGGCGCCTTCTTGGCGGCGCCGGCCAGCTCGTGCGGCGGGCCGCCGGGCTTCTCGGGGCAGCCGTCGGCGATCCACTTGCGGACCTTGGCGAGCCCTTCGGCGTCGAGGAACGGACCGTTCTTCGGCATGCGCGCGATCGTCTTGCGCTCGATCTCGCTGCCGTCGGGCAGCGTGACGAGGATGGGCTCGCCCGCCATGGCGCGGAGCAGGTTCGAGCGATCCGGATCGCCCGGCCGGACGAGGACGATCTTGTTCTCGAGCTTGTCCTCTTCCTCCCAGCTCTCCTCGAACTCGAAGCGGCAGAACGCATCCCACGACAGGTTCCAGAAGGACTCGTGGGGCGCGTCGCCGGCGCCCTTGCCGAGACCCTTGATGAGCTGCTTGACGTCGTCGAAGCCGACCGCGCCATCGAAGGTCTCGCCGCCGCCTACCGGGTCCTTGGGCTCGTCCTTGACGGGCTCCTTCACGGGAGCGGCCTCTGCTCCCTCCTCCTTGTAGGGAGGCCCGCCGGGCGTCTCGGGGCAGCCCGCGGCGACCCACGCCTTCAGCTTGGCCATGTCCTCATCGGAGAGGAAGGGACCGTTCTTGGGCATGCGCGCGATCGACGCGCGCTCGATGACCTCCCCGCTGGGGAGGAGCACGAGCACGGGACGGCCCTCGAGGGCTCGGATGAGGTTGGACTTCGCCACGTCACCCGGCACGACGAGCCGGATCTTGTTCTCGAGCTTGTCGTCCTCGTCCCAGCTCTCCTCGAACTCGAACGCGCAGAACTCCTTCCAGGGAAGGTCCCAGAAGGTCTCGTGCGGGGCGTCGCCGGCGCTCTTGCCCGTGGCGCGGATCATGGCCTGCACGTCGGCGTAGCCGATCGTGTTGTCGCCGGTCGGGGCGAGGTCCGGCAGATCGGGCAGCTGCGCGCCGCCGTTCGTTGAGCCGTTCGTGGCCCCCGGGAGCTGGTCCGGCGGGCAGTAGCCGACGTCGCAGCCGATGCGCATCGGGATGTCGGCGAAGTCGAAGATGAGCGACCAGTACGGGGGGTCCTCCGGATCGTCTCCGCCCTTGTTGAGCTTGTAGACGCGGATGAAGCGGCCCTGCTCGGAGACCTTGCTGCCGTCTTCGCCCTGCGCCTGCAGGAAGATGCGTCCCATGCCGATCACGAGGCTGCCGATCTGGTCGACGGTGGCCGGCTCGTAGTCGTAGCGCTTCTCGGTCAGCTTGAACTGGAGCACCTTCCCGTTCGGGCCCAGGTCCGTGAAGTACGTCTTCCACGCCTCCGCCACCTTCTTGTGGCCCCGCGCGTACGTGTCGTCGGTGCGGTAGAGGATCGGCGGCGGGAACGACTTGGTGGGCCAACAGCACTGCCCGAGGGCATCGGCGTCCTTCGCCTCGAGTGCCTCGGCGAGGTCCTTTTCGAGCTCCTCGATCTCGGCCGGCGGACGGCGGTGCTCGAGCTCGATCTTGGTTGCGTCGTGGCGCCACGTCGTGCGCACATGGTTCACGATCGCGACGATCTCCTCGTTGGAGAGGATCGGCCCCCACTCCGGCATGGGAACCCCGTCGTTCTTCTTGCCGAGCACGATGACCTGCATCAGCGGGAACGGGGTGTCGGCGAGGGCGTTCTCGGGGTTGTCCCTCAGGCGCGGAATGCGGTGGTAGCCGTCTTCGGGCTCTGGGCCGGACGGGATCCACTGGCCGTCGCCCGTTTCGCCGTGGCAGCGTGCGCAGGTGTCCATGTACAGCTGCTCGCCGACCTCGGCCTCGGGGCGCCGCTCCTCGAGCAGCTCCTCGTACGCCTGGGCCGGGTTCAGCAGATAGAACATCGTCCAGGCGAAGATCGTGAGGAAGAGCACCCAGGCCCACGTGGGGATGGGCTCGGGGGTCTCGGCGCGCCGCGGCTCGAAGTCGACCTCCGTGTTGCCGGCGTACGCGTTGATGATCAGCTCGACCTGGCCGCCGATCGTCTGGCCCTGCTCGAGGCCGGAGACCGTCAGCGCAACGCCGTTGCGCACCGTGAAGGGGATCTTCTTGATCGTCGGCGGCGCGAGGCCGTTGCTCGCCTCGATGCGCAGGGTGTGATCGCCGTCCGGGAGGTGGATCGTGTTGAAGTTGAAGCGGAGCGGCGGCTGCTCGACCTTGAACGGCTCTTCCTGGTCATCCAGGTAGATCTTGATCGGTTCCTTGACCTCAGGCGCGTCCACGTACGTCTCCGCTCAGCTCTGGGCCCCGGTCTGCCCATCCGCCTCGGCATCCGAAGATACCGCTTCATCCGACCCCGGGGGGTCAAAGATGATTCGCTTGTAGTGGTCCGGCTCGTCCTCGCCCGGGTTCATCGTGTATTGGACAGCCTTCCAGATGCTCCACATCACGAGCAGGGCGGCGAGGGCCGTGACGGTCCACTCGAGCGCACCGAAGTCCTCCCACACCGGATGGACGTGGGCGGCGAGCAGGCTCGAGAGCCAGGCCATCAGCGGTTCTTCCGAGCCAGCGGCCGATCCAGGCTCAAGAGGTACTCGACGATCGCCACGGCTTCGGGCGTCGCCCAGAGCTCGTCACCGTCGTATCCAAGCCCCTCGATCAGCTCGACCTTCTCGGGGACGGCGTCGCCCACGGCCTTCGGCTTCTCGCTGGAGAAGAGGTAGGGGTACGCCTCCATCGTGGAGTCCGGCGAGACGGACTGCGGCTTGTAGAGGTGCCAGTAGTGCCACTGGCGGCTCGGCATCCGGATCCCGATGGACATGAGGTCCGGCCCCGTGCGCTGGGTACCGAGCATCGGCGCTTCCTGGTGCGCGTACTCCTCGGCGGTGGTCGGGCCCTCGAGGCCGAAGCGCGCGTCGGCGGCGAGCACGGGCACGCTGCCGTCCACCTCGTTGCGGCGCCGCACGTCGCCGCGGATCTGTTGCGTGTGACAGACGACGCAGTTGTACTTCTCGCGGTAGAGCTCGCGTCCCCACGCGGCCAAGGGCGTGACCGGCGGTACCTCGAGCGCCTTCTCCTCGGTGGACGCGCTCATCGCCGGCAGGATCGCGATCACGACCACGAGCACGATGTAGATCGATGCCGGAAGCAGGAAGACCATCCGGTGGCTGGTGTGGATGTTGCTCGGCATGGCTACCCCCTATGCACCCGGCTGCTGCGCGAAGGCCTTGCTGAAGGCTCCCGGCCGCATCCGCCAGAGGGAGACGAAGAACACCAGGTGCGCGACCGTCATCAACGACGCACCGACGAAGCGCCAGACGTGGAACGGCGTCATGGCGCGCACGGACTCCATGAAGGGTTCGCCGTCGACGAACGCGTTGCCCTGCACGTGGCCGCCCCAGCAGAGCGCGACGACGTAGATCGCGACGCCCGAAAGCGCGAGCCAGAAGTGCACCCCCACCAACATCACGGGTGGCTCGACGCCCGTCGTGCGCGGGACGAGTCCGTAGATCGCGCCCCAGATGAGGAAGCTCACGAAGACGTACATGGCGAAGTGCGCGTGGCCCACCGTGTAGTGCGTGAAGTGCAGGACCTCCTGCACCTCGCGCAGCGACTCGGCGCTGCCCTGGATGGACGCGAGGCCGTAGCCGATGACGCCCACCACGAAGAAGGGCAGCGAGTAGCTGTGCCGGATCGCCAGGCGCTCGCCCTTCATCGTCATGAGGAAGTTGCCCGTGCTGGCCCAGACGGGAACGATCATCGCCACGCTGAAGATCACCGACACCGTCTGCAGCCACACCGGGATGGGCGTGAAGATGTAGTGGTGCGTTCCGATGACCGTATAGAAGACGATGTGCGTGAAGAAGCCGAGCACGCCGAGGGCGTACGAGTAGATCGGCTTGTTCAGGAGCTTGGGCAACGCGTAGTAGGTGATGCCCACGGCCAGGGGCGTGAACCACATGCCGACGGCGTTGTGGATGTAGTAGCCGTCGATGATGCGGTCGGCGATGCCGGTCTTCCACGGGCTCAGGTAGCCCATCACGACGATGATCGCGATCCAGAAGCACGAGGCGAGGATGAACCAGCAGGAGATGTAGACGCCCTGCACCCCGCGCCGGGCCATCAGGCGGTACACGAGGATGCCGATGATGATCACGCCCACGGCGATCGGCGCCATGCAGTACCACTGGTACTCGCGGTACTCACGGCCGCCGTTGACCATGCCCATGCAGAGCGTGACGATCCCAGCCGCGATGCCGATGTTCCATAGCCACAGGGCCAGCCGCGCGAAGCCGTACTCGACCTTGCCGAGCGGCTTGTGCATCGGGACCCAGGCCGACTTGGCCACCACGTAGAGCGCGAGCCCGACGAGCGCCAGGGACGCCCAGCCGAAGAGCATCGTCATGGTGTGGACGGGGCGCAGGCGGCCGTACGACAGCTCGGCGATGTCCGGCAGGAGCGACGGGTCGACGTGGTGGAAGGCCAGGAACAGGCCCACGCCGCTGGCCAGCACGAGCCAGACGGCCGCGCTCAAGAGGTATCGGTGGACCAAGGTCGCGAACTTGTTGTCCACGCCCGCGGCGGCCACGAAGATCGGGATGCCTACGGGGATCTTGACCAAAAGGGGCTCCTCCCAGGGCCTCGACGAAGGCTGGGGAAGGTAGCAACGGCTGCGGACGCGAGCAATCCGCGCCTGACGGCGGGTAGAGATCCTGGGGATGCGTCGTCCAAAGGCGTGCGCCCGTTCCCGACGGCGCCCCTACCATGAGCCCCGAACCGGAAGGAGACGCCATGAAGACTGGTGGCTGGATCGTCCCCCTACTGCTCGTCGCTGCCTTCGCGATCGGCACCGGCTGGAACCCCGCCGACGCCGACGGCCCGGACGGGGCGTGGGAGTACAAGCACGTCCTGATCCCCCTGGACCGCAACCTCCGGACGTACGAGAAGAGCGACATCCAGTCGCTCGCGCCGCTCCAGAAGCTGGGCCGCGAGGGGTGGGAGCTCGTGACGGCCTACGAGCCGGCGGGCGGCTTCACCGTCAACCGCCGCGCGTCGGTCGAGTTCTGGCTGAAGCGACGGATCCGCTAGCGCGCGCTACTCAGCGGCGCCCTTCTTGTCGCGCTCGAGGTACTCGAAGCACGACATGGGGTCGTTGAACAGGCAGCCGTAGGTGAACTCGCGCTCGAAGGGCTCGAAGTTCGGATCCGCGGGCGTGTCCTTGGTCCCCACCAGCCGCGACAGCACGTCCTCGAGGTGCTCCGCCTTGCCCTTCTCGTAGTCCGCGTCGATCGTGCCGCGGTAGACGAGCTTGCGATCCTTGTCGAAGACCGCCACGACCGAGGCCTGGAACAGCCCGAGCTTCTTGCAGAGGCGCTGCCGCGGATCGAGGATCATCTTGTAGAAGGCCTTGAGGCGCCCCATCTTCGGCCAGATGCCCTCGCGGTGCTCCTCGCCCCACGGGGTGTCGATGATGCCCGTCTCCATCTGGTCGAGGGGCTCCCCGTCCACGGCGATCCACTTGATCCCGTCGCGCGGCAGGAACTTCATGTAGACGTGCTTGAGCCGCGCCTCGACCTTGTCCGTGCAGGGGCAGGGCACGCTCCAGCTCATGAAGACCGTGGCCTTCTCGCCCATGTACGCACCGATCGAGTCGGTGAAGGGCGGGTCCCCGATCAGGGTCACGCGGGTGTCCGGGTCGAGCGCCTCGCCCAGGACCAGCTTGGGGATGACTTCTTCGTCGCCGGCGTCGAGCTGCTTGATCACCGCGAACGCGCACAGGCCGATGATGACGGCTGCAACCAGGATGTCGGATCGCATGGGGTGAGGGTAGCGGACCCTGTGCGGGGGCTGGGGCGAAAGCGGGGGGAACCGGGACG
>JASJAY010000087.1 GCA_030066775.1 Planctomycetota bacterium
GCCTGGGTAGGATGGCGCCATGCGCCGTGTTGCCTACGCCCTGCCGGTCGTGCTCGTGCTGGTCACCCTGCTCGCCGTCCTCGGTCCCACGCAGGTGGACGCGGACGATCCCGGCTCGCGCAGCGGCCCGCTGGTGAACCGCCAGGCCCGCGAGGCGATCCGCTGGGGCACCTCGTATCTCGTCGAGCTGCAGCAGGCCGACGGGTCCTGGCCGAGCGACGCCGGCAAGAAGATCAACGAGACGTACGACGTCTTCCAGAACGGCAAGAAGATCAGCCACGTCGGCACGACCTCCTTGGCCGTGCTCGCCCTCCTGGCAGGTGGTCACATGCCGGGCCGCGGCCCGCACGGTGACGTGATGGAGCGCGCCATCGGCTTCATCCTCTCGCAGGTGCGCCACAACGGCTACATCGCCGGCGGCGGCACGCGCATGTACAGCCACGCCTTCGCCACGCTCGCGCTGGCCGAGGTGTACGGCGTCTCCCGCACGGAGCGCGTGCGCGAAAAGCTGCAGCTGGCCGTGGAGTTCACGGTCAAGTGCCAGAACGCCACAGGCGGCTGGCGCTACGTGCCGTTCACCAACGACTCCGACATGAGCGTCACGGTCTGCCAGATCGTCGCGCTCCGCGCCGCGCGCAACGTGGGCATCAAGGTCCCGCGCGCCACCATCGACCGCGCGCTCTCCTACATCATCCAGAGCGCGATCTCGGAGAACGACCATCCCCCCGGTCCCAAGGGCGCGTACTGGTACCAGCCCTACGACAAGCGCTTCAACCGACCGTCGTTCGCGCTCTGCGCCGCCGGCCTCACGGCCATGTTCCAGGCCGGCCTCTACGACGACGACCAGGTCCGCTCGCACATCAAGCGCTTCAAGATCCGTCGCCGCTCGGCGCCGCCGGCCATCGCCGACTCCGTCGACTACATGGACAACGCCTACTGGCAGGTCTGGCACCGGCGCGGGCACATGGGCCCGGACCACTACTTCTTCTATTACGGCAACTACTACGGCGCCCAGGCGATGTACCAGATCGGTGGGCAGGACCCGGCGCGCTGGCGCAGCTGGTACACGCGCGTGCGCGACCACCTGCTCGAGCGCATGAACCCGGTCAAGACGGCGGACGGCAAGACCCAGGCGTTCTGGCGCAGCAACGTGGACGACACGAACGCCTACGCCACGGCGTGTGCGCTGCTCATCCTGCAGTTCCCGCTCGACTACCTGCCGATCCACCAGCGATAGCGGCAGCGCCGGCGGTGCGTCCTGCGCACCGCGTCAGCGCATGAGGAACGGATAGGCCGCGCCGGACGGATCCGTCACGCGCAGGCAGAAGCGCCACGGGCCCTTCGCGTCGCAGACCTTCACGAGCAGGCGGTTCGTGCCCTTCACGAGCTCGACGTCGATGGTGTCCTTGTCGACCGTCAGGCCGCGCTTGACGAGCTTCGTGTGCACGAGCTTGCCGTTGAGCCACACGCGCGCGCCGTCGTCGCTGCCGAGCAGGAGCCGCGCCGCGCCGGCGCGTTCGACCTCGATCTCCGCGTAGGCATACGCGGCGACTTCGTCGCGCGGGGTGAACTCGCGATCGAGGTTGATGATCGCGTCCTTGTGGCGGCTGAAGACGCGCTTCCAACGCACGCGCTTCGAGCCGACCACGAGCGGCTCGCGCAATGCGACGCCCTCTTCCGGCGCCTCGGCCTTCGACCAGCTCTCGATCGTGGGCGCCGGGTACGGACCCATGAGCCACCAGGCGTTGATCCGCCCGCCGCGGCCAAGCATGCCGAGCGGCCGGTATCCGCCGAGCCCCAGCTCGGCAATGCCGCGCAGGAGCCGGCTGTCCGCCTCCCCCATCGCGATCGTGTGGATCTCCGCCTTGCGAAACGTGTTGAGCCGCCGCACGTCCTCGAGCAGGTTGCCCCAGCGGATGTACGGGCCGAAGTAGTTGGCCGAGCCCGCGCCGCGCTTCGCCGTGTCGCCCTTCTCGCGATCCGTCGTGACGGTCCCGCCGTCGAATCGGTCCTGGGCGTCGAAGTCGTCGTCGGTGGGCCTGCCGTCGCTGAACACGAAGACCGTGTCGACGCCCTTGTCGAACAGCTCGGGTTCGACATGCGCCTCGGCGTCCAAGAGCCCCTTGGGCGTGGCCCGGAAGGCGCGCAGCAGGGCGCCGTGCAGGTTCGTGCTGCCGCGCAGCGTGCCGTGGGGCCGCTTGTCGGTCGTGCGTCCCGCCTCGATCTCGGTCAGCTCGCGCACGACCTTCTTCACGTTCGCGCTCGACGCGCGCACCAGGCCCTTGGTGGAGCGCAGCGGCTCGGCCTCCTTGCCGAACGCGATGACGATGAACGAGACGTCGGACTTCAGCCCGCGGATCGACTGCACCAGGAAGGCACGCGCGAGGTCGAAGCGGCTCCGGATGCGGCTCCAGTCGATGCCGCCGTCCTTGGCGTCGACGTCGCCGTGCAGCGCCTTCGCGTCGTCGAGCTCGCGCTTCGTGACCGGATCGAGCATCGAGTCGCTGAGGTCGATCAGGTACGCGAGACGCGAGCCCGTCGCCTCGAGGCCGAAGAACCGCGGTCGGGCCTCGACCGTCGCGCCGTCGTGGGTCGGCTGGTCCTGGATGGAGAGCAGCCGCCGCCAGTACTGGTGCTCCAGCGTCACGCGCTCGACGTTGAAGACCCGCGCCAGATGGCGTGCGATTACCAGCCGGGTGCGGTCGGCCACGTCGTCGCGCGCGAGCAGGTCGATGACCGCCCCGGCCGCCTGCTTGAACTCGGCGGTGACGACCTCGTCCTGCCAGGGCAGGAGCGCCCGCGCAGAGCTCTCGAGGAGGGCCATCCGGGCCAGCTTGCTGCGCGGAAGCTTCGCGCCGAGGAGATCGGCCACGAGCGTCAGCGTCTGCGGATGGCGCTGGGCCGCGAGCGCCTCGAGCGCGGCAGCGCGCAGCAGCGGCTTGAGCCGCGCGTCTTGCACCGCCGCGCGCACGTCGGTCGCCTCCGGCGTGCGGGCCGCAGCGCCGAGGGCATTCACCCACAGCCAAGCGTGCTCGTCCTTCTTGTGGCGCTGCACCAGGCGCCAGAGCGCGGGCACGTGCTGCGCGTCGGTGAAGGCCTCGCCCAGCACCCGCGCGAGCAGGTACCGCTCGTGCTCCTTGGGGATGCGGGGCTTGCCGTAGCGCCTACCCAGGATCTCGAGGGCGCGCTTGTCGTTCGTGGCCGCCAGGCGCCGCATCCCGTCGATGCGGAAGGTCAGCGGCGGGCGATCGATCTGCTCCTCGTAGTGCGCGCGCGCCTCCTTGAACTTGTCGGCCGCCAGCGCGGGCACGCCCAGGACAGGCAGGAGCAGGAGGCAGATCAACCAGCGCGGCATGGGCGGATCATAGTCCGGGGACGGATAGCAGCAGGGCTGTCTCCATCGACGTCCCGGACGCAGTTGGATCCCTACACACGACACGACCCCGCACGAGACCGCGCTGGAGCGCACCCGTGCAGCACCCAGGAGATTCCCATGCGCAACATCATCAGCTTCCTCGTCCGTCTCTTCCGCGGTGGCCTCACGGGCCGCATCGGCTCGACCCAGCTCACCTTCCGCGTCGGCCAGGACCGCCGCTGGTAGGCCCCCTCCCCGACCCGCCGCCCTCCCGGGCGGCCCCGACTCACCGCGACGTCCCGGGCCCCAGGCCCGGGGCGTCCTGTTGTTTTGCAGGCGTTTGGCACCGGCCGGCGGGGATCGTGTTGAATGAGGGGGAAATCAGCGAACCCGGGGGCCCTCGAGCGGTTTGACCCCCCGTCCGCGGCTCCCCCGGGAACACGGCGTGACCCCCATCGACGAGCAGGAAGGCCGGCAGCCCGCCCCAGAGGGCGACGACCGGCGTGGGCTCTCCGATGAGGCGCTCATGGCCGGTGTCCGCCGAGGCGAGCGGCTGGCGTTCGAAGCGCTCTATTCCAGGTACGGCTCACCGGTCATGCGGTTCCTCTACCGCCTGTCGGGCGATCGGGTGCTCGCCGAGGACCTCACCCAGGACACGTTCCTGAAGGTCTGGCGGGCGGCCCCGCGCTGGCGTCCCATCGGACGCGTCAGCACGTGGCTGTTCCAGATCGCCAAGCGGCATTGGTGGAACGAGGGCGCCAAGCGCCGGCGGCGCAGGGGCATCTCGCTGCCCGACGACGACCAGTCGGCACGCACGCCGACGAAGGACGTCGGGCCCGAGGCCCACGCCGCACGCGCGGACCTCGCGCGCGCCGTGCGCGAGGCCGTGGCGGCGCTCCCGCGTCGGCTTCGCCTCGTCTTCGTGCTCGTGCGGCTCGAGGGCCTGGCGCTGGCCGAGGCGGCGCAGGTCGCCGGCATTCCGGTGGGCACGGTCAAGAGCCGCCTCGCGGCTGCGGAGAAGCAGCTCGCGCGGCGACTCGGCCCCCGCCTGGGCTGAGCTCCACGAGAGCACCCGCCCACACATGACCCGCCCCGTCACCCACGCCGATCTCGTCGCCCGCGCCACCGGTGCGCTCGCGGACGACGAGCGCGATCGCGTGGACCGGGCGCTCGCCGGCGATCCCGCCCTGCGCGATCAGTTCGAGGCGATCGCGGCGCACATGCTGCTGTACGACGCATTTCCCGACGCCCCCGAGCCGCCGCCGTTCGAGCAGGTCGCCCAGGCGCTGCACGGGGCGCCCCAGCAGAGCGTGTCCAGGCGTGACCTGCCGCGGGCCGCGCCGCGGCGCCGACGGGCACCGCTGGCGTGGACGGCAGCGGCGGCAGCCATCCTCCTGGCGGCCATCCTCGTCTGGCGCTCCGAGCGGGACGCGGAGCCCGTGCGCGTCGAGGCCACGGCCGGGGCGGGCATCGAGGTGCTGCACGAGGGGGCCCCCTTCGCCCGCGTAGCGGCCGGCGAGACGATGGGCCTCCGGCTCCCCTCCGGCGCCCTGCTCCGGTCGCGCAAGCCGGCCGAGGTGATCCTCGAGGGCCGCGTGGTCGTCGTGCTGGACGGGGACAGCCCGCTGCGCGTGGAGGCCCCTGGCCACGTCCGCCTGACCGCGGGTCGCGCCCACTTCCAGGTCGGACCGGGTCCGTTCCGCGTCGACACGCCCTACGGGCCGGTCGAGGTCCTGGGAACGCGCTTCGAGGTCGACCTCCGCTACGGCGCCCTCTCCGTCCACGTGGAGGAGGGGGTCGTCATGGCCCAGGCACAACGCCTCGAGACGGGCGCCCGCCTCCTGGCGGACGGCTCCCTGGAGCAGGCGGCCGGGCCCGCAGGCACGTGGTTCCAGGAGCCCTTGATCGAGCTGACGCGGGTGCAGGGCGGCGCCGTCGCGCCCGGCCAAGTGCTCGAGCTGCAGGTGGACGTGGTCAACCCCAACCACCTGCGCCTCAGCGCCCCCGGCCCGGCCAGCGACCGCACCGGCCTCTACGCCGTGATCCAGCGCCTGGGGCCCGATGGGCGCTGGCAGGGCCTGGAACAGCCCCTGGCCTTGACGGAGGCCAACATCCTGTCCGGGGAGAGCGTGGTGCGACCCGGGCAACCCGTGATACTCGGGGGCGGCGAGCGGCGCAGCGTCACGCTGCAGCTGCTCAGCCCGTTCGCCGACCCGGGCACGTACCGCGTGCGGGTCGGCTACCACCCCGAGGGGCGCTCGCCGATCGTCTCGGCCGCGCTCGAGATCGAGGTTGCCCGATGACCAACGCCGCCCCCTCCGTGCAGGACATCCGCGCCCGACTGCGCGGCCTCCGCCGCCGCCTGCGCGTCGTCGTCACGCTGATCGGCGGTGCCCGCCTGATCGTGGCCGTGCTCGGCACGCTGGCGCTCTACTTCGCGGCGGACTACCTGCTCAACCTGCCGATGGGCGTGCGCCGGTTCATCCGGCTCGGGCTCTTCGACCGGCCCGACGGCCTGGCGCTGATCCTGTGGATCCTGCTGCTCGGCGTGTCCGTGCTCCTGGCGCTCGCGCTCACCCGCAGCCGCCGCGGATGGTCGTGGCTGTTCGCCTTCGTGGCGGGCGGCATCATCGGCCTGTCCATCTGGTTCGGCGTGCGCTTCTTCCAGGGCCTGCGCGTGCGCTTCTCCGACGAGGACCTCGCGCTCACCGTCGAGCAGAAGTACCGCGCCCTGAACGATCGCCTCGCCGCCTCCCTGGACTTCGCGCGCGAGCTGCGCAAGCCCACGCGCGGCGAGAGCGAGGCCATGATGCGCTCGGTGGTCGACGAGGCCGTGGCCGAGGTACGCGGCCTGCCCGTATCCCGCGCCGTCTCCGGTCGCCGTGCGGCGGAGTGGCTCGGCGCCGCGGCGCTCGCCTGCGTCGTTGCGGTCGGCGTGGCGGCCGCCATGCCGGCCACGATCGGGCTCTGGTTCGATCGCGGGCTGAAGCTCGAGGACAAGGCCTGGCCGCAGGACACCACGCTCCTCGCCGTGCTCGTCGAAGAGGACGGCACGGTCACCCCGTGGAACCCGAACCGGCCCTACGAGGTGGCCCACGGCCGCCCGCTCGTGGTCTACGCCGAAGCCCAGGGCGACGTGCCCGACGAGGTCGTGCTCGTCGACCTGGTCCCGGGCCAAGCGCCCGAGGAGCGGCGCATGTACCGCGTGCCCGAGGTGCCGGGCGTCTTCGCGTACGAGTTCCGCGACGTGCGCAGTCCCTTCTCGTTCATGCTGCAGGGCGGCGACGATGTCGACGAGACGCCGATCTACACGGTGGAGATCACGATCCCGCCGCGCGTGATCGACATCAACACGCTCGTCACCTACCCCGAGTACCTCGGTGGCCAGAGCCAGACACTCGAAGGCGGCAGCCCCACCGTGCCCCAGGGCTCGACCGTGGAGGTGCGCTTCGGGACGGACGTGCCCGTTCGACGTGCGCGCGTGCTGCGCGGCGACGAGAGCGAAGACGTGACCGCGATCGAGGTCAACGGGGTGCGCCAGTACCGCTTCGCGTTCCGCGCCGACGACACGACGGTGTACCGCCTGCACCTGGAGACGCCCGAGGGGCGCACGAACGACAGCGCGCTCGACAGCTACACCGTCAAAGTGCGCCGCGATCGCGCGCCCAAGACGGAGTGGATCTACCCGCGCGGCACGATGGAGGTCACGCCCGAGGGGCGGCTGCCGATCCTGGCGCGCATCTCCGACGACTACGGCGTGAGCCGCATCGTGCTCGAGGTGCGCACCGGTCCCGAGACGACCACGCGCTACACGCTGCGTCCGTTCGCCGAGGGGCCCGATGCAGGCGCCGACGCGGGCGACGTCCTGTTCGCCAACGACGGCCCCTACGAGCGCAAGCAGATCCTCTGCTACGCGGCCCTCGACGTGCCGGACCTGAAGGGCCCGAGCGACGCCAAGGTGAAGGCGCCGGCGCAGCTCAGCATGCGTCTGCTCGCCTTCGACTCGCTGGGCCAGACGCGCGAGGGTGACTGGACCTATGCCGACGTCTTCGCGGGCTCGGACCTCGAGCGCGGGTTGGCCGGCCGCCGCAACTCCGTGCGCTCGGCCATCGAGACGCTGCGCGGCGAGCAGCGCTCGCGCCATCAGGAGCTCGTCGACCTGACCACCGGCACGCGCGCAGCGGACGATCTCGACACGATCAAGGCCGTGCGCTTCGCACAGGGCAAGATCGCGCAGGACGCGGACCAGGCCGTGCGCGGGCTGATCGAGGTCTTCAACGCGTTCCTCTACGACCGGCTGGGTGCGCCCAACCCGACCGAGAAGATCCTGCGCATGTTCGACAGCCACCACCGCGCCACGTACGGCCTCCCGCCGGCGGCGCGCGGCGACGGCGAGACCGTGCCCGGTGGCGACAGCTGGATCGGCGACCCCGTCTTCCCGTATGCGCTCTACGAGCGCATCGTGAAGGCCTGGCAGGACAAGCTCATCTACGACCGCGGTCTGATCGACCGCATGCTCGCCGTGATGCAGGACGCCGTGGCCGTGGCCGCGCGCCTCGCACCCGAGACCTACAACGCGGTCGCGCGCGCCCTCTCCGGAAAGGACGAGGACCTGAAGGCCGCGGTCGCTTCGCAGAAGCAGCTACTGGATGCACTCGACAGCCTGCTCCAGAAGATGGACAGCTGGCAGAGCCTCAGTGACGTCACGCTCCGCGTGCGCCGCCTGATCGAAGAGCAGCGCGCGATGGAGTACGAGCTCTCGAAGGAGAACAAGTGACGGACGCCCCCTGGAGAGACCCGATGACCCACAACGCCGACCGCACGCGCCGGACGCTCCGCCACCGGTTCGCCACAGGCATCCTGACGCTGCTCGTCGCGCTCGTCGCCGTCTCCGGCGCGCCGTCGTTCGCCGATGAGCGCGAGGACCGGCAGCGCGCCGATCGCCAGGCGCGCAAGCAGCAGGAGATCCGCGAGAAGGTCGACGAGCTCGAGAAGAGCATGGACATCCTGATCGCGCAGATGCGCGCGGACGGCTACGAGCACGAGGCCAAGATCCTCGAGAGCGCGAAGCAGTTCATGACTGGCTCGGACATCCGGACCCAGATGGCGACGATCGCCGAGGCCCTGGGCCGGGCGACGCCGGGCTTCGAGACGGCGGGCGATGCCAGCCGGCGTGTGATCACCATCCTCGAGGAGCTGCTCGCGATCCTGGAGGACCGCCGCCGCGACGCGACGAAGGACGAGATCGAGAAGCAGCTCGAGCTCAACGAGCGCGCCGCGAAGGAAGCGGCCGAGCTGGCTCAGGAACAGGACGAGATCGCCAAGCAGATCGAGAAGGCGATGGAGCAGTCGCAGTCCGACGCCGCGAAGAAGGCGGCCGAGCTGCAGAGCGAGATCGCCGAGCTGCGCCGGGAGCAGGAGCGCCTCCAGGACCAGATGGACCGCTCGGCGCTGGACGATCTGAAGAAGCAGATGGCGACGCTCGACAACGTGCGCGACGCCCAGCAGAAGGCCATCGAGAACACGCAGCAGGCGCAGAAGGCACGCGACGCCTCGTCGAAGACGGGCGAGCAGCTGCGGCAAGAGGCGGCCGAGGCGGCCGACCGGGCGCGCGACCTCTCCGCACGCGAGCGCGAGGCCCAGGAGGCCAGTAAGCGCCGGGCGTTGCTCGGCCAGAGCGCCGAGCTGGTGCAGAAGCTCGCGCGCGACGCAGAGGCCGCGCGCGACGGCGCCCGCGCCGCCGAGAAGGCGGACGCAGCGAACCAGGTCGCCGAGCAGGCCAAGCAGGCCCAGGGCGCCACGGACGGCAAGCAGGCCGAGCAGCTCGCCGAGGCCGCGAAGGCCATGCAGGGCGAGATGCGCGGCCAGGACGGC
Organism: Planctomycetota bacterium; assembly: GCA_030066775.1. Taxonomy (GTDB): domain Bacteria; phylum Planctomycetota; class PLA2; order PLA2; family JAEUHO01; genus JASJAY01. The sequence continues at coordinate 9,230 of JASJAY010000087.1, forward strand.
GCGAAGGCCAAGCCGAGCGAGGGCTCGAAGTCCTCCTCCCCCAACCAGGAGGCACGCGCGCTCGACAACGCGCTCGGCCGCTTGGCGGAGGCAGCCAAGGCCAAGGCGGAGGCCGCCAAGGCGGGTGACACGGACGCGGCCCAGAAGGCCGACGCCGCCATGCAGCAGGCCGCCGACGACGTGCAGCGCGCCGCGACGGCGGCGAAGCAGGCCAGCGAGAAGAACGCGAAGCGCGCCGCCGACACGGCCGCGATGACGCGCTCGCTCGGCAAGCAGCTCGAGAAGGCCGCCAAGGAAGGCGTGTTCGCGCCGAAGAGCACGGCGTCGAAGGCCGAGACCACGGCGGCGGAGAAGGCTGCCGGCCATCTCGCCGAGGCCGCCGAGGCGCTCGACGCCGCGTCGAAGGCCCAGGCCGAGGGCGAAGACGCCAAGGCCGCCGGCGACGCCGAGACGGCACGCCAGGAGCTCGAGCAGGCGGGCGACATCCTGCAGCGCGCCTCGGGGCAGCAGGCGAAGAGCGGGCAGCAGGGCCAGCAGCCGAACGCCGGTGAGCAGTCGAACAGCGGTCAGCAGCCGAACGCCGGTGAGCAGTCCAACAGTGGGCAGCAGCCGAACGCTGGTGAGCAGTCCAACAGTGGTCAGCAGCCGAACGCTGGTGAGCAGTCCAACAGTGGTCAGCAGCCGAACGCAGGCGAGCAGTCGAACAGCGGTCAGCAGCCGAACGCAGGCGAGCAGTCGAACAGCGGTCAGCAGCCCAACGCGGGCGAGCAGGCCGAGCGCGACGCGGCCGCCGAGGGCGAGCGTCAGAAGGAGGCCGAGGCCCTGGCGGAAGAGCTCGAGCAGCTCGGCCAGAAGCTGGAGGCCGCCGGTGAGGCACAGGGCTCGCCGTCCGCCGAGGACGTGAAGCAGGCCGCCGGCGAGGCGCAGGACGCCGCCAAGGCCATGGACCGCGCCAAGAAGGCGATGGAGCAAGGCGACGCCAAGCGCGCCAACGCCGCCCAGGCCGAGGCCGCCGAGGCCTTGGAGCGCGCTGCCCAGGCGCTGGACAAGCAGAACCGCGACGGCGAGCGGCTGGCCGCGGAGCAGGGCGAGATCCAGAGCGGCGCCGAGCAGCTGTCGGAATCGATGCAGCAGACCGCCGGGCAGATGCAGCAGAACGCCAGCGGACAGCAGGGGCAGCCGCAGAACGCGGGCGCCCAGCAGCAGGCGCAGCGTCAGCAGCAGGCGGCGGAGGCCGTCCAGCAGGCTGCCAACGCCATGCAGCAGGCCCAGCAGGAGCTCCAGCAGGGCAACCTCGATGAGGGCGGCAAGGCCCAGCAGGAGGCCCTGGAGCAGCTCGACAAGGCGCGTCAGGACCTCGAGCAGCAGATGCGCGGCCTCGAGTCAGACGAAGAGAAGCGCCGCGAGGAGCTCGAGCAGGCGCAGCGCCAGCTCGCGGAGCGGGCGGAAGAGCTGAAGCAGGAGATCGACCAGCTAGAGCCCGAGTCCGAAGCGGGCAAGCAGGCCGCCGCCCAGGCGGCCGAGGCGATGGAGCAGGCGGGCCAGCAGATGCAGCAAGCCGGTCAGCAGATGCAGCAGGGCAACCCGAGCGGCTCCCAGCAGTCGCAGCAGGAAGCCCAGCAGCAGATGCAGCAGGCCGAGCAGGCGCTCGAGGATCTCGCGCAGGAGTCGCAAGAGACGCCGCAGATGGACGAGCAGCTCAAGGACCTGCTCGACCGGCAGCAGAAGAACCGCGAGCGTCTGAAGGAGCTGCAGGACCTCGTCGACGAGACGCAGAACCAGCAGGCCCAGCAGTCGGCGCGGCGCGCGAAGAACTCCATGGAGGAAGCCGAGTCCCAGATGCAGCAGGGGAACGCGCAGCAGTCCAAGGAGGAGGCCGAGGAGGCGCGCGACTACCTGGAGCAGATGCAGGAGGAGCTCGAGCAGGAGCGCCGCCGCTACCAGTCGCTGAAGCAGGAGGAGCTGCTCTACGAGCTCGTCCGTGACCTCAAGCAGTACATCGACGAGCAGCAGGTGCTGCGCGACAAGACGGCGCCGCTGGTCGAGACGTTCATGGGCCGCGGCCGCCTACGCCGCGCGCAGAAGAAGCAGGTCAAGCGCCTCGGCACGCAGCAGGGCGAGCTCGCCGAGAAGATCGACGAGCGGCTCGAGGCCGTGCGCGCCGAGGACTCGACCGCGTTCGCCGCCGTGCTGGAAGACGTCGCAATCGACATGCGCGAGGTGCAGGCGATGCTCGACACCAGCGAGCTGAGCCGCCTGACCCTCGGCATCCAGGACGAGGTGATCATCGACATGAAGGACCTCGTCGGGGCCTTCGAGGACGAGATCGAGCGTCGCCAGGACGAGCAGCAGCAACAGCAGCAGCAACAGCAGCCCGGCCAGGGCGGTCAACAGGGCGAGCCGCGCCTCGTGCCCCCGATGGTCGAGATCAAGCTCGCCAAGCGCATGCAGGACGACCTGAACGCGAAGACGCGCAACTTCCTGAAGCGCAACCCCGAGATCGCCGAGGGCAAGGAGCTGGATCCGGTCCAGCGCCGCACGCTCGAGCGCCTCTCCAACCAGCAGGGCCGGCTGCGCAAGGTCCTGGACGATCTGAAGAAGCAGGTATTCGGCCAATGAGCCGGCCGCGGAATGCGTGGAACCCCGGGGGCCGTTCGGCGGTCCAATCAGAGATGAGGATGAACCCGATGTCGATCAAGCGCCTTGCCTGGCTGCCCGCCCTGTTCCTGGGCCTCCTGCTTCTGAGCTCCCCCGCGCATGCCGAGGAGCCGGGTGCCGAGAGCCCCGAGGAGAAGATCAAGAAGCAGATGGAGAAGATCCTGGAGCTCATGAAGCAGAACCAGGACGCCCTCCTCAAGCTCTCCACGGGTGGGAAGGCCAAGACGCGCAAGGTCGACGTGAAGGTCGATCCGCCCCCCTCCAGCGACGACCCCTCCGGCAGCTCCGGCTCCTCGGGCAGCAGCGGCTCCTCGGGTAGCTCGGGTTCGTCCGGCAGCGCCGGCGGCCCGGACGGCGCCAGCGGCGGTAGCCCCGGCGGCACCCCCGGTGGCGGCGACGGCGCGAAGACCCGCGAGGAGATCCAGAAGGCCCTCCGCGAGCTGCTCGAGGGCCAGCAGGCCGGCAGCCAGATGATCCCCGGCGAGATGCAGAAGCTCATGCGCATGATCCCCGAGGGCCAAGGCCAGGGTCAGGGGCAGGGCCAGCCCAAGCCCGGCCAGCAGCCGGAGGGCGAGCAGCAGGACCCCGAGGCGCGTGACGCGCGCAAGCAGCAGGACCAGCAGCAGCAGGGCGAGCAGCCCCAGGGCCAGCAGAAGGACCCGCAGGACGGCGCCGAGAGCCCGCGCGATCCGAAGGACCGCACCGAGGGCACGCGCAAGCCGGAGGACCCGGAGCAGAGCGACGCCCAGGACGACAGCGAAGCCGCGTGGACGGCCGCGCTGCCGCCCCAGATCCGCGATGCCGTCCAGAACGGCGACTTCACCAAGATCCCCGCCAGGTACCGCTCGTTGGTCGAGCGCTACCTCAAGTGGCTCGCCAAGAACGGCAACAAGCGGCGCTAGCAACGCGATGCCGGGCGATCGTCCCGGCCCGCCCCCACCGCGCCGCCACTTCACGCCGCCCGATCGCCGCGTGCGTCGCTACGATGGACGCGTCGTCTGCGAATGGAGGTGTCGATGCGTCGCCTGCTCTCCTCTTGCTTCGTCGCGGCTTTGCTCGCGGCCTTTGCGTTCAGCTCGCCGGCCCTGGCCGAGGACGAGCCGCAGCCGAACGACATCCGCGACAAGGTCAAGGCGCAGATGGAGAAGATCCTGGAGCTGATGAAGCAGAACCAGGACGCCCTGCTCGCGCTCAGCGCGAACCGCAAGGCCGAGCCCAAGCCGGTCGACGCCGGGATCGAGCTCCCGCCCGAGGGCAAGGCCAAGCAGCCCGAGGCGAGCGCCGCGAAGAAGGGCGCCGAGGCGGCGAAGGAGATCGAGAAGCTCCTGCGCACCACCGCGTCGGAGGGCCGCCGCATCCCGGGTGAGATCAAGAAGCTGCTCGAGATGATCCCGACCTGAGACGGCTGCGGCGGCCAGTTCGGCGCGCAAGGCAAGGGCCAGGGCAAGCAGCAGCAGCAGGACGCCAAGCCGAAGGACGGCAGCCAGGCTCCCGATCCCAAGGCGCGGGACGCCTCGAAGCGGATGGACGAGCAGCAGCAGGCCCAGGAGCCCAAGGGAAGCCAGAAGGAGCCCACGAACGGCGCCGAGAGCCCGCGGGATCCCAAGGACCGGGCTGAGGGCACACGCAAGCCCGAGGCAGAGGCGGAGGCCTCGGAAGCCAAGGACGACGGCGCGGCGGCGTGGGTCGCCTCGCTGCCCCCGCAGATCCGGGACGCCGTGCAGAACGGCGACTTCACCAAGATCCCCGCGCGCTATCGCAAGCTGGTCGAGGACTACCTGAAGCGGCTGGCCAAGGACGGCAGCAAGCGGTAGGGAGCTGGGGCGCGACCCGGGACGGCGCGTGACGCGCCCGGATCGCACGCGCCGAAATCGCAGTAGAGTATGGACTCCGTCCTCCCGGAGCCCCGATGGCCTCGCCCTCCCGATCCCTGAGTCGCCGCGACGCGCTCTCGCTGCTGGCGGGGGCCTTGGGTGGCAGCGCCGCGCTGATGGCCGCACCGGCCTTCGCGCGGGACCGGGAGACCCGCGGCACGCCCGAGCCCCGCGACGCACGCCGGCGCCGACAGAAGGCGATCCGCAAGGCCTGCGCGTGGCTTGCCTCCAAGCAGGGCCCCAGCGGCAGCTTCGGCGACAACCGCGCCGTGATCGCCCTGACGTCGCTCTCGGTGCTCGCGCTGATGTCCGAAGGGTCCACCGACGGGCGCGGTCGCTACGGCGCCGCGGTGCGCAAGGGCATCAACTGGCTGCTCAAGCTGATCGAGGACAAGGGCGAGAACGACAGCCAGTGGCACCCGGGCTACTTCGAGTACCAGAACGACACCACGTCGCGCATGCACGGACAGGGCTACGCGACGCTCGCGCTGGCCTCCGCCCTCGGCACCTCCAGCGACCGGGATCGCTTCATCCAGATCCGCAAGGTGCTCGTGAAGGCCGTCGACTGCTGCGAGCAGGCGCAGACCTCCACGGGTGGCTACGGCTATCGCCCCATTCGCGGTGGCGACCACGAAGGCAGCGTCACCGTGACCATCGCGCAGGGCCTGCGCGCCGCGCGCGACGCGGGCCTCCGCATCGACCCGAGCGTCGTCGAGCGCGGCCTCCAGTACTTGCGCCGCAGCCAGAAGCGTGACGGCTCGTTCAAGTACAGCACGCGTCAGGACCAGTCGACCTACGCGCTCACGGCGGCCGCGCTCTCCGCGTTCTTCCTGTTCGGGCAGTACGAGGACGAGACGGGGCTGGTGCCGCGCGCGATCGACTACATCCGCAAGCAGATCGGGACGGGGCGCGGCCCCGACCAGCCCTGGTACTACTACGGCCACTTCTACGGCGCCTGGGCCTGCTGGCAGTGGGACGGGCACACGTGGGACAAGAGCCGCCGCAACCTCTGGGGCTGGTGGCAGAACATCGTCTACCCGCACATGATCGACCGCCAGACCACCGAGGGGCAGTTCGAGCCCGAGGGTGGGCGCTACGACTTCGGCCCGATCCTGTCGACGGCCTTCGGCGTCCTGACGCTCGCCATTCCCGACGAGGTCCTACCCATCTTCCAGCGGTAGCGCGCCGCCGGAGAGATCCGGCTGTGCGCGCGCGTCCTATCGGCGCGACGTCCTGACGAACGTAGGCACGCGCTCGTCACGGAGGCCACGAGAACGAGAACGAGGACGCGCTCGCCTTCGAGTGCGAGCGCGTTCTCGTACTCGTTCTCGTGACGGACTGGCAAGCGGCATGGCCTGTTGAGAGACGTCACGCCGCTGCCGAGCGCGAGCGCGTCCCTTCGACAGGCTCAGGACCTCCGGTTCTCGTGCTCGTGCTCGTTCTCGTGACGGACTGGCAAGCGGCATGGCCTGTTGAGAGAGCGCACGCCGTATACCGAGCGCGAGCGCGTTCTCGTTCTCGTTCTCGTGACGGACTGGCAAGCGGCATGGCTAGTTGAGGGCGCGCCCGCTGTCGAGGCCTCCAGGTGTGGAGAGCGCCTGCCGCCCCTCTTCGTTCGGGCGAGGGCGACAGGCGCCC
>JASJAY010000011.1 GCA_030066775.1 Planctomycetota bacterium
ACGAGGTCGACACACGAGCGCTCGTCGAGCTGCTCCGCCAGGACCAACGACGCTTCCTGTCCGCGCAAGAGCACGGGCACGGCGTCGTGGAGCGCGTCCCCGACACGGACATCCACGCGGGGGGTGTCGTGGCGGAAGCGGGAGAGATCGGCAGAAGGCTTGACCATGGAGGGGACCTGCCCGGTCGGGCGGCCACCACGCCGCAAATCCCACATGGCAGGGGGCCCCGCGGGGCCCATTGCCGTGCGTCGTATCGGCCACCGGGGGCCGCGAACTGAACCCCCACCCCCCGGTCGTGCCGCTTTGCCCAGGGGGGTACGATCCGCGCCCCAGGAGGCCCCCATGTCGCGTCACGACGGCCGCGCGCCGCATCAGATCCGTCCGGTCGAGATCCAGCGGGGCTTCACGGACAAGGCCCCGGGCTCCGTGCTCTACCGCTGCGGCCAGACGGTCGTCTTCGCGACCGCCAGCATCGACGAGCGGGTGCCCAAGTGGATGTCGTCGCGCGGGCGCGGCTGGGTCACGGCCGAGTACGCCATGCTCCCCGGCGCCACGGGCGACCGGAAGCCGCGCGAGCGGGCGATCGGCCGCATCGACGGGCGCACCCAGGAGATCCAGCGCCTCATCGGCCGCGTGCTACGCACCGTCGTGGACATGGATGCCCTGGGCGAGCGCACCGTCTGGCTCGACTGCGACGTGCTGCAGGCCGACGGCGGCACGCGCACGGCGAGCGTCAACGCCGCGTACATCGCGCTCTGCGACGCGCTGCGCCGCTACAAGTTCAAGCGGCCGCTGCCGCGCTGGCCCATCAAGGAGCCGGTGGGCGCGATCTCGGTCGGCGTCGTGAACGGCGAGCCCCTGGCCGACCTCGACTACATCGAGGACAGCGGCGCCGAGGTGGACATGAACGTCGTGATGACGGCGTCGGGTCGGTTCATCGAGGTCCAGGGCACGGCCGAGAAGGAGCCGTTCGACCGCGCCCAGCTCGACGCGCTGCTGGGCCTGGCGGAGACGGGCATCAACGAAGCGCTCGAGCTCGCCCGCGCCGCCCTCGCCGCGTCGTAGCCAGATGCATACCGTCTACGTGGCCACGACGAATCCGGGCAAGATCCCGGAGATCCAGGCCGTGCTCGCGCCGCTCGGCTTCGACGTGCGCTTGCCGGAGTCGCTGCCCCACGTCGAGGAGACGGGGTCCACGTTCGCGGCCAACGCGCGGCTCAAGGCGCGCGCGGCGGCCGAAGCGCTCGGCGCCCCGGCCCTGGCCGACGACTCGGGCCTGTGCGTGGACGTGCTCGACGGTGCCCCCGGCGTCCGCTCCGCGCGCTTCGCCGGGCCGGATGCCACCGACGCCGACAACAACCGTCTGCTCGTGGAGCGCCTCGAGGCGCTGGGCGTGGCCGATCCGACGGCGCGCTTCGTCTGCCACGTGACCCTGGCTGCGCCGGACGGCCGCATCCTGGCCGAGGGCGAAGGCGCCTTGGAAGGCGTGATCCGCTGGCCCGAGCAGGGCGAGAACGGATTCGGCTACGACCCGCTGTTCCACCACCCGGAGAGCGGCTGCCGGACGGCGGAGCTGACCCCCGAGGCGAAGAACGCCATCAGCCACCGCGGACGCGCCCTGCGGGCGCTCGCGGCGGCCCTCGCCGATTCCGAGATGTAAGGGCGCAAATCTCGGCGAGCGGGCCGCCTCGGTCGGCCCGTGCGGCCGCCTGCCCGGGGGCGCACCTACAATCCGCCGCCATGGCGCGTCAGAGCCTCGACCACATCCGCAACTTCGCCATCGTGGCCCACATCGACCACGGCAAGTCCACCCTCGCGGACCGCATCCTCGAGGTGACGGGCCTCGTGGAGCGCGGCGTCACCGAGGCCCAGCTGCTGGACGACCTCGATCTCGAGCGCGAGCGCGGCATCACGATCAAGGCCCGGGCCGTGCGGATGCACTACGAGAAGGACGGCAAGCGCTACACCATCAACCTCATCGACACGCCCGGCCACGTGGACTTCTCCTATGAGGTGAGCCGGTCCCTCGCCGCATGCGAAGGCGCGGTCCTCTTGGTCGACGCCACCCAGGGCGTCGAGGCCCAGACCGTCGCGAACACCTACCTCGCGGTGGAGGCGGACCTCGAGATCATCCCCGTGCTGAACAAGGTCGACGTCGCCACCGCGCGTCCCGACGAGGTCGCGGAAGAGATCGAGACCGTGCTCGGCATCCCCGCCGAGGATGCGATGCGCGTCTCCGCCAAGACGGGCAACGGGGTCAAGGAGCTGGTGGACCGGCTCATCGACGAGATCCCGCCGCCGGTGGGCGATCCCGAGGCGCCGCTCAAGGCCCTGCTCTTCGACGCCGTGTACGACACGTACCGCGGGGTCGTCATCTACCTGCGGCTCATCGACGGCGTGCTGAACAAGCGCGACAAGATCCGCCTGATCGGAACGGACACGGAGTACGAGGCCGTCGAGATCGGCGTGCTCGCCCCCGACCGGGTCAAGGTCGACTCGCTGCAGGCCGGCGAGTCGGGCTACGTCGTGGCCAACATCAAGTCGTTGGCGGACGTAACGATCGGTGACACGGTCACGCTGGCCCCGCCGCCGCCGGACCTCGAGCCGCTGCCCGGCTATCGGCCCCCGCGACCGATGGTCTATTGCGGCCTGTACCCGACCTACCCCAAGGACTTCGAAGCACTGCGCAAGGCCCTGCAGACGCTGAGCTTGAACGACGCGTCGTTCACCTTCCATCCGGAGACGTCCGAGGCGCTCGGTTTCGGATTCCGCTGCGGCTTCCTCGGCCTGCTGCACATGGAGATCGTGCAGGAGCGCCTGGAGCGCGAGAGCGACATCGACCTCGTGCAGACCGCGCCGAACGTGACGTATCGGATCACGGGTACGGACGGCGAGGAGATCCGCGTCGAGAAGCCGTCCGACGTGCCGGACACGAACCTGATCGACAGCTTCCTCGAGCCCATCGCGCGCTGCAGCATCATCACGCCCACCGAGGGCATCGGGCCGATCATGAAGCTCTGCACGGATCGCCGCGGCGTGTACGTCGAGCAGCAATACCTCTCCCCCACCCGCGCCATGCTGGTCTGGGACATCCCGCTGCAGGAGATCGTCTTCGACTTCTACGATCGCCTGAAGTCCGTCACGCGCGGCTACGGCACGCTCGACTACGACATCAAGGGCTACGAGCCGAGCAACCTGGTGCGCGTGCGCATCCTCGTCAACGCCGTCGAGGTCGACGCGCTCTCCATGATCTGCCACCGGGACAGCGCCGAGAGCCGCGGCCGCACCGTGCTCAAGTCCCTGCGCAAGTCGATCCCGCGCCACATGTTCGCGGTGCCGCTGCAGGCGGCGATCGGCGGCAAGATCATCGCTCGCGAGACGATCTCGGCCATGCGCAAGGACGTGACCGCGAAGTGCTACGGCGGCGACATCACGCGCAAGCGCAAGCTGCTCGAGAAGCAGAAGAAGGGCAAGGCGCGGATGAAGCAGGTCGGCAGCGTGGAGATCCCGCAGAAGGCCTTCCTGTCCGTGCTCGGCGGCGGTGACGACGAGAAGAAGCGCCGATGAACGAGCGGGAGCCCGCGCAGCCCGACGCTTCGGTTGAAGCCCCCATCCCCGCCGCGGGGCTGCCCGAGCCGACCCCCGACGAGCTGCTCGACGCCCGCCACCCCGAAGGTCCCCCGCCGCATCCCGGCGCCGGCTCGCTGGTCTTCATCAAGGACAACTTCGAGGCCTTCGCCATCGCGATCGTGATGGCGCTGGTGATCAAGCACTTCTGCGTCGAGGCGTTCAAGATCCCGACCGGCTCGATGGAGCCGACGCTCCTGGGTGAGAACCACAGCATCGAGACGGACGGCGACCGCATCCTGGTCGACAAGTTCGCCTACCTCTTCGCGGCCCCGGCCCGCTGGGACATCCCCGTCTTCCGCTACCCCCTGGATCGGTCGCGCAACTTCATCAAGCGCATCGCGGGTCTCCCCGGCGAACGGCTGCGCATCTACCGCGGCGACATCTGGGTGAAGCGGGCGGACGACGACGACGCCCCGTTCCGCATTGCGCGGAAGAACAAGCGCGTTCGTGATGCGCTCTACTTCGCCGTGTATCCGCCCCCCGCGGAGGACGCGGAAGACCTCGACGTCTCCGGCGTCTGGACCACGGAGGGCCCGGACGGGGCCTGGGTGCTCGAGGACCACGGCCGCTACGCGTACGTGGGCGGCACCAAGGCCGCGCTGGTGCTGGCGGACAGCCTGCACAAGTCGAGCACGGCAGGCGACTGGCCGCGGCAAGGGAACTACGGCGACTACGCCCGCGACGTCCGCCTGCGCGCCACGCTCCGCCGGGGGCCGGGCCGCTCCACGGCGGAGGGCGAGGACGCCGCGCCGACGCGCGTCACGCTGAGCTGGAGCCCGGACGGGGAGTGGGCGGTCGCCTTGACGATCGCCGCCGCGGCGGGTGAGTCGAAGGCGGTGCTCTCGCGCAAGGGCCAACCCTGGAAGCCCGCCGTGCCCATCGAGGCAGTGCTCTCCTCGAAGCAGGACCTCGACGTCGAGCTCGAGTTCGTCGACGGCGACATGCGCGTCTGGATCGACGGCCAGGAGGTCACGGTCGTGCCCGACGACCGGCGCATCGAGGAGACGCTCGCCACCGGCCGCAACCAGGAGCTGAAGATCGAGGCCGAGGGCGGCCCGCTCGAGGTGACGCGCTTCGCGATCGACCGCGACCTCTACTACGTCGACAGCTTCAGCCACCGCCCCGAGTGGAAGAAGGAGGGGATCGTGATTCCCCAGGGCGCGTACTTCATGCTCGGCGACAACACCGACTCGAGCAGCGACAGCCGCAAGTGGCGCGTGCGCACCGTCTACCTGACCGACGGCACGGAGATCCGCTACGACGACTCCGAGTCGCCGAACTACATGAGCGGCGACGCGTCGCGCAAGTACGTCACCGACGTCGACGGCATCCGCCGCGAGTGGACGGAGGACGAGGAGGACCACGAGCGCGGCTCGAGCGCGCGCAACGCCCCGTTCGTGTGGCGTGAGCTGATCGTCGGCCGCGCGTTCCTGATCTTCTGGCCGCTCACGCCGAATCCGCCGGGTCGGCTGCGCTTCATCCAATAGGGGCCGACGGATGGCACTCCTCGAAGCGCGCAAGCTGGTCAAGACCTACCGCCAACGGCGGGTGGTGGACGGCGTCTCGTTCCAGGTCGACCCGGCCGAGATCGTCGGCCTGCTCGGGCCCAACGGCGCCGGCAAGACGACCTCGTTCCGCATGGTCGTCGGCATGGTGCGCCCCGACTCGGGCCAGGTCTTCCTGCGTGACAAGGACCTGTCGAAGCTGCCGATCTACAAGCGCGCCCGGCGCGGTATCGCCTACCTGCCCCAGGAGCCGAGCATCTTTCGGCGCATGACGGTGGAGAACAATCTGCTGGCGGTGCTCGAGACCCTGCCGCTGCGCCGGTCCGAGCGCCTGGGCCGCATGAACGCGCTCATCAACGACCTCGAGCTGAACAAGGTCCGCGGCAGCCGAGCGGAGGTGCTGTCCGGTGGTGAGCGGCGGCGCCTCGAGATCGCCCGCTCCCTGATCCACGACCCGGCCCTGCTGCTGCTCGACGAGCCCTTCGCGGGCGTGGACCCGATCACCGTCCAGGAGATCCAGGGCACGCTGCTCCGCCTGCGGGAGGAGAAGGGCATCGCGATCCTGCTGACCGACCACAACGTGCGCGAGACCCTGGCGATCACGGACCGCAGCTACATGCTGGCGGCCGGCCAGATCCTGCGCCACGGCACGCCGGCCCAGCTCGTCGACGACGAGGTCGTCCGCCGCACCTACCTGGGCGAGGGCTTCTACATGCCCGAGCTCAAGGGGGGGACGAGCAGCTGACATCTCTGGTGGTTCGGCTCGCGGGGATTCGCGCCGGACGTAGACTCCCGCCCATAGGCCCAAGAAGCGGGAGAACGCCTTGGAGATCATCGTCCTGATCAAGCGCGTCGTCGCCACCGACACGCGCGTGAAGATCGGCGCCGACGGCACGTCCATCGACACGGCCGGGGTGCAGTACATCATGGCGCCCTACGACGAGATCGCCGTCGAGAAGGCGATCCAGCTCAAGACCGAGGCCGGTGAGGGCAAGGTCACGGTGCTCACGGTCGGACCGAACGAAGCGACCAAGGAGCTGCGCACGGCGCTGGCCATGGGCGCCGACGAGGCCGTGCACCTGACCGTCGACGGCACGCTGGACGCCGCGGCGACCGCCGGCGCGATCCACGCGGGTCTCGAGGGCAGGAGCTTCGACCTCATCCTCTGCGGCAAGCAGGCCACGGACGTGGACGACGCGGCCGTCGGGCCGCGCCTCGCCGCACTCCTCGACCTGCCGTCCGTCGCGTTTGCGAGCGCGCTCACGATCGAGGACGGCAAGGCCGTCGTCAGCCGCGAGAACGAGGGCGTCACCGAGGTCTACGAGGTGGATCTGCCCGCCGTGCTCACGGCGCAGAAGGGTCTGGCCGAGCCGCGGTATCCGAGCCTGAAGGGCATCATGAAGGCCAAGAAGAAGCCGCTGGCCACCGACGCCGCGACCGCGCCCGAGAACGGCAGCACGGTCGAGGCCCTGAACCTCCCGCCCGCGCGTGCCGACGTCGTCACGATCGAGCCCACGCCCGAAGGCATGCAGCAGCTCCTCGCAGCGCTGCGCAACGACAAGAAGGTGCTCTGATGTCGGACGTCCTGATCTACGCCGAGGTCGGCCGTGATGACGGCGGCCTGTTCCTGAAGAAGGCCACCGCAGAGATCGCTACCGCGGCGCGCACCGTCGCGGACGCGACGGGCGGACGTGTCGTGGCGCTCGTGCCCGCGGACGTCGAGCAGGCCGCGGAGAAGCTCGGCCGCTACGGCGTCGACGCCGTGCACGCGGTCTCGGCGGACGGCTTCATGCCGTATCAGCTCGAGGCCCACGCCCTGGCGGTCACCCAGCTGGCGGGCGAGATCTCGCCGGCGCTCGTGCTCTTCGCCGCGACCGTCGTCGGCAAGGAGCTCGGCGCCTACGTGTCGGGGCGCCTCGGCGCACCGATCGCGGCCGACGTCGTGTCGCTCGAGTGGGCCGACGGCGCCGTTCGGGTGAGCAAGCCGATGTACGCCGGCAAGGCCTTCGCCACCGTGCGGCTCGGCGAGCGCCCCGTCGTCTCGCTCCGCCCCAACGCGCTGGCCCCCGTCGAGAGCCCGCGCGACGCGGTGCTCGAGCCGCTGGCCGTCACGGCCCCCGCCGCGCGGGTGCGCCTGCGCGAGCGCCAGGCGGCCGCCGAGAAGACGATCGAGCTGACCGAGGCGGACACGATCGTGTCCGGCGGCCGCGGACTGGGCGATCCGGAGAAGTGGGACATCGTGCTCGACCTCGCCCACGCGCTCGGCGCCGCCCACGGCGCGTCGCGTGCCGTGGTCGACGCCGGCTGGCGCCCGCACTCCGAGCAGGTCGGCCAGACCGGCAAGACGGTCTCGCCCAAGCTGTACGTGGCGTGCGGCATCAGCGGCGCGATCCAGCACCTGGCCGGCATGAGCAGCAGCAAGGTCATCGTCGCCATCAACAAGGACCCGGAGGCCCCGATCTTCAAGGTCGCGGACTACGGGATCGTGGGCGACGTGCACGAGGTCCTGCCCATGTTGACGGAGGCCACGAAGGCCTTCCTCGCCTAGCGGCAGCGCCCCGACAGAGGGATCCGCGAACGGCTCGGGCTGGCGGGTACGATGACGCCGTGCCCGAATCGCCCACCCACCCCGACTCCCAGCCGGTGCCGCCCGGAGGCGGCGAGCCGGAGGGCGAGGAGCGCTCGTTCCCCGAGCTGCGGGTCGGCGAGCGCCGGCTGACGGACTACGCGCTCCAGCGGCTCAAGGCGAGCCTGCCGCTGCAGATCTGCATGGCCGTGGCGTTCCTCTGCTACGGCGCCCTGGTCTTCCTCGTCGTGTCGAATCGCATCAACTTCGAGTCGGCGGGCATCGTGGTGCTGTTCAGCCTGGCCTCGTGGTTCTTCCTCTTCTGGTGGTATCCCGTGCTGGAGCGCACCCAAGAGGCGCTCGCGGGAGATCCCCGACGGGCCTGGATTCCCCGCGCGCTGGAGATCTTCGCGATCCTGTGCGTGGTGATCGTGCATGCATTGCTGTTGGTGATCGTGGTGGCGCAGTAGGAACAGGAGCGCCGGGGGCAAGGGAGAGAGCGATGACGACTCGACGGACGTGGACGATGGTGGCCTGCTTCGTGATGGCCGGGCTGCTCGTGGGGACAGGCGCGGCCTTCGCCGAGGACGACCCGCTCGCGGCACCGCCCGCCGATGACGGCGCACCGGCGCCGCCGTCGGGTGAGGCCAAGGCGCCGCCCCCGAAGGACGACGCCAAGCAGCCGGACGCGAAGGACGCCAAGAAGGACGGGACGCCCGCCATGCCCACGGTGGACCCGAAGCCCAAGGCGCCGGCAAAGCCGGACGGGTGGGACACGCCGGACGCCTCCCCCACCACGTCCGCGCTCAACGACCTGCTGCCGCCGCCGCTCGTGCGCAACCCGGCGACGGGCGCGACGACCGGCGGCTCGAGGGCGGCATCGGCGCGCGAGGCGCCGGTCGCAACGCCCCCGATCCTGCCCCCCGACCCGACGCTGCCCGTCCTCCCGGACGACGGCATCGACCCGGCACTGATCCCGGGTGTGCCCAGGACCCCGGCGCCGTCGGGCGGCACGCTGCGCGCCGCCCCCCCGGCGGGCGCGACGATCGCCACGGTGACCAAGGTGCACAACGTGCAGCTGCGAGACGGCACCGCGGCGCTGCGCCTCGACGTGGAGTTCAGCGCCAGCGGCCAGCAGGGCCGCGCGCTCTTCCTGGCCGCGGGCTTCGCCCGCGCCGACACGAACGCGACGATCCGCTCGCTCGTACCGGCTTTCGCGGGCCGCTCGGGCAACATCGTCTCGCGTACGGCGCCCGTGCGCGTCCAGGCCGACGGCCGCTATCGCGCCAGCCTGTGGGTGCCCTACGGCGCGTTCCCCGCGCCCGGGGCGGGCTCGTCCTACAACGTGCGCGCGCTGGTCCAGCTCCTACGCCAGGAGCAGGGCGGCCGCGAGACGGTGATGTCGCACCAGGACACCACGTTCACCGTGCACGGACCGGCGGCGCGCTAGCGAGCCGCTGTCGCTAGGCGGACGGGCGGAACTTGTAGCCGGAGCCGCGCACCGTCTGGATCCACTTCGGACTGGTGGGATCGTCGCCCAGCTTCTGGCGCAGCTTGTTGATGAAGTTGTCGATCGTGCGCGGCGTGCCGTCGTAGTCGTAGCCCCAGACCTTGTTGAGGATCTGGTCGCGCGAGAGCACGCGGCCGCGGTTCTGGATCAGGAACTGGAGCAGCTTGAACTCGCGCGTCGAGAGCTCGCGCGCCTCGGCGTGCACGCTCATCGTCTGGCCCGCGAAGTCGATCTCGAGCCCCTCCTCCTCGAACTTGTCGACCTCGCCCTCGGCCTGGCGCCGACGGGTGAGGTGGCGCTTGATGCGCGCCGTGAGCTCGCGGATCGAGAAGGGCTTGGTGATGTAGTCGTCGGCACCGAGCTCCAAGCCCAGCACCTTGTCACCCTCGTCCCCCTTGGCCGAGAGGATCAGGATCGGGATGGCCGCGTCGTACTTGCGCACCGTGCGGCACACCTCGAAGCCGTTCACCCGCGGCAGCATGATGTCGAGCACGATCAGGTCGGGCTTCTTGTCGAAGGCGCGTTGGATGGCCTCCTCGCCGTCCCGCGCCAGCTCCACCGCGAACCCCTCGAACTCGAGGCTGCGCTTGAGCCCCAACCGGATGCTGGGATCGTCCTCGACAACCAGGATTCTCGAGCTCATGCCGTGGCTCCCGTGTTCCCGACGCCCTCGGGCGCGCGTGCGGACGTCGCCGCCTCGCCCTCGTCGGGTTGGCTATTCTCTTCCCCCATGGAGGGGTTTGCGGCCGCGTACGCTGCCTTCCTACTCAGGGGAAAGCGCAGCCGGAAGGTCGTTCCGAGTCCGTCCTCACCGGCGGTCACCCGGATGCTGCCCTTGTGGGCCCGCACGATGGTCCGCACCAGCGCCAGCCCCAGGCCCGTGCCGGCCACCGGCTGGGTCAGGTACTGCTCGGCGCGGAAGAACGTCTCGAACACGCGCTTGCGCTCGCTGCGCGGAATGCCGATCCCGTCGTCGGTGACGGTGATCTCGGCCTTGCGACCGCGCCGTGCCGTCTGGACCCGGATGCGCGCCGTATCGCCACGCTTGTACTTCCAGGCATTGGTCAAGAGGTTCGTGACCACGTCGTCCATGGCGGACGTGTCGAGCATCATCGGCAGGGGTTCGGGTGCGAGCGTGATGCCGAGATCCAAACCGGGTTCTGTCACGATTCGACGAAAGCGGTTGGCTGCTGCCAGAACCGGCCGGTTCAGATCCCCCGGCCCCAGCGCGTGCTCGACGCCCTGGGCCTCGTTCCGGGCGGTCTCGATCATGCGCTTGACGATGCGCTGCAGCCGCTGGGCTTCCTGGTCGAGCACCTCGTAGGCCTCGGCCTGGTCGTCCGGCGCGCCCTCGAACTTGCCGTCCTTCAGCATCTCCGTGAACAGCGAGATGCTGGTGAGCGGGGTCTTGAGCTCGTGCGAGAGGTTGCTGACGAAGTCGGCCTTGAGCTGGGCCAGACGGACCTCGCGGCGCCAGAGGCGCACGAGAATGATCCCGCCGAAGGCGAGCCCCATGCCGGCGAGGCAGATGATGGCCCAGTACCAGACCTCGGACTGGCCCTCACCCGACCCGACGACATCGGCCACCTTCACGAGCGCCAGTTCGAACGGCAGGCGCAGCTCGCCGTCCTCGATGTCCTCGACGAGCAGCACGTCGGGGGAGGTGGAGGTCGCCTCCTCGTTGCTGTCGCGGCCGCGAACGCGCAGCTCCATGCCCCACTGGCGGAACCGCGCCGCGGCCACGCGCTCGCGGATCCAGCCATCGAGCGCCTCGACGTTGAGCCGCGCAATCCGCAGGGTCGAGTCCTTCTGGATCTTCATCGCGAAGAGCTCGGTGCCGGACTGACGCAGGTACGGCAGGCTGGCGCCCAGCGGCACGCCGATCTCGAGACCCGCCCGAACGAAGCTGAGCAGGTCGCCGCGGGTGGCGGCGTTGGCGAGGAAGGCGCGGTGCTCGCGGAACTCGGCGACCTCTTCGACGAGGTCGCCGCGCTTCACGGGCGGGATCTCGGCGAAGGCGGCCTCGACCTTGGCGGGGAGCTCGCGCACCAGGCGCTGGCCGGCGTCGTCGAACTCGGGGCGGTCGGCGTTGAGCGCCGCGACGACGAGCGACTGCAGCACGGCTTCGCGCACGGTGGCCTTGGAGGCACCGCCCAGCTGCGCACGCGCAGCGTCCACGAAGACGCCCTCGTCATAGAGCTTGTTCGCCCACCCCGCCGCGAGCGGCCACGGACCGATCTCCGTCTCGGTGACCAGGACCGGAAAGGCGCTGATGGCCCGCAGGAACAGCTGCAAGCGCTCGTCCGGCCCGACGTCGCGCGGTCGCGCCGTGCCGTAGGGATCGAGCTCGGCGATGCGGCGCCGCTGGCTCTGGCTCTTGTAGAACTCGAGCTGCTGGCGCGTCGCCTCTGGCGGCTGGTGCAGGACGAAGTTCTTGTCGACCCAGCGGATCGAGTAGCTCGTGCCGCCCGTCGGGTCGGGGTAGTAGTGGAAGACCTGCCGCACGAGAGGCGCCGGCCACGCCGCGCGGTCGGCGCGCAGGCGCGTCCAGCTCTCGGCATCGAGCGCCTGGCGCAGGCTCCCGGCCAGCTCCTTCAGCGTGTCCTCGCGCAGCTGCGCCACGCGCAGGCGGGCGGCGTCCTCGTTCTCCCGGATCCGCTGCAGGCGCCCCCGCTCCTGGTCCTCCTTGATGGCGCCGATGCCGACGACGGCGAGCGCGAGCATCTGCAGGAAGACCACGAGCACCACGACGACGGCGGTCTTGGATCGGCGGGGGATGCCTCGAATGTCCGACATGACGGCGCCGCGAAGGTAGCACGCAGCAGGGAGCGGACTTACGCGGGCCCGAGGTCCGTCACCAGCGCCGCCTCCCGCCAGACGGGGCCCGTTTCCTCGTCCCGGATCAGCAGCCCGCCCTCGAGCGAGGCGGCCTCGAAGAGACCGCTCAAGGGCTTCCCCCGGTAGTTCAAGCGCACGCGCTCGCCGAGGAGCGCCAGGCGCGAAATCCAGGCTTGCTCCAGTCCCTCTGCGTCACCGCCGGCCAGCCGCGACGACCACGCGTCCACGCGCTGCAGCAGGCGCACGAGCAGCGTGTCGCGGTGGACGGGTTGGTCGACGTGCGCGTCGGCGAAGGTCACGGCAGCCGACACGATCGGCGGGAGGCCGGTCGGCACGGCCGCGAGGTTCACGCCGATGCCCGCGACGACCGGCGCGTTCGGATCCGTCGACTCGATCAGGATGCCGGCGACCTTCTGCCGCTCGATCCACACGTCGTTGGGCCACTTGATCTCGGCGCGTGCCACCCCGAGCAGCTCGAGCGCTTCCGCCAGGGCCACAGCGCAGAGCGCCACGACGCGCGCGGGCCGGTCCTCCGGGCGCGCGCCGAGCAGCATCGAGACGTACATGCCGCCTTCGGGCGAGGCGAAGCTACGCCCGGCGCGGCCGCGCCCGGCGGTCTGTTCGTCCGCGACCACGGCGCTGCGCGCGGCACCGCCGCGGTCCCGCAGCATGGCGGCGTCGTCGTTGGTCGAGGTGGTCTGGGGACGGTGGACGATCCGCCAGCCGGTCGCCCCCTCGACGGCCGACGTATCCAAGGCGATGGCCTACGCCCCGCCCTTGTCCCCGTCGTCGGACTTCTCGGCGGTGCTGTCCTTGAGGCTCTCCATCTTGGCCTTCAGGCTCGCCATCTGCTCCTCCACCATCGGCTTGACCGTGAGGTAGTAGCCGATCAGGAGCACGACGGAGCCGCCGGCGAGGAGGATCTGATAGAAGTCGCCGAGGTTGACCTTGAGACCGGCGAACAGATACATCAGGCCCAGGGCCGCCGCGCCGATCAGGGTCAGCAGATTGGCGTTGTTCTTGTTCTTCTGCCAGACCCAGAGGGCCAGCACGCCGAAGGCGATGAACGCGAGCGCGGCGATCCAGACGCTCCATCCAAAGAAGGCAATCAGGGGTGTGGTCATCGTCGCTTCCCTCCATGTCGGCGATCGGTGCCGGCCTTTGCAGGGTCCGGAGGCGAAGGCCTCGTGTCAAGCAATCCGGTCCGCTGCACGGCCGGTGGAAGCAGGGTTCAATAGGGAGCCATGCCGCGCCGCACCCTGCCCCTGCTCGTCCTGCTGCCCGCTCTGGCCCTCGCTTTCGGCCTCGGCGAGCGCCCGGCCACGGCCGAGGGCGAGCTCGACTACGACTACTACAAGGAGCGCGTCGCACCGATCGTCGCGCGCCTCTGCGGCGAGTGCCACGCGAACGCCCGCGAGCGCCGCAAGCACGGCCGCCACTTCCTGCGCCCCGCCCCCGGCCGGCGTGTTCGCGAGAGCCACCACAAGCGCAACTACGAGACGATCTCGGCGCTGATCGAGCCCGGCAACCCCGCGGCGTCGCTCTATCTGCTGAAGCCCCTCGACGCGCGCGACGGGGGCCTGACGCACGGCGGCGGCACGCGCCTCGGGACCAACACACCGGAGTACGGCACGCTGGTCGACTGGATCAACGGCGCCACGCTGCCGCCCGTCGTCTGGAAGCCGCCGGCGACCGAGCCGGGGCAGCCTGACTTCAAGTTCTACGTCGAACGCATCTCCCCCATCGTGCAGACGGTGTGCGCCGAGTGCCATCAGGGCAAGGGCTACGGCAAGCACAAGCTGCTCGTGCCGCAGCCCGACGAGCCGTTCACCCACGAGCAGCGCTACGTCAACTTCACGACGATCCTGAAGAACGTCATCCCCGGCAAGCCCGACAAGTCGCGCTTCCTCTTGAAGCCGCTGGCCGAGGACGAGGGCGGCCTGCGCCACCGCGGCGGCGACAAGTTCAAGCGCGACAGCCAGGCGTATCGCGACTGGGTGGCGTTCATCAACGGCGAGACCGGCAAGCCGCTGCCGACGGGCGCGCCCCCGCCCGTGCCCCTGCTCACGACGGAGGGCCTGACGCTCCAGGCCGAGCAGTTCGCGATCGACGCCGAGCTCGCCGAGGTGGAGCAGGTCGGTGCCCAGGGCACCTGCGTCACGGCCGAGAGCGGCGACGGCGACATGTACATCGACATCGACGTGCAGGATCCGGGCGTGTACACGCTCGCCGCACGCCTCACTGCCGGTGGGCCGCCGCTGCGCTGGTCGCTCGGTCAGCGGCCCATGGCCTACATGACCGACGCGACGGAGCAGGCCACCGGCGAGGACGGCTTCGCGGAGGTCGGGCCGCGCGTGCTCGCGGACAGCCTCAAGCCCTTCGAGGACGTCGAGGGGCGCGTGACGATCGACGCAGACGGCCACGTGGCCATGGACGCCGATGGCGGCACCGCGCGCTGGATCTCGCCCGTGGCGGTGGAGCACACGGGCGCCGAAGGGCATGTGGTCGTGCCGGACGAGAGCGAGGGCTTCGACGACGCGCTCTTGCTCTTCGACATGATCGACGGCCTCAACGGGAAGGTCGCGGGCTTGACCGACGGCGGCCGCCGCTTCGTCGTCGGCGTGCTCGAGGGCGGGCGCCTGCGCATCCTCGACTCGGCGCCCGCACGGCCCCGCGCCGAGCGGAAGGTGAAGCAGATCCGGGTGCAGTACTTCCCCGGCCTGATCGTGGGGTTCCTCGACGACCGCCCCCACGTCCGCGCCCACCTGAACGCCGAGCTGGGCACGGGCCGCGTCGGCTTCCTGACCCACGGGGTGGCGACCGTCCACAAGGTCGCCGCGCGCGAACAGTTCGAGGTCCACATCGTGGAGCCGCGGGAGGCGCCGGTCGTCCGGATGCCCGCCGGCCGGCACCGGCTGTGGATCGAGATCCCCGAGGGCGGGGGCCTCCTGGACAGCGTCCGCCTGGCCCCCACGGATGAATGAGCCGGATTCGGCCCTCTCGCGCAACGCGGGGGGCCGGACCGGGTTGAAACCGGGGGCGGAGCGACCTGCGCCGCGCCCCGAGCTGGAGTGACCCCGATGAACCGCATCCTGCCGATCGCCCTGGGCCTGTTCGCCGCGCTCGTCCTCACGGCCGTGCCCGCCGCCGCCGAGGACCTGCCCCAGACGAGCCGGTTCTTCGAGGAGTACGACAAGGACGCCGACGGCTTCGTCACGGAGCAGGAGTTCGACGGCAGTCGCGAGGTCTTCCGGCTGCTCGACAAGAACGACGACGGCAAGGTCTCGACCGCGGAGCTGGGGCTGCCCGCCGACTACCGCCCCGACCCGAACGCCAAGAAGCGCCGCGAGATGGCCGAGCGCCGGAACCGCGGCCGCCGCGGCGGGAACAGCCAGCAGGACCGCATGCAGCGCCTGCGCCGGCTCTTCGAGCAGGCGGACGTGAACCAGGACGGCGTCGTCACGAAGGCGGAGTGGAAGGGCAACGCCAACCTCTTCGATCGCCTCGACCGCAACCAGGACGGCAAGCTCGACCGGACGGACTACCCCGCGCTCTTCGGCGCCATGGGCATGGACGACGAGATGATGGGCGGTGGCGACGGCAAGGGCGCCAAGCCGAAGACCGACGTCACCCCCGGCGGCGCAGAGCCGAACAAGAAGCCCCGCGCAAACAAGGCGGACAAGCCCGGCAAGGGCATGCGCGGCATGCGGGACCTCTCGGTGGAGCAGGTGCGCAAGCGCTTCCAGGAGCTCGACCAGGACGCCGATCAGCAGCTCACGGCCGAGGACGGCGTGAACGCGAAGCTCGTCGAGCGCATGGACACGGACCAAAGCGGCGGCGTGTCCCTCGCGGAGTTCGAGGCGGCAGTGACCAAGGCGCAGAAGCGCGCGAAGCCCGCGAAGAAGGGCGGCGGCGCGAACCCCGACCGCATCAAGAAGATGCTCCAGCGCTTCGACCAGGACCGCGACGGCAAGGTCTCGCGCGACGAGTTTCCGGGCAGCGACGATCGCTTCGACCGCATGGACGTGAACAAGGACGGCTTCCTCTCCGACGCGGACTTCGCCGACCCCGACGAGAAGCCGGCCGACAAGCCGAAGTCGGACGACGACACGCCCACCACCCCGGGCGCCGACGGCTAGCGCCGGGGATCAGCGCGGTGCCTTGGGCGCCGCCTCCCACCACGCCCGCTTCCACAGGTTGATCGAGCGGTTCTTCTGCGTCGTCTCGATCATCGGGCGCAGCAGCTTCCAGATCGGCGGCGGCACCTGCAGCGAGTTGCCGAAGGCGAGCACCTCCGTGATGCGCGTGCCTTCACCCTGGGGTTCGAGGATCACGCCGCCCCGGTACATGGTCACGATCTGGGGCCGTGGGCGCAGCATCGGGTCGAAGCGGATCACGATGCGCCCGTCGGGCAGCGTCCAGCGCTCGCTGTGGATCCCGAACTTGAGGTCGTAGCGGAACGGCCCCGCGCCGACCTTCAGCATCTCGACCCAGTAGCGCCGCCGGCTCTGCCCCTCGACCTGGTACACGAACCCGCGTGGCTCGAACGTGTTCGCAGCGAGCACGAGGCGCTCGACCTCGGGATCCTCGATCAGGTCCGCCATGCGCTGCGGCGGGACGGGCACCCACCCGGTCGTGCCGATGGCCGTGACCCGACGCACCGGGCCCGCCGGCGCCTTGCGCCGATAGCGGGTGAGCAACGCGCGCTCGACCTGCGGCAGCGCGACCAGGCGGGGCGCACGACCGGTCGGCGCGGGGGCCGCGCGCAGACGGGTCAGCGCGGTCTGGATCGCCGGCTCCCCGAGGAAGATCAACGGCAGGACCGCGTCGCCCTCGGGGATGCCCGGCTCCGGCAGGCCAACGGGCGGCGCCGGCTTCTCGCCGGGAGCCAGGCGCGGCAGCGACGTGCGCACGGGATGCCCACGGCCGCCGGTGCACGCGGCCAGGGAGACAAGCAGCAGGAGCGGCAGCAAGGGGCGCACGGGCGCCAGGGTAGTCGCACGTGCACGGCGCGCCGGCGCTGTCGGAGCACGTGCCTATCGTTCGCGCCGCATGCTGACCCTTCGCTCGCAGTCCTTTCGCCGGTACCGCATAGGCGGCCGGATCCCCTCCCCCCACTCGGACGAGTTCTACCAGGCCGTCCGCGACCGGAAGTTCCTGCCGCTCACGCCCTCCGAGGAGCGCACGTACGGCTGGGCCACGGTCGACAACCTGCTCATCACCGACTTCGACATGGAGTCGGTCATGCGCGGGAACTGGGCGGCCCTGGGCCTGCGCGTCGACCGACGCCGGGTGAACAACAAGCTCCTGCGCGCGCACATCGACCTCGAGCTGATCGCGCGGCGCAAGGCGGCGGAGGACGCGGGGTCGCGCTTCAAGCTCGGCCGCGACGAGCGCAAGCAGATCCGCGAGGACCTCCACGCCGAGCTGCTCAAGCAGACGAGCCCCTCCGTCGACATCGTGCCCGTGCTGATGCACAGCAAGCGACGCGTGGCCCACGTCCTGGCCCTGGGCAAGGGCGTGAACGACCTCGTGCGGGTCCACTTCCTCGACACGTTCGGCGTCGAGCTCGTCCCGCTCACGCCGTGGCGTCGCAGCCAGGAGCTGCTCGAGGGCGCGCCCGCCCTGGAGCGCCTCGACGACCTGCATCGAACCGACTTCGCCCGGGCGCCGGGCGGCACGGACGCCGCGTCGCGCGGCGTCGGGCCCCTCGCGCTCGAGGACCGCCCGCGGCCGATCGTCCGCGACACGGGAGCGCCCTCATGATCGCGCCGATTCGCGCCGTCGACGACCGCGGTGGCATGGACTACCTCGGCCCCGAGTTCCTCACCTGGCTGTGGTGGCGCGCCGAGGCGGATCCGTGCTTCCGCCACGAGGACGGCACCGAGGTCTTCGTGCACTTCGACGAGCACCTCGAGTTCCGCGGCGAGCGCTCCGCCGCGCGGCGCGTGATCCTGCGCACGGGCATGCCGGGCGCGAGCATGGAGGCCCGCGCCGCGCTGCGCAGCGGCAAGACGCTCGTCTCCGCGCGGATCCTGATGGCCCGGGGCGAGGACGAGGTGCGCTTCACCTTGCGCGCCGAGGACCTCGACATCTCGGGTCTGCGCCTGCCGGCCCCCGAGGGCGACACGCCCTACGACCGGTTGGTCGCCTGCCTCGACGCGCAGGACCAGTTCGTGGACGACCTCGAGCTGTGCCTCAAGACCTTCCTCGCGACGCGGCTCGAGCCGCGCTGGGAGGAGGAGGTCGAGACGATCCGCCGCTGGAGCCGCCAGCCCTCCCAGGACGAGATCGCGCTTCCCGCCTAGGGGATCAGCTGCGCCGCTCGCGCCGCGCGGCGCGCCGTTCCTGACGCGCGCGCTCCTGATCCGCCAGCGGCTGAACGCGCGCATCGAGCTCGGCCGCCCCCACCTCCGTGCCGAGGTAGCTCATCAGGAGATGCGTCCACTCGGGCCCCGTGAACACGGGCTCGACGGCCGGCCGGAGGTCGACCCGCAGGCACGCGAGGTCGTAGAGCGCGCCGCGACGCGCGCGCACCGGACGAACGACACGACCGCGACGGCAGTCGAGCAGCCAGATGCGTGGCTCGTCGTCCTCGAGGCGCACGATGACGTTGCGCGCGTGGCAGTCCGCGTGGACGAAGTCGTGCAGGTGCATGCGCGCCAGGGCGCTACCGAGCGCCGCGGCGATCTTGAGGCGCACGTCGGAGGAGGTGCGAACCGGATCGTCCTGTGTAGCCAGGCGCGCCGCCAGGTCCGGCGCGTCCTTCACCCACTCGGTCAAGAGCGCTTGGGCCATCAGCTGACGCCGGTCGTGGAGCGCACAAGCGGCGACCGGCCGCACAGCGGGCAGGTCATGGCCGCGCAGCCAACGCAGCGCCTCGAACTCGCGCAGCTCCGGCGCCCGCCCGAAGAGCGTGCCGCGGCCCAGGAGCTTCCGCCGCTTGCGACCGGTGGGATAGCGGTAGCCCTTGAAGTAGAAGCGACCCGACGTCCCTTTGACCTTGAGCCGCAGCGCTTTCCGCACGCTCGTCTCGTCCGGACCGAGCCCGAGGTCGAGCAGCGCTTTCGCGCTGGTCACGCCCGCCGCGGCGAGCGCGTCCTCGAGGTCCTCCGCCACGAGCAGGGTCGGGTTCACGCCTCGCTCCCTCCGTCCGATGCCCCCGCGGGCTGTGTGCGCCGGCGGCGCCGCCAGCGCAGCAGGACGAACGCAGCGATCAGGGCCCCAACCAGCGCGACGGTGATGCCGCCGGCCCAGTCGTAGGCCTGACCGATGCCGCCCAGGAGCTCGCTGATCCGATCCGCCAGGAGATAGCCCAGGATCACGGGAATCGCGTTGCTGAAGAGCCCGGAGATGGCCACCGCAACGTAGTAGCGCCGGCGCTCCATCTGCAGGGCGCCCGCGAGCAGGAAGATCGTGATGCGCGTCCCCATCACGAACCGCGCGATCACCACGGTCAGGATGCCGCGGCGCTCGAAGAAGCCGCGCGCGGCGGTCCAGCGCTCCGGCGCGATCTTCCGGCCCATCCGCGACTGTTCGACGGCGGGCCCGGCACGTCGCCCGATCTCGTACAGCAAGAGGTCCATGATCAGCACCACGCTGTAGCCGAACAGGTAGACCCCGACGAGGGACAGCGCGCCGGTGGCGGCGAGATAGCCGCCCATGGCGAGCACGGCCTCCTCGGGCAGGGGAAACCCCACCGAGCCCACCAGGAAGGCGATCAGCATGATGCCGTAGCCCGCGAGGCCGTCGCTGGCCTCGAGCCACGCCATGAGGTCATCGGCGAGACCCGCGAGCGGCAGCAGCGTGGCGAGCAGGGTGTTCACGCTAGAGATGATGCCAGCGTGCGCAGCGCCGTACGAGGGGCCGTGCGCAGGATTGCCCTTGCGGCGTGCGCGACGTTCCGGATGTGGAACGCGGAACGGCAGCGGTGGCACTGCCTGTTGATCAAACGGTATCGGCCTTACGTGTCTTCGACTTGAGCGTCGCGTGCAGCACACGTGCGCGGCGTGTATCGCCGCTCTGTACACACAGCTCGTGTGCGCGTACGCACATGCTTCGTTGCGTGCACACACCGTCGCCGCGACGTGCGAATGACAACGCCCAACACACACTCAAGTTGAGAGGCGCGTCATGCAAGTTGCGCAGTGCATTCTCAAATTGAGAGTCCGAACGTGCACAACCACGTCCGAATGACCGCTTGGAGGGGTGCGGCACGGAAGTTGTATGTCCGCCAGGGCGTGCATGCTGTGCGCGCGCACCGTGCATGCGTCACCGCCTACGTGACGAAAGCGATCGATCGCTCAGCCCTGCTGGGCACAAGGAGGCAAGAAACACACATGGCTGCAAGGAAGAAGAAGGCCACGCGCCGCAAGAAGGCCACGAAGCGTCGCACGACGCGGAAGAAGGCAACTCGCAAGCGCCCGGCCGCTCGTAAGAAGAAGGCCACCCGGAAGAAGAAGGCGACCCGCCGCAAGAAGGCGACTCGCAAGAAGAAGGCGACGCGCAAGCGCAAGGCCACCCGGAAGAAGAAGGCCACTCGGAAGAAGAAGGCCACCCGGAAGAAGAAGGCCACCCGTCGCAAGAAGGCCACTCGCAAGAAGGCCACGCGCAAGAAGGCGACTCGCAAGAAGACGACTCGCAAGAAGGCCACCCGCAAGAAGGCCACGCGCAAGAAGGCCACTCGCAAGAAGGCAACCCGGAAGAAGAAGGCCACGCGCGCCCGTCGCAAGTAGACGGCAGCGTCCTTTTCACCATCTGCGGCCGTCGCGACTCGTCGCGACGGCCGCTTTCAATTGGGGTTTCGGGGCCCCAGGCGCCCATCTGGGCCCGAAGGGCCTAGGCGTCGGCCGGTTCGGGCTCGTCCCCGCTGCCGGCCTCGGCAAGGTCGATCTCCTTGAGGCGGCGATAGAGGGTCGCCACGCCGATGCCCAGCAGGCTGGCGGCGGTCTCGCGGTTCCCCCCCACGGCCTCCAGCGTGCGCACGATCGCCTCGCGCTCGAGCTGGGCGAGGCTCTGGCCGACCTCGAAGTGGATCACGCCCGGTACCGGCGCATCCACGCCGGCCGCCTCGCGAATCGTGGCCGGCAGGTCCGCGAGCGTGACGACGTCGCCCCGCGCCAGGACCACGGCGCGCTCGACGGTGTTCTCGAGCTCGCGCACGTTGCCCGGCCATCCGTAGGCGCGCAGGCACGCGACGACGTCCGGCGCGAAGGACGAGGGGGTCGAGCGGCCCGTGTTCGTCAGGACCTTCTGCAGGAAGTGCTCGGCGAGCAGCACGACGTCGCCGTTGCGCTCGCGGAGCGGCGGCACGCTGAACGCGATCACGTTGAGTCGCCAGAAGAGGTCCTCGCGGAACCGGCCGGCCTTGACCTCCTGCTCGAGATCGCGGTTCGTGGCAGCGATCACGCGCACGTCCACCTTCAGCGTCTCGGTGCCGCCCACGCGCTCGAACTCGCCCTCCTGGAGCACGCGCAGGAGCTTCACCTGCAGGGGCATGCTGATCTCCCCGATCTCATCGAGGAACAGCGTGCCGCCGTCGGCGAGCTCGAAGCGACCCATGCGCCGCTCGTGCGCACCCGTGTACGCCCCCTTCTCGTTGCCGAAGAGCTCGGCTTCGAGCACACCCTCCGCGAGGGCGGCGCACGCCACACGCACGAGCGGACCGGGGCTGCGCGGGCTCTTGTAGTGCAGCGCCTCCGCAATCAGCTCCTTGCCGGTGCCGCTCTCGCCGAGCAAGAGCACGGTGGACGAGACCGCCGCGACGCGCGCGACGAGATCGAGGACGTCCTTGAAGGCGGGACTGTCGCCGACGAGCGGACGCCGCAGACGCGCCATCGCGCCGCCGTCGTCTCCGGCACCAGGCTTCTTGCGCCCCGATGCCGGCGGGGGCCGCACGATCTCGCGCGGCGCGTGCGGGGCGGTGCCCTTCATCGCGCGCTTGATGGCGCGGCGCACCTCACGCAGGCGGATCGGCTTCTCCAGCACCTCGTACACGCCGCGCCGCCCGGCCTTGACGGCCGTGTCCATGTCGGCGAAGGCGGAGATGAGGATCGTGGGGACCTCGGGCCGCACGACGCGCAGCCCCTCGATGAAGCCGAGGCCGTCGAGTCCCGGCATCAGCAGGTCGGTCAACACCAGATCGATCGCCTCGGGGCCCTGGGCGATGCTCAGGGCCTCCTTGCCGTTCTCGGCGATCAGCACGACGTAGCCGTCTCGCTCGAGCGCGCGCTTCAGCGAGGTGCGCGTATTGCGGTCGTCGTCGACGATCAGGATGCTCGGAGGGCGCTCCGCCGCGTCCGCCGGCACCTCGGCGCCGCTCGTCGACTTGCGTGTGGTGCTCACGCCGCGCCTCGCTCCTTGCCCGCCTCGACCAACGGCCAGCGCACCGAGACGGAGGTGCCGCGCCCGTCGCCGCTCGACAGGGACATGGATCCGCCAGCCGCGAGCACGATCTCACGGACCAGGTACAGCCCGAGACCCGAGCCGCCGCTCTTCGAGGTGAAGAAGGGCTCGAAGACGCGCTCGCGGTGATCGCTCGGGATGCCCGGCCCGTTGTCCTTGACGGTGAGCTTCACGGAGCGCCGCATGCGCCTGAGGATCAAGCTGACGCGTCCTTGCCGTGCGCGACCGCCGTCGGCCTCGTCGCGGCCCTCGAGCGCATCGAAGGCGTTCTCGACGAGGTTCACCATGATGCGCCGCACCTGGTTCGGGTCGGCGGAGATCGCGTGCGGGCCGTCGTCGGCACGGACCTGCAGCACGACGCCGCGCGCCTCCGCCCGGTCCTGCCACTCGGCCACGAAGTCCTTCACGACGGCACCCAGCTCCATCGCCTCCGGCGTGCTGCTGGCGATCTTCGAGAGCGAGAGGTAGTGCGTGATGATCTGGTTGAGGCGCTCGATCTCCTCGCGGATCGCGAGCAGCGTCGGTTCGATCGCTTCACGGATCTCTTCGCGCCCCGCCAGCTCGTCCTCGAGCAAGTCCGTGTTGAGGAACAGGCTGTTGAGCGGGTTGCGGAACTCGTGCGCCACGCTGCCGGCGATCTTCGCCATTGCGGAGAGCTTCTCGGTCTCGATCAAGCGGTGCCGGATGTGCTGCACCTCGGTCATGTCGTGCAGCACGAGGAGGTAGCGGTCGGCCTCGGGCGTGGCGCCCTTGTCGCGCCCGCGCGCACGCTTGTGCCGGCGGCCATGCCCGCGCGCGGACGCGGGGGGCGCGCCCTTGAGCCGGGTCGCGTTGACGCGCACGGGGACGTCCTCGCCCGTGGGCTTCACGAGCACGAGCTCGCGATCGCTGATGCGCCCGCGGGCTTCGAGGTCCGAGAGGAGGCGGCTGTACTCCTCGGGCTCGCGAAAGAGGCTTGCCATGCCGGCGCGCTGGACGTCGCGGCGGCGGCGCCCGGTGATGCGCGACGCACCCACGCTCCATTGCCCCAGGCCGCCCCCTGCCCGGATCGTGACGACGCCGTCCGGCGTCACGGCGACGAGGCGTTGGAGCAGGCGGCGCGCCGGGTCGACCGGTGCGACCTCGCCGCCCTCGCCGCGTGCGCGGCCCTTGCGGCGCGCGCTCCCTGCGCCGGAGCCCGCGGGCGCCTTGGCGGCGCCTTCGCCGGGCCCGTGGGGGGCCGCGCTCTTGCGTGCGGCGCGCTTCTGGCGCCGTCGCTTGCCCCCGCCCCCGCGGCGCTTGGCGCCGGCGGCCTTTGGCGCGGCAGGTCCATCCGCGCGGCGCTTGGGCTCGGCGTTTCGTGCTTCGGCAGACCTCGACGACGACGACATGGACACGGCGAGAATACACCCCTGATCGGACGAACGGTATGCTTCTGGGCCCGTCTCCGTTCTGTGCGTTGCAGTCTCGAGACGGGTTCACAGAGCGAGGTGTGCGATGGAGTTCACCTGGAAGCGCGCCTTGAAACGCACGGGCGTCGCCCTGTTGTGCGCCGCCGTGCTGACCTTGGGCACGACGCGACATGCCGTCGCCGACGAGATCGCCGACGCCATGGCGGCGATGCAGCGCGAGGATGCGGCCGCCGCGCATGCGGTGCTCGTCGAGCTCGTTGAATCGGAAGCCGTCGAGCCGACCCGCCTCTTCCACGCCGCATGGATCGCACTGCAGCTGAAGGATCGCGATCTCCTCGATCGCATCCGCGCCGTCGCCGAGACGCTCGAGGCCGACGACGCGCGCGACGCGTCCTTGGATCTCGCGCTCGGCTACGCGTACCTCGGCCTCGCCGAGGACCAGATCCGCACCGGCGCCGGGGGGAGCTCCACGTCGCTCTTCTTCGCCGATGCAGAGACCCGCGCGAAGACGCTCGCTGCCGAGGGCAACGCGTCGGCCGTGTACCTGGCTGCACGCGCGCGCTACAGCCAGGGCGACCTGCCGGGTGCGATCGCCGTGCTCCTCGCACACGAGCAGGGCACCGAAGCCGCGCTCGGCGCGACCGTGTCGATCCAGCTCGGCGCGTATCTCTACGAGCGTGGCGCGGCGACGCCCGCGGGCGCCGATGGCCGGCCCACGGAGGCCGCGCGCGCAGATCTCGCGCGCGCTACCGCGCTCTTGCGCGCCGGTCTCCCCGAAGCCACCCAGTTCGCGCCCGAACGACGCCGACAGCTCCGCCTCACGATCGCGTGGTCGGCGCATCGCCTCGGCCAGTACGACGGCGCGCGCCAGGCGTACCTGCATGCGCACGAAGTCGGCGGCGAGACCGCGGCGCTCGCGCGACGCGGACTGGCGAGCCTCTTCGCGCGCGACGCGAAGGCGCTCACCGCCGCGCTCACGGAAGCAGCGGCCCAGCGTCCGACGGACCCGGCGCCCCTGGACGACCTCATCCGCATCCATGCCGGCCAGAAGCGCTACACGGACGCGCTGCTCGTCATCCAGCAGCGCATCGAAGCGCACCCGAAGGACCCCGACGGCTACCGGCTCGGGGGCGACCTCTTCACCGTGATGCGCCAGTGGAGCGAGGCGGTCGAGCACTACGCCGAGGCGCTGGCGCACGATCCGAAGGACCTCGCCGCTGCGTTCGGCATCGAGCGCGCGGCCCAGTCCCTGGTGCAGGACGACTTCGACCGCGCCCTCGCGATCTACGAGCGCTTGCTCGAGCTCCGGCCCGACGACCCCTACTGCCGCAACAACCTCGGGTTCATCCTGCGCGAGAAGGTCTCGCCCTGGACCGACGTGACGCCCGGCGGGATCCAGAAGCTGAAGGCGGACGCGCCCGAGAGCGTGCGCCGCCTGCTCGTGCGCTGCCGCGACGCCTACGCCGAGGCCGTGGCCCGGATCCCGGAGGCCGAGGACGAGTCGCGCGACATGGCGACGTCCTGGAACCTGGCCGGCATCGTCAACGACTACGGCCTGATCATTCACTACTTCGCGGACGTCCAGGACGCGGCCCTCGCAGAGCGCATGTACCACCGCGCCCTGCGCATGACCGAGGACGCGTTCAAGGACACGTACATCCCCAACCTCCAGCGCCTCTACGCCTTCGTGTTGAAGGACCGCCAGCTCACCTGGTACCGCATCGCACGGCGCTGCAAGGACGCGATCCTGATGGAGCGCCGCGTCGACGGCCGCATGGAGCTCGTCGAAGACGAGCGCAAGCGCCGCGCCGCGGCGACGGATGAAGCCCGCTTGAGGGCACGGATTGTGCAGGAATTGGGCCGAGACGCGGCCGAAGACGGTTCCCCCTGGCCCCCGGAGTCCCCCGGGGGGAAGGACCGGTAACGGCATTACGCCTGGGAGACGGACATGCATCGCAACCGATTCACCACCTGGTTCCTGGCCCTCGTCGCGGCCACCCTCGTGCTCGCCCCGAGTGCCGCCGAAGCCGGTACGCTCGACGCGGCCAAGAAGGCGCTGGACAAGGGCGACTACGAGAAGGCGGCCGAGCGCTTCCTGAAGGTCTGCAAGAAGGACGAGGGCTCGCGCGAGGCGCCCCTGGGCCTGGCCGAGGCGACCTACAAGGGCAAGCTCAACGACGACTACCTCTTCGAGTCCGAGGACGCGCTCAGTCGGCTCATCGAGAAGGACGAGAACGACTACGAGGCGAACCTGATGCTGGGTGAGGTCTACCTCCTCAAGGCCTCCCGCCAGCGGGACCCCCAGCTCCTCCGCGGCTACTACGAGGACGCCCGGATCACGTTCAGCACGGCCCTCGCCCAGGACGGCAAGAGCCAGCAGGCGGCCGTCGGCATCGCGAAGGCGCTCTACTACCAGGGCGACTTCATCGGCGCCGAGGACACGATCGACGCCTACCTCGCGAAGAAGCCGGAGAAGACCGCCGAGGCTCACTTCTGGCGCGGCGAGGCGATCTCCATCCAGGCGCGCGACAAGTACGGCAAGGAGCGCCAGCTCACCGACGAGATCAAGGGCCTCTACAAGGAGGCCAAGGAGGCCTACGCCGAGAGCACGAAGGTCGACCCCAGCTCCTACGAGGCGTGGGTCAAGATGGGCCAGGCCGCCCACTGGAGCCAGGACTTCGCCGGCGCCCGGACCGCGTACCTGGAGGCGGTGAAGAACGACACGAAGCGCGAGCACATCGAGCCCCTCAAGGGTCTCGCCTCGCTCCACGCACACGAGCCGGACAAGTACACCGAGACGCTCGCCGAGCTGGCCGAGAAGCACCCGAAGCACGAGCACGTGCTCTTGTACGGCGTCGCGGACCACTTCGGCCGCAAGCGCGACGAAGCCGCGCTCAAGCTCATCGAGAGCTACGTGAAGGTCGCGAAGAACCCGTCGGCCGGGCACTTCTACGCCGGCGAGATCAAAGCGCGCGGCGGCGACAAGGACGGTGCGATCGCCGCCTACAAGAAGTCGCTCGCCTCACAGCCCGACCGCGAGGACGCGGCGTGGGCGTGGAGCCAGCTGCTCGTCAACCAGAAGGACCTCGTGTCGAAGGTCGGCACGTGGAGCAAGTCCCAGGTCAAGGACCTGATCGCCGCCTACCAGCCGCTCTTCAAGGCGGCCCCGAAGAACATCTGGTCGCGCAACAGCCTCGGCTTCGCCCTGCGTGAGTTCGCGGTCCGTCACGCCAGCGAGGGCTGGGACGACATCTTCGTGGAGAGCGCGAAGGCCTACGAGTCGGCCACCCTCATCATCGGGGAGTACGACGCGAGCTTCGCGACCAAGTTCGCCTTCAACCTGCGCTACGGCTACGCACAGGTCGTCAGCGACACCGCCCTGATGTTCCAGTTCTATCCCGCCACGCGCGACCTGAAGAAGGCGGAGACCTACTACCTGCGCGCGCTCGACTGGTCCGACCAGGGCTACTTCGACGCGTGGAACAACCTGCGCATGATCTACGAGTCGCAGAAGCGCTGGGACGACCTCTACGATCTCGCGTCGCTCTGCGCGGACGGCCTCGTACGCGAGTCCGGTCTCCCCCACCAGGAAGGCCGCGCGCAGGCGCGCAGTGTGATGGACAAGCTGGAGAAGGCCGGACTGGCCGGGGGGGAGTAACGCCCCCCTACGGAGGCGCGAGCGTCCCGCGCTCGCGCCCCATGGCACTCCCACGCCCGAGCCGGTAGGCTCGGCGCCCGATGGCCCACCCCAAGCCCGATCGCGACGAGCTGCGTGTCGAGCACGGGGTATTCCGTGGCCTCCTGCTCTTCTCGGCCGTCGCGCTCGCGTTGTGGGCCTTCTGGCTGATCTTCAAGCCGTTCATCATCCCCATCGCGTGGGCGCTGTGCCTGGCGGCGCTTACGGCGCTCCCGCATCGCTGGCTCCTCGCGCGGTGGAAGAAGCCGCGGCTCGTCGCGCTGGTGATGACGCTCCTCGTCCTGTTCGTGGTGCTCACGCCGATCGTGCTGCTCAGCTTCATGCTGGTGCTCGAGGCCACCGAGGTGGACTTCCAGCCACTGATCGACGAGGTGAAGGTCCAGTTCCCGACCGCCTACGCGGCCCTGACGGACTGGCTGGGCGAGCTCGGCGAGCTCGGGCTCTTCGACACGGCCGACGGGCGGGAGGTGATCGAGGCCTTCGCGATGAGCGTGCGGGAGAACCTGCCCGACATCGTGCGCGCGTTCCTGAGCGGCCCGCTGGCCGGTGGGGCGCTCTCGCTGATCGGCGCACCCTTCTTCTTCCTGTTCGAGTTCCTGATCGCGCTGGTGACGCTCTACTTCGTCTACCGCGAGTCGGGTCGCCTGCGCCGCCTCATGGTCGACATCTCGCCCCTCTCGGCAAAGGAGACGGACCAGGTCCTGGAGTCGCTGCGCAGCACCACCAACGCCGCGATCCTGGGCGGCATCCTCGTCGCCGTCATCCAGGGCGGCCTCGGGGGCGTGATGTTCTGGATCGCAGGCATCGCCTCGCCCTTCTTCTGGGCCGTCGTGATGGCCTTCTTCTCGCTGCTCCCCTTCGGCGGCACGGCACTCATCTGGGTGCCGGTGGCGGTCTACCAGTTCCTGGTCGGCGAGATCGGCAGCGGCGTGTTCCTGATGGTCTTCGGGACCGTCATCGTCGGCGCGGCTGACAACGTGCTACGTCCCTGGATCCTCTACCGGACCGGGGCCCGCGACATCCACCCGATGCTGCTCTTCTTTGCCATTCTGAGCGGCATCGGGCTCTTCGGAATCAGCGGGATCGTGTTCGGTCCCCTGCTCCTGGCCCTGCTCACGACCATGCTCCGGATCTACCGCCGGCACTTCGCGACGGGCGGACATGCCCAGGAATCGGGGCTGGTGGGCGAACCCGCTCCCTCGGTAGACTGATCGCGCCCGAAACGGCTGACAGGTGATCGGGGAGACGGGCGAATTGGCTCGGTGTGACACGCCGATTCGTCATGAGACGTCTCCAATTCGGACGAAAAGGTCTACAGATCTTCAGGAGGTGTTGCCGAAATAGAAACGACGCGTTCGCCCAACGCGCTGGAAACGCCCGGTTTACGAAGCTGTCTCACCCGTTCGGCCTCGTCCTCTGAGCACTTCCTCGCAGAGCGCGCCTATTTCGGCACCCCCCTTGCGGAGGTGGCGAGTGAGATTCGGGAAGCTTGGTGGAGGGCCCTCCTCGACGGTCCCCCCCATGTCCCTCAACACCCCCCGCCCTGACGACGTAATCACACTCCCTGAAGCCGCTCGAATGCTCGGCGTCGGTCCGACGACGCTGAAGCGCTGGAGTGACCAGGGTCGCATTCCGCATACCCGCACCCCCGGCGGTCACCGCCGCTTCCTGCGCAGTGTCGTGCAGGACTTCCGCTCGCTGGTAGACCCCCGCGCCGGCATGGGCCGCTCCAACAGCCCGCTCAGCCTGCAGATGGGCACGCCCGGCGAGTGGCTCGATCGCGCCAACGCGCTCACGGACCCCGACCGTATGGAAGCTGCGCTCCTCGCGCTGCGCTCCACGACGGCGGACTGGGGCCGCGCCGCCGACCTGGTCGTGCGCGACTTCGTGCAGGGCCTGCGCGGACGCCGCACCACCGGCCGCCTCTCGGCGGGTGGCTGGACCGGCCTGCGCCGCAGCCTCGTGCGTGCCTCGACCCGCGCCGCGGGCCGCCTGCGCCCGAAGGTCGGTGCCCCCGTCGCGCTCCTCGCGAGCCCGGCCGGTGAAGACGGCGAGATCCTGCTCGCCTTCGCCGACACGGTGCTGCGCGAGAAGGGCTTCAGCACGCTCGAGGTCGGCTGCGCCACCGAGAGCGAGGTGCTCGAGCAGATGATCGAGGAGCAGCAGCCCCACCTGGTGGTGTTGCTCGCCGACTCCGGGACCGACGCCGCCACGCTCACCGTCCGCATCGGCGGTGTGGCCCGCGTCGCGGTCTCCTGCGGCTCGACGCTGTGGGTCGGTGGTGGAGCGGTTTGGCCGCGCGTCGACGGCGCCGGTCACTTCCACACGATGGCCGAGCTCGCGGCGGCAGCCGGCCGGATGCTCGGGAACGAGACGGGCGGCGGCCAGGCCGCGGTCCGCTAGCAAGGCAAAGCCCCGGACGACCTGCATAGGGCCGCGCAGTACCATGCGCGGCCCTATGCGTTCCATCGTCATCCCCAAGAACGGCCCGCCGTCCGTCTTCGTCGAGCGGGACCTCGAGGAGCGCCGCCTCAAGCCCCAGGACGTGCGCATCCAGGTCGAAGCCGCGGGCGTCAACTTCGCGGACCTGATGGGCCGCGTGGGCCTCTATCCCGACGCCCCCGCCTTGCCCTATGCGCCGGGCTACGAGGTCGCCGGCACGGTCGTGGAGGCCGGCGAGCGCGGCGGCCAAGCGCTTCCTGTCGGCACGCGCGTCATGGCCACCACGCGCTTCTGGGGCTACGCCGACCGCGTGCGCGTCCCGCACCACTGGGCGGTCGCGATCCCCGACGACCTGTCCTTCCCGACCGCGGCGGCCGTGCCCGTGAACTACCTCACGGCCTACCTCGCCCTGATCCACTGCGGCGGCGCCCAGGCGGGCCAGCGCGTGCTCGTACACGGCGGCGCCGGCGGCGTCGGGCTCGCCGTCCTCAACCTCGCGCGCACGCTCGACATCGAGCTCTACGCCACGGCCGGCAGCGACGAGAAGTGTGGGCGCCTCGAGTCGATGGGCGTCACGCGCGCCTTCAACTACCGCACCGACGACTACGCCGCAGCCACGCGCGAGACGCTCGGCGGCCGTGGCTATCACCTGATCCTCGACCCACTCGGCCCCGAGTCGTTCCAGAAGGGCATGACGCTGCTAGAGCCCCTGGGGCGCATCGTCTGCTACGGCTTCTCGACGCTCGTCACCGGCCCCAAGCGCAAGCTCTGGCACGCCGTGAAGAAGCTGCTGCGCGCCCACAAGGTCAACCCGATCACGCTCATGAACGAGAACAAGGGCATCCACGGGCTGAACCTCGCGCACCTCTTCACCGAGCGCGAGCTGCACAGCTGGGGCATGGGCCAGCTGCGCGACCGGCTCGTCTCCGGCGACATCCAGCCCGTGCTCGACACGACCTTCCCCCTCACCGCGGAAGGCGCCGCCGACGCCCACCAGTACCTCCACGACCGCAAGAACTTCGGCAAGGTCGTCTTGGTGCGCGACGCATAGCCACGGAGGCGATCCACACTCCCGATGCGCAACCGGCTCTCCACCGTCTGCACCGCCTTGGCGCTCCTCCTATCGGTCGGCGCTTCCGACAGCGTCGCGGCAGAGGAGCTCTGGGGACGCAAGGCGAAGGAGTGGGTCTCCGTCATCAAGCGCGCAGCGAAGGCCGACGAAAACAAGCGCTTCGACAACGACGCCGAGTACCGCGTTGCGCTGCACGCGGCGGCGCGCCTTGCGAAGAAGGACAAGGGAGCGCGGCGTGCCCTGCTCGCGTTCCTCGGCGAGCGCGCGCTCGGCACCCCGAAGCTCCCGGCTGAAGACGCGTATCTGGAGACGGGCAGTCAGATGCGCGACGAGGTGATCCCACTCGTGGCCGGCATCGGCGCGGAGATCGTGCCGGACCTGCTCAAGATCCTGGGCGGCAAGAACAGGCTCGCACGCGAGGCGGCCATCGAGGTGCTGGGCCAGATGAAGCAGCCCGGCGACGAAGCCCTTGCGGCGCTCTCGTCGATCGCCGCGACCGACGGCGATGAACCCATGATTGCCCTGTACGCACGCAGGGCGCTCATCCTCCAGAAGCACGATGTGAGGGCTCACCTCGCCCGGATTCAGACCGAGCTCGAAGGGGGCTCGATCCTCACGTGGACCGCGTCCGACGTGGCCGCACTGGGCGCGCACGCGCGACCGCTTCTGCCGGCGCTCGAGGCACTCGTGGCGAAGCAAGGCGACGACGACGGCATCTGGCTGACCTACGGCCTCATCGCCGCACTCGCCAAAGACCCCCGCCCCGCCCTCGCCAAGCTCGTCGCCCGGGCCACGGTTCCGGCGAACGTCGAGAAGGACCCCGAGGAGGCACGACTCGCTTGGGACGGGCTCCGGCTCGCCGGCCCCGCATCCATCGACGTGCTCACCAAGCTGGCCAAGAGTCATCAGGACAAGGACGTCCGCCTCGAGGCTGCTCGAGCGCTGCACGCCCACGGTCGGGCGGCCATCCCCGCGCTCATCGAGGTGCTGGGCTCGCGGCACGACAACACCGTGCGCTGGGTGGTGCTCTACGTGAGCTCCTTCGGTCCTGCCGCCGAGAGCGCCGCATCCGAGCTGCGCCGGTACTTCCCCAACAAGGCGCGGCACGTCGACGTCCTCGAGGTGCTTGCCGCGATCGGTCCGGCCGCGATCCGCACCGCCATGGACATCCTGAAGCAGGACGACCTCGCGATGGGCACCTGCCTGGGCGACGCCTTCGCCATGTGGGGCGAGCAGCTCATTCCGGAGCTCAAGGCACGTCTCGACGACGGCAACGAGACGGTGCGCGCCAACGCCGCCGAGCAGCTGGGCGCCACCGACCTGGTCGAGCGCCACAAGCGCCGTCTCAAGCCGCTGCTGAACAAGCTGCAGCGCCTCTACAAGAAGGACAAGTCCCAGCGCGTGCGCATGAGCGCCTACGGCGCGATCCTGCGCATCAAGGGCTGAGCGCGGAACGCGCTCAGCTGCTGTTGCGCTTGGTGGGCACCAGCGAGAATGCCGTCCCACGGATCGTCTTGCGCTTGTTCTCGTCGAGCGGCAGCCGGTCCATCAGGGCCTTCAGCAGGCCGGTGAGATGCCGCGCCGACTCGCGCACGCGCGCCTCGTGGAACAGGCCGATCTGATCGAGCGAGTCCGCCTCGTGCGCCAGGAACTGGTCGCTGAACCCTGCGGCGTAGTCGCCGGCCAGCTCGAGCACGTCCTCCTCGTGATCGCTGCTCAGCTGGAAGTGACGCATCACGTTCTCCGCGATCGTCGTAGCCAGGTCCGCACGCTCCTTGAACCCGATCGCCTGCACGCGCATGGCCCAGAGCAGACCACTGGAGAACAGGTCCGCCTGGATGCGCCCGCGCATGCTCTCGGGATGCAGGATCTCGACCTGCGCGGCGGTCAGCATGGCATCGACGTCGGCGTAGAAGCGCGACTTCAGGTCCGCCTCGTCGACGAGCTTCTCGAGCTCGAGGCTGTTCTCGTCGTAGCGCGCAACGCGCTTCGCCTCTTCCTGCACGAAGCGATCACCGAGCTCCTTGAGCGCCGCCTCCTGATTCTCGGTGAGGGGGTGCTCCCCGTCCTTCAGGGTGGCGTAGATGTAGTTCACCTGGATCGCCGGGTGCGTGAACACGCCGTTGATCCCGTCGCCCGTGAGCCCGCCGTTCTGCATCTTCACGGCCTGGTTCACGAGGGTCATGTTCCACTTGCTGATCTCCTGCTGCAGGTGCATCTTCGGCTCGCCGGCGGCGATCGAGTCGAGCAGCTCGGTGATCAGGGGCGTCATGTTCTGGTACGCCTCGCCGGCCGCGTCGAGGTCGAGCGCCGTGAGCGCCTTCTCCGCACCCTCGAAGACGTAACGCGCCTTGAGCTCCGCCGCGGGCGCATCGGCTTCGTCCGCCGCCTCCCCCTCAGGGGTCTTGCCTGCCTTGAGGGCCTCGATCTCGGCGGCGAGCCTGTCCGCGCGCTCGCGCTCCTTCTTGGCCTCCGCCAGGAGATAGTCCTCGCGGACCTTGGGCGCGGACAGCGCACCGCCCATATCGATCTCGGTGGGCTCGGTTGCGTCCGGGTCCATGGAAGCCGGGTCGACCGGCGTCTCGGCCGTCTCCGGCTCCGTCGGCAGCTCCGCGGTCACGGCCTGCTCGGGCTCGGGCGCCGTCGTGCGGCCGAGCCAGAAGGCGACGCCCGCGACGACGAGGGCGGTGACGGCGGTGAGGGTCCATGTGCGTTGCATCGTGTTGCTCCTTCTCAGGGGCGCCGCAGCGGCATGAGGCTCTTGCGGGTCTTGGTGAGCATCTCGTGGGCCGGGGTGCCCTCCGGAAGACGCTCGATCAATCGTTCGTACAGGTCGGCACTGGCGCTCGCCGCCGTGCGGACCCGCTGGGTGCTGAAGACCGAGGACTCGTCCCAGCCGTCGGCAGGACGCTGCAGGTCGGCGGCGGGATAGGTCGCGATCCACCGGCGCACCTCGTCCAGGACGATCTCGCGCTCGGCCGGCTTCTGGATCTTGAGCTTCAGGGCCAACA
The DNA here is from genome assembly GCA_030066775.1 of Planctomycetota bacterium. Classification (GTDB taxonomy): domain Bacteria; phylum Planctomycetota; class PLA2; order PLA2; family JAEUHO01; genus JASJAY01. The sequence goes on from JASJAY010000011.1 coordinate 34,067, forward strand.
GGCGCACGGCCTGCTCTTCGAGCAGCGTCGTGGTCGTGAACTCGAGCGGCTCCATCAGCTCCTGCCACATGGCGCCATCGGAGAAGAGGTCGAAGCCGACGCGGCCCCGAAGCGGGCCGGGGTTGACGATCTCGCGCTGCGTCGGTGTCAGGATGGTCCCGACCTCGTCGAAGAACGCGCGACGTCGAACGGTCAGCTCGAGCACCCTGCGCAGGACGATGCGCCCGGCGTCGGATCGCGCCTCGGCGGCCCGGTCCTGCGCGGCGAAGCGCGCCGCGATGTCCTCGATCGCCTTGGCCTGCTCGGCCGAGAGCGGGTCCTGCGCGAACAGCAGCGCGGCGTATAGCAGGTTCGCCTGCACGTACGGCCGCGTGAATGCCTCGTTGCCGGCCAGCACGTCCACATCGAGCCCGCCGCGCAGCGTCACCTCGAGCACGACGAGCGCCGGGTTCCAGAGCTGGACCTGCGCCATCGCCTCCAACCGCTCGACATACGTCTCGCCCTCGTTGAGCGCGACCATCGCGGCGTTCAGCTTGACCAGCGCGCGACCGCTGTCGGCCCAGTTCACCTCGTCGAGCTGCTTGGCGCTCTCGGGCTCCGAGAAGCGGACCTTGGCAACCTGCGCCTCGAACGCCTTCCAGCGCGCTTCCTCGGCCTCGGAGTCGTGCTCGACCTCCGGCTGCGCGGGGGCCTCACCGCGCAGGGCGGCGAGCTCCACCTCGAGGCGCTGGCGCTTTGCGCGGGCCGAGAGCAGATCGCGCTCGAGGGCGCGGAAGTCCACGCTCGGCTCGACCACGGCGGGCCGCGAGGCGCTAGCTCCCGCACCGTCGTCCACGACGGACGCCTCCCCGCCGGAGCGGCCGAGCACGAAGGCCCCAAAGCCGACGGCGCCGACCATCGCGACGGCGAGCGTGAAGGACGCCGCCACCGCGGGTGCACCCACGGCGGCGCTGGAGGCGGCACCGGCCGCGGCGATCTCCGCACTCGCGAAGAGCTGCGCCAGCACCTGCGGATCGAAGGCCATCGGCGCGAAGGCGAGCATCCAGCGTCCGCGCTGACCACCGCTCGCCTTGTCGAGCACGCCGCGAAGCTGCTCGCGGGCGCGCCGCAGGCGCGACTCGATGGTGCGTACCGAGACGCCCTCGGCCTCTGCGATCTGCGTCGGCGTGAGGCCGTCGTAGTAGCGCTTGACGACCGTCGTGCGCATCGGCTCGGCGAGCACGCGCACGGCTTCCGTCAGCCGCTGCTGCAGCTCGAGCCGGACCGTGATGTCATCGGGGGCCTCGGGCGGCTCGGAGGGGGCGGCATGCTCCTCGCGGCTGCGCCGGCGGCTGTCGGTCCGCACGGAGCGGCGCGCGAGGTTCTTCACGATCCCGCTCATCCAGGCGCGCAGCCCCACACGCGGCGGCGGCGGGCGCTTCAGGACGGCGATGTAGGCCTCCTGGACGATGTCTTCCGCACGCTGCTCGTCACGGACGAGGCTCCGGGCGAGTCGCCGCAGAAACGCCCCATGGGCGCTGAGGGCGTCGGGCTCGGGGGCGGGCGTCGAGGGGCTCATGTCGGTCATCCAACCGTACATGCCCGCCCGCGCCCACGACCCTCCCGGGAATCCGCGGAAAACCCACACGCGGGTCCAAGCCCCCCATTTTCAGGGGTTTGTGGCGGGAGCCCCGCGTCTCACCCGGTGCCCCGGCGAGGCCGTCCCGGACCGGATCGGGGCCGTGGCGCGTTCGGACGATTCGTCGAACCGACCTGTTCAGGGGCCTTAACAGTTCGGCCGATAGGCCATCCGCAGAGCGTGAGATCGAGCCTCGGCAGACCCGCAATGAACCGCAAGATCACCATCGCCATCGTCTTCGTCGCCGTCTTCGGCATCTCCATCGCGTTCGCCGCGGTCGCCTCGAGCGAGACCCCCCAGGCGACGGATGCGTCGGTCGGGCCGGTCGCCCTCGAGACGAACACGGAGTCGCACAAGCCCTGCCAGCTGCTGGTGGAGCTGTGCCCCGAGAGCGTGCTCGATCGCGGCGCGCTCACGACGATCGATCACGGCGAGGTGCTGGTCGGCAGCTACCGCTACTGGGACGAGGCCGGTGGCTCGATGCTCTATGTCTACGACGAGGTCGGCAACCTCATCACGCGGGTGCGCAACCCGCAGTCGGTCGTCGCGCTCGGCCCCGCCAGCCCGCAGTCGTAGCCCCGTCGCCGCTCTGCGGCGCCCCGATCCCCCCGTAGGATCGACCGCATGGCGGTCATCGGGAGGATCTTCAGCACGCTAGGGCGCGCACTCCCGCTCCTGCTCGTGCTCTTCGTCGGCGCCGGTGTCGCGCAGGCCGAGGACGCCGACGCGAAGGCGCGCGAGCTCCTCTCGAAGTACAAGGCCGACCTCAAGGCTTCGAAGGACATCAGCGACGACGACGGGTGGAACGCCTTTGTCCGCAGACTGCGCTCCCTGCGCGAGCTCGGCGCCCTCGACTGCCCCAGGTCGCGCGAAGGGCTGCTGCGCATCGCCCGCAAAGGCAAGCGTCTCGACGACAAGGTCTTGGCGGCGCAGGGGATTGCCCGCTCCGCCGACCTCGAGTCCGTCCAGAGCCTCATCGGCGAGCTGGGCAAGGAGCGACACCCTCTGCTCGTCCAGGCGACGGCTGAAGCGCTGGGGCAAACGAAGCACGCACAGGTCCGCACCTGGCTCGCGAAGGCCGCAGGTGAGCTGAGAACACCCGGCGCCTTGGCGATCGTGCTGCGCGCCGGGCGGACCATCCCGATGGACACGGCGTCCCTGCTCGTCCACTACGACACCAACGCCATCAAGACGAGCGGCATCGACCTCGCGTTCGATGCGCTGCGTGCGCTCGGGCTGTCGAGCGACGCGGAGGCCACGAAGCGCGTCTTGTCCGCGTCGGCCCATGCGGACCACCGGCTGCGCATGGCGGCCGCAGACGTGCTGCCTGCCCGCGAGCGCACGGAGCCCCACGACGTCGCGATCCGCCGCCTACTGGAGGATGACGAGCCGCTCGTGCGCTATGCCACGCTGCGTGCCCTCGGCACGGCCGAGCGTCTCGACCTCCTTCCCGCGATCAGCGTCCGGCTCGGTGACGACGACCGCCGCACGCGCAAGACGGCGCTCGACGTGCTGAAGCGCATGACGAAGCAGGACTTCGGCTTTGACGGCGGTGCCTGGCGACGCTGGCACGAGTCGAAGGACGAGGGCGCGAAGCCCAAGCCGCAGACCGTCGTGAGCTACTACGGCGTCCCGATCTGGTCGGACCGCCTCGTCTTCATCCTCGACAAGTCGGGTTCGATGGGTTGGCCGTTCGATCGCGCCGTCACGAACCGGATGGCGGTCGCGCAAGCCGAGCTCGATCGCGTGCTCGCCATCCTGCCGAAGGGCACGCTGTTCAACGTGATCTCGTTCGCCACCAAGGTCGATCTCTGGCGCAAGAAGGAGTCGCCCGCCGAGCCCAAGGCGATCGCCAAGGCCCAGCGCTGGGTGGCGAAGCAAGAGAGCCGCCGCGGCGCGTGGACGAACACCTACGGGGCGCTCGAGCGCACGCTGCTCCAGAACCCGCGCATCGACACGATCTACCTGCTCTCGGACGGCATCCCGGAGTGGGGCGACGTGATCTGCAGCGAGGGGCTGCTCGCGGCGGTACGGGACTGGAACCGGTATCGACGCGTCACGATCAACACGTTCGCGATCACGCACATGTCCCTGAACCCGGGCCGCTACGCGCGCAAGGCCTCCATGAACCGCGCGGCGACCTTCATGAAGGACCTCGCCGCGGCCGGCGGCGGCACGTACCGCTTCGTGAACCGGCCGCCGAAGTAGGTCGCGCTTCGGTCACGTCGATCCAGAGAGGGAGTGGGGCCCAAGGAGAGAGTCGAACTCTCGGACCGCTCCTTACGAGGGAGGGTCGACGCCACGTCGCTCGGGCACGGTTCTTGGAAACTGGTGGGCGCGGAGGGAAACGATCCCCCAGCCTTCGGGGTAAGAACCCGCTGCTCTGCCAGTTGAGCTACACGCCCATGAGAGATTGGCTGGCGCGGCAGGACTCGAACCTGCATGAGTCCGGGCAACAACCGGGTGCCTTACCAAGTCGGCCACACGCCAGAGTGAGATGGTGACCCTGCCGAGAATCGAACTCGGTCTCCCAGGTTGAGGGCCTGGTGTCGTACCAGCTGACCCCAGGGTCGAGAATGGTGCCGGGCCGTGGAGTCGAACCACGTGACTCGGGGTTATGAGCCCCGACGAAGAACCGTCTTCACACCCGGTCTGGTAGCCCCTCGAGGAGTTGCACCCCGATCTCGGGATTCGTAGTCCCGTGTGCTGTCTGATTGCACCAAGGAGCCTTGTTGTGGATTGGTCGCTGGGGGCGTGAGGGGGTTGGGGGGAGCGTGAGGGGTGCAGGGGGGGTACGCAATAGCCCCCCTGCCACGCAGGCGCGAAGCGCCGGAGTGCACAGTCCGCCCGGGTAGGGCGGAACACCATCACGCGGGCCCTGCTACGCCCAGCAATTGGTCGCTGGGGTGGGAATCGAACCCACGACCTCCCGGGCTTCAACCGGGCGCTCTACCTACCGAGCTACCGCAGCGAGAAGGTGAGTTGGTGGAGTCGGCGGAGCGTGAGGGGCTTGGGGGGGTAGGCACTAGCCCACCAATGGAGCAGCGGAGCTGCGACACAGCGTCCGCGCGGGAGCGCGGAACACACGCATGCCGACGCTGCCCCACCACGTTGGACGGTGGGGCAGGGAACTTGGTGGAGTCGGCGGGAAACGAACCCGCACCGTGCTGCTTGCAAGGCAGACGGACACCCTGTGAGCGACCCCAGGAGAGAAGTGGACCGTCCAGTGGGGGTTGCACCCACGCCTCCGGCATGGCACGCCGACGTGCTAGCTGCTGACACCATGGACGGCCGTATTTCAGGCGATGGCACCTGGGGATGGAGTCGAACCACCTCCGGCGGCTTTGGAGGCCGCCGCATCTCCGAGACACCCAGGTGAATGGTGGAAAAACCATCTCTGGATCGGTGGTTTCAAGGAGCCGTAAGGCGCAGGAGCTTGGCTGTGCGCTCGATTCACGGCGGGGTATAGGCCGTCGCATCAAGGGGCGGACGCACAACCCGGACTTTTCTCCCGGGTCGTGTCCGAGGCACGGAGGCCTGCGGCTGGATCCGCTCCTAGAGTGGCGCGCCTCCACGAACCTGCGAGGACGCCATGCTCACGAAGGACCATCTGCGCGACTACATCGTCAACGAGTACAAGATCATCAAGCAGCTCGTGACGAAGCTGCCCGAAGGCAGCGAGGACTTCCGCATCTCGGAGCCCCAGCGCTCGACGATCGAGGTGCTGCGCTATCTCACGCTCGTGGGCCCCGCTACGGTGCACGCCGGTTTCGACAACGGGTTCCAGTGGTTCGGCGAGAACGCGAAGGCTGTCGAGAACCTCACGCTGGCCGAGGTGCCGTCCTACCTCGACGGTGCGATCGCCGAGGTCGAGGCCCTGTTCGAGAAGATGACGGACGACGACTTCGCCAACCGCGAGGTGAGCGTCGAGGGCATGGGCGACTGGACCATGCAGACGTGGCTCCTGCACACGGCCTGCAAGTTCCTGCCCGCCTACAAGCTGATGCTCTTCCACCACGCGAAGGCAGCCGGCAACACGGACATCGGCACGTTCGACGCATGGCGGGACAACGGCGAGGTGCCTGCGCCTTCGGCCGGCTGATTCCCCCAGCGCAGAAAACCGAACCCTGTGTGTCCGGGCGACGGGGCGGTGCGACTACGTCTGAGCACCATGATGCGCCGACTCCCCCAGCACTTGCTTCTCCGACACCCAGCGCGCGCATGACGTCCGCGCTGGCGTGACGTCAGCGCTTCATCAACAGGGTGTACGTCAGTGGCAGACATCCCGGTTCGGATCCGGGACGACGGTGGTTCGAGTCCACCCACCCTGACCATCAAGCGCACGCACGAGGGACCGCGCTCCCCCTGCGTGCGCACCCAAGACCCAGTCACGCGTGGTCCTGTAGCCCAACTGGCAGAGGCAGCGGTCTCAGAAGCCGTTCAGTGCAGGTTCGAATCCTGCCAGGACTACCAACCCTCACGCTGCGAACGATGCCGAAGTCGACGAGGCACCGGGCTGTGCCCCCGGTGAAGCGGGTGCGAGTCCCGTCGTTCGCCCCAACGCCCTACCTTGTGGTGTAACTGGCAGCATCCCCGGCTCTGACCCGGCAGGTGGAGGTTCGAATCCTCCCGAGGTAGCCATCTACTGGAAATCGAAGGCCCCAGGAAACCCCTGCGCCTCCCGCGCGTCGAGCGTAGTCAAGGTCCACTACGCCCCTGGGAGGTTCTCCGATGGCCCACGACGCCCTCTTCCAGCCGCTCGACATCGGCGGCGTCCACGTCCCCCACCGCATCCTCATGGCCCCGCTGACGCGCTCGCGGGCGAAGCAGCCCGGCGACGTGCCGTGGGAGCTCAACGCCACCTACTACGCGCAGCGCGCCAGCGCCGGCCTGATCGTGGCCGAAGCCACGTCCATCTCGCGCCACGCCAAGGGCTACGCCTTCATTCCCGGCGTCTTCACGGACGAGCAGGAAGCGGGCTGGAAGGCGGTCGTCGATGCCGTCCACGCCGAAGGCGGACGCATCCTGCTGCAGCTGTTCCACTGCGGCCGCATCAGCCACACGGAGCTCTTGGACGGCGACGCCCCCGTCGCGCCCTCTGCCCTCAAGGCGGCGTCCCAGACCTACATCAGCGCCGAGTCGGGCATGGTCGACGTCTCGGAGCCGCGCGCGCTCGAGACGGACGAGATCGCGGGCGTGGTCGACGAATACCGCCAGGCCGCGGCACGCGCCAAGGCGGCCGGCTTCGACGGCGTGGAGATCCACGGCGCAAACGGCTACCTGCTCGACCAGTTCACGCGCGACGGCACGAACCAGCGCACCGACGCCTACGGCGGTTCGCTCGAGAACCGGCTGCGCTTGCCGCTCGAGGTCGCACGCGCGGTGTCCGAGGTCTTCGGCGCCGACCGCGTCGGCTACCGCATCTCCCCCACCGGCGACTTCAACGACATGAAGGACTCGAACCCGATCGAGACGTTCGCAGCACTCGCGGCCGGGCTCTCCGGGCTGGGCCTCGCCTACATCCACGTGGTCGAGGGCTTCGCCGGCTCCCCGCGCGACGAGGACATCGCCGCCTCGGTGCGCGCGGCGTTCGACGGCGTCTACGTCGCCAACGGCGGCTACACGGGCGAGACCGGCGCCGAGCGGATCGCCTCGGGCAAGGCCGACGCGATCGCGTACGGCACGCTCTTCATCTCGAACCCGGACCTCCCCCACCGGCTCCAGCACGAGGCGACCCTGGCAGACGCCGATCCCAAGACCTTCTATGGCGGCGGCCCGGAGGGCTACACGGACTACCCCGCGCTCGACACGGCAGAGGCCTAGGAGCAGACATGGTCCGCATCGTTCGTTTCCACGAGCTCGGCAGCGCCGACGTCCTCCAGATCGAAGACCTGCCGCTCGACGAGCCCGGCCCCGGCGAGGTCCGCCTGCGCGTCGAGGCGATCGGCCTCAACCGCGCGGAGACCCTCTTCCGCGAGGGGCAGTACATCGTGCAGCCCGAGCTGCCGTCGCGGATCGGCTATGACGCCGCCGGCGTCGTGGACGCGATCGGCGAAGGCGTTACGAGCGTCGCCGTCGGCGACCGCGTGCACACGATCCCCACGTTCTCCGCCGAGGCGTACGGCGTGTACGGCGAGTCCACGATCGTGCCGGCGCACGCCGTCGCCAAGACACCCGACAACATCAGCGCCGCGCAGGCCACGACCCTCGGCGTCCAGTTCCTGACGGTCTACTTCGCGCTCGTGGACATCGGCCGGCTCGCCGCAGGCCAGACGCTGCTCACCACCGCCGCGAGCAGCAGCACGGGCATCGCCTCGATCCAGCTCGCCAAGGCGCTCGGCGCCACCGTGATCGCCACGTCGCGCACGTCAGCCAAGAAGCAGGCGCTCTTGGATCAGGGCGCCGATCACGTCATCGCGACGCAGGAGGAGGACCTCGCCGCGCGCGTGGCGGAGATCACGAGCGGCGCGGGCGCACACGTCGTGTTCGATCCGATCGGCGGTCCGATGCTCGAGCCGATTGCCGAGGCGGTAGCGCCGATGGGCACGGTGATCGTCTACGGCCTGCTCGAGCCGTCCGCCATGACGCTGCCGCCCTTCCCGCTCCTGCTCAAGTGCTTCAACGTCCGCGGCTATCAGGTCTTCAACTACACGGGCAGTCCGGACTTCCCGCGGCAGGACGACGCCATCGCGCGCGCCAATGCGTACCTCTTCGAGCAGGTCGAGAAGGGCAACCTGGTGCCCCTCGTGGACAAGCGCTCGTTCGAGCTCGCGGACATCGCCGACGCGCATCGCTACATGGAGTCCAATCAGCAGGTCGGCAAGATCGTCGTGAACGTCGAGGCCTGAGCCGATCAGCGCTTGAAGCGCGCGCCCTCGAGCTCGAGGAGCGTGCGCTTCATCTCGATCCCCCCGGCGAAGCCGCCGAGCGAGAGGTCGGCGGCCACGACGCGGTGGCAGGGATAGAGCAGCGGCAACGGGTTCTTGCCGCACGCCTGACCCACGGCGCGCGCAGCACCGGGCCGACGCAACGCCTTGGCGATCGCACCGTACGTCCGCACCTGGCCGTGCGGGATGCGGCGCAGGCGACGCCAGACGCGCGTGTAGAAGCCCCGCTCCGGCAGCACGGCCTCGAAGTCGGGATCCGCACCGCCGTCGAGGTAGTGACGAATCCAGCGGGCGGCGTCCTGGGTCGTCGCGCTGCCGCGCTTGATCACGCCGTGCGGGTGGTCGTGGAGGAGCTCGTCGCGAAGGGCGTCCATGTCGTCGTCGAGGCGGATGCGCACGACGGAGTGGCCGATGCCCGCGACGAGCAGCGGCCCGATCACGCTCTTGCGAACGCGACTGACGTGGACGTGGACCTTCAACGACCGCGCCGGCCGGGACGCGGTGCCAGCGTCACCTGGAGCGTCTTCCGCTCATCGCCGCGGAGGACGACGATCCGCACGGTCTTGCCTGCCTGCAGCTTGCCGAGCACGCCGCGCAGCGACTGCAGGTCGCGCACGACCTGCGATGCAACGGAGACGATCACGTCGCCGTCCTGCATCCCGCCCTTCGCGGCGGGGCCGTTCGGCGTGACGCGGCTGATCAGGAGGCCGTCGGGGTTCTCCTCCGGCGAAGGCTGGACGCCCAGGATGGGCGGCATGCGCCGCTGCGGCGGCATCGTGAACTCGAGCCGCTCCTCGCGGTTGCCGATCTCCGTCGCGACGTCGCGCACGAGGTGCGCGATCTTGAGCATGTCGGGGAAGTTGATCAGCTCCACGTCGTCGCTCGGCCGGTGGTAGTCCTTGTGCAGGCCGGTGAAGAAGAAGAGTACCGGGATCCGCTTGCGGAAGAACGACGTGCTGTCCGTAGGCGCCGTGCCCTGCGGATCCCACTGGATGCGCAGCTTGTAGGGCTCGTTCTCCTTCGCAACGAGCTGCTGCAGGCCCTTGGCCGTGCCCACGCCGCCGATCTGCATGCGGCCGTCGCGCGAGCGCCCGACCATGTCCATGTTGAGCATGGCCACGATGTCGTCGAGCGGCACGCTCGGGTTCTCGACGTAGTGGCGGCTGCCCAAGAGCCCGCGCTCCTCGCCCGAGAAGGCGATGAAGAGCAGCGAACGACGCGGTCGGTTCTCCACCGCACCGAACCAGGCGGCGAGCTCCATCAGCGTGACGGTGCCGGAGCCGTTGTCGTCGGCGCCGTTGTGGATCTTGCCGGCGGCGCTCCGGCCGCCGAGGCTGCCGTAGGTGCCCAAGCCGAGGTGGTCGTAGTGCGCGCCGATCACGATGACCTCTTCGGCGAGCTCGGGATCGCGACCCGGCAAGAGGCCGACGACGTTGCGCGTGTTGGCGGTCGAGGTCGTCGCGACGGCCGTGCGCAGCCGCACCTCCACGCCCTCGAGGGCGCGGGACTGCGGCCCGTCCTTGCGCAGCGTCGTCTCGAGGTCCTCGAGCTGGTCCATCTGCATCCCGAGGATCTGCGCGGCGATCTGCTGCGAGACGAACGCGTACGGGATGACAGCCGAGCCACGCGGCAGGCCGATCGCGCCCGACCAGTGTCCGATCTGATCGCGACCGGCGGCCTTCGTCGTGTCCGGGTTGTTGCAGAGCAGGACGGCGGCGGCGCCCTGCTGGACCGCGACCTGCAGCTTGCGACGGAAGGAGGCGTGCTGCGACTCGCGCCAGCCGGGGTTCTTGCGGAAGATCAGGACGATCTTGCCCTTCACGTCCACGCCGGCGTAGTCGTTCCACTGGCGGCGCGGCGCGTTGATGCCGTAGCCCGCGAACACGACCGACCCCTTGATCTCCGTCGCCGGGCACACGCTGAAGGGGTTCCAGTCCTTCTCGACCGCGTAGGCGCGCTTGTCGTCGCCGCGCGCCACCTCGAGCTCGTTGCCTTCCTGGAGCACGGGCTGCTGGATCACGTAGGGCTGGAAGTAGGTGCCGTCCGCGCCGTGGGGCACGACGCCCGCCTCTTTGAAGCGCGCGGCGACGTACTCTGCGGCCCTCACGCCCTCGGGCGTCAAGGACTCACGTCCTTTCATCTCGTCGGATGCGAAGGTCTCGAGGTGGGCGCGCAGGTCGGCTTCGCAGACGTCGGTGACGAGCCCGCCGATCGACTCTTCAGCAAAGGTGGGCAGCGAGAGCAGGGCGAGCGTCAGCGTGACCGCGAGGAACAGGGGCGTACGCAAGGGCGGACTCCGGAGCTGGCGGGAAGCCGACGAGTGTGCCGTCGGGACAACCCGGACGTCAAAGCCCAAAGCGAAGGTTGGGCCTTGAGTGGGGCGGGGGCCCCGGGCATAAGATCGGCGCATGCAGCGGCGTGGGAAGCATCGGCGGGGGTGGCTGTTCGGCACGGCCGTGCTGCTCTTCGCGCTCGTCCCCACGACGCGCGGGATCCAAGCCGAGCCCGATCCGGGGCTCCACCTGGATCGGGAGCTCGCCACCCTGATCGAGGCGGACCGCATCCCCGAGGCCGTGGCGCTCCTGCGTCGCCACCTGGCGACCGAGGCCACGGACCGCGAGGCCTGGATCGAGCTGGGCGAGCTGGAGCGACGGCGCTGCAACCTCTCCGGGGCGCGGCGCGTGTACGACCGGCTGCTGGTGAAGAACCTGCTCGATCCCGCAGGCCACGCCGGGCACGCCGAGCTCTCCTTGCTCGAGGCCGATCCGCAGGAGGCGCTCGAGTCCGCCGCGCTCGCACTCGCAACGCCCGAGGGGCGCGCCTATGGGCCCGCGTGGCGCGCAAAGGCCATGGCGCTCGTCGACCTCGGACGCTACCGACCGGCCCTGATCGCTGCGCGCAAGGGCGTGGCGCTCGCCCCCGAAGACCCCCTCGTGGTGGAGGCCTACGCGCGCGCCGCGTTCCGCGCGGGCGACATGCGCACCGCACGCGAGGCCTACACGCGCGCCACCGCACTCGATCCCGTGACCGAGGAAGCGAACATGCGCCTGGGTAGCGGCTTCGGTCCCGCGTTGGCCACGCGACCGTGGACGCGCGACCGATACGCGAAGGCGTTCGACGCCGGCATCGAGGCGTGGGATCGCGGGCGGCTACGCGAAGCCTCCACGATCTTCCGCGACCTCGTGCGGCGGGAGCCCGGTGTCTACAAGTTCCGCCTGGGCCTGGGGCTCGTGCGCCGCGCTGTGCGTCGCGAGCACGAGCTCGTCTACGGCAGCGGTACGGACGGCGCGTACTTCCTCCTGCCTCATCGCGACGTCCCCGAGCTCTCGACCTACATCCTGAACTGGAAGGATCTCCCGGACTGGGCGCGCGAGGTGATCGAGATCTCCGTCGCCCCCGCGCACAAGTGGATGGGCGAGCTGATCAGGTATCGCGGCACGCACGAGATCCTGATGCTGGACGACTCGCTGCACGACGCCCCGACGCGCCGCAACCTCACGACGATGCGCACCTTCGATGGCCGCCTGTACGCACACCTGCGCGGCGTGGGCGGTGAAGCCGCGGCCACGGGCATCGAGAAGCTGCGCGGCGCCGCCGAGTTCGCCTTCAACACGTTCGCGCACGAGTTCGCCCACCAGCTCTTGCGCCAGGCCTTCTCGCGCGAGCTCCGGAAGCGCGTCGAGGCGCTGTACGTGAAGGCGCGCAACGAAGGGCGTTGCCTCGACTACTACGCGGCGGCGAATGTCGACGAGTACTTCGCCCAGGGCTACGAGGCGCTCGTCTCCCTGCGCAAGCGCGGCTGCCTACGCGACACCGCGCGGCACACGCGCGCCGAGCTGATCGAGCGCGATCCGGCGCTCTTCGCGCTGCTGATCGAGGTGCTCGACCTCTCGCATGAGACACCCGCCGCGATGCGTTCGTTCGAGCGCGCGACGCCCGGGCGCTAACGTCGAATCCGAGGTCGACCGTGACCGATGGCGTGCCTCGCGCGTGTATCGTGCATGGAACCGATGCCGTCGCTCTGGACCCGCTCTGACTACAACCGCCTGCCTGAGGGTTTCCCGGCTCAGCTGATCGAGGGCTTCCTCGTGAAGGAGCCGTCGCCCACGTTCGGCCATCAAAACGTCGTCTCGAGGCTCTTGGTCCGTCTGGCAGCCTTGGTCGGCCCAGACCGCGTGGTGCCTGCCCCGATGGACGTCGCGATCGACGACTACAACGTCTATCAACCCGATCTGGTCGTGCTCGAGGCGCCCCTACCTGCCGACTCACCGGACGCTGGCACGCCGCTCATCGCCATCGAGGTGGCGTCGCCCGCGACGGCGCTTCAGGATCGCGCGGTCAAGCGCAAGCACCTGATCGTCGCAGGCGTACGCGAAGTGTGGATCGTGGATCCGCTGCGCGGCGCCATCGAGCGATTCGATGCGGAGGGCAGTGAGTCCGTGGAGGGCACGGAGACGCTCGCTTCGCGCGTCCTCGACGGCTTCCAGCTCTCGCCAGCCTCGCTCTTCGATCTGCGCCCGTAGTCGGGACGTCCGCTACTGCGCCAGCAGACGCTCGAGCGCCTCCTGCACCTCGGCCCAGTCGGGGTGGGCCTTGTAGGCGCGCTTGAGCACGCGGATCGCTTCGATCATGCGGCCTGGTTGCTTGGCGAGGAACAAGCCGTAGTTGCCCTGGGCGCGGGAGGGGTCCTTCGCGGAGCGGATGGCGTTCTTGTAACCCTGCTCGGCGTGCTCTTCGTGCCCGAGCTTGTTGTGCGCAATGGCGTAGACGGTCCACGCGCGCTCGTTCTTCTTGCGCTGCTCGAGCGAACGAATGGACGCACGCGCGGCGTCCTCCCAACGCTCGCAAAGCATCAACGCGCCGGCGAGGTCGTCCATGTACGGCTGCCAGTCGGGCTCGCGCGCGAGCGCCTTCTCGAACCACTTCGCCGCTTCGGCGGGATTGTCCTTCTGGATGTGCGTGTAACCCAGCTGCGCGTAGAACGACGCTTCGTCGGGATGTTGCTTGATGCCGCGCTTGAGCGCCTTCTGCGCCGCGGGAATCGCATTCAGCATGCGCAGCGAGCGCACCTGGCGCAGGCGCGCCTCCACCTCGTCACGGCCCAGGTCGGCCGCGCGGCCGAACGAATCGGCGGCCAGCTCGAAGCGGCTGCGCGTCTCGTGGCCGCAGCCGATCGTGTAGTGCAGGTCGACCGACTTGGGATGCGCGGCGAGCGCGCGCTCGGCAACGGCGTCGAAGTCGTCCCACGACCGGTAGCGCAGGTACATCTCGAGCAGACGCACCGCGATGCGCGCGTCCTCGGGAAAGGCCTCCCAGCCCTTGCGCAGCCACGCCTCACCGCGTCGCGAGTACCCAAGCTGCTGGAGCGCGTCGGCGGCGCGCAGGACGCCGTCCAGGTCCTTGTCGGCGAGCGCCTGCTCGAAGTCGGCAGTCAGCTCGGGAGGGATCTTGGGACCGGCCACGGAAGAGAGCCTATCCCGGCCGATCCGCGAGCGCTGGAATTCCGGTTACCGGAGGTGCGCCTGGAAGGCCGTCCACGGGAAGTGCTTGCCCGGACACTGGGTGTCGCAGCAGTCGCAGTGGCGGATGACCATGTGCGCGGGGATGTCGTAGCGCTGCATGAGCCAGCCGGTGAGACGCACCAGCGCCTTCATCTGCGCACTCGTGGGGCGCCGCCCGCCCTCGTCGAAGTCGCCGACGAGGCAGATGCCGATGCCCTGCTCGTTGTAGCGGTTGTCGCCGAGCTCGTGGTTGCGCGCGTGCGCGCCGTGCTTCTGGATCGGCCAGCGCGGGCCGACCTCGACCTCGCCGTCCTTCGACATCGTCCCGTTGCCGATCACGAAGTGGTAGCCGAGGCTGTCCCAGCCGTTCTCCTCGCGATGGACGCGGTCGTACTTGTCCGCGTTCCCTTCGAGGTCGTCGCTGTGGTGGATCACGATCCACTTCCAGCGCCGGTCGGTCGCGAAGGGCGCCCAGCTCGAGTCCGGCGCGGCCGGACGCGGGCGCACGGCCCGGATCGGCTTGGGCGTGGGCTTGGTGGGCAGCGGCTTCTTCGCCGCGGGACGCCGCACCGGCCGCGGGGCCGGCGGCGGGAGCTTCACCTCGGGCACCTTGAACGCCTGGCGCTGCGCCATCATCTGGCGGCGCTTGGCGAGCACCTGGCGGCTCAGGAACTCGGCGGGCCGCGAGGGGATACGGATCGCGCCGTCCTTGCGCTGGATCGTGTCCTTCAGCGTGTAGGCGTCGCCGACCACGCTGACCTGGTTGGTGCCGGGGTAGAGGCGCACGGTGACGAGCGAGCCGCGAAGGGTGACGCAATTGCCCTGATCCGCCACCCGCATCTGGAAGCGCGCGGCGAACTCCGTGGCGGTCAGGCTGTCGGCCGCGGCGGGCTTCGGCGCAACCTTGCGCGGCGCCGGCGCAGCCATGCCGGCGGGGACGAGGTACAGCAGGCTGGCGGCGGCGATGGCGGCCGTCAGCACCCATGCACGGCGAATTCCCAACGCGAGGCCTCCTCAGCCGATCCGGCTCCCTACCCAATCATCTGCAGCCGGAAGCCGGGATTCGGGGATCCGGCGTCGGGGCGCAGATGCACGCCGATCGCCTGCCCTCGGGGCGCGTTGCGCCCAAGGCGGAATGTACCCGTCCCTTCCGACGAAGCGGCAGGCGAACAATGCACCACACCGCAGTCCATTGGATCGGCTCTCCGCCGGAGGTTCCACAGCTCCAACCCCGTTTCGAACAACAAGTTGGGACAAAGAGCCCCGCGTTGGGTGGTTGTCCGGGCCGGCCGCGCGGCGGATTGCGCCCTCGCCCCGTGGCGGCATCGCCCTAGAATCGGGCGCCACCATGGCGGAATTCCCTGTCGAAATCGGCGTGGGGTGTCGCCAATCCCGATCTAGCCCCGGTTTGGTGGGGCTCGAGACCCCGTTCATGCGCCGCGATTCCGCCGCCCGCTTCAGCCATCCGGCATGGCCGCCGCGGGCCCTCGGTCTGGCTGCGCTGCTCCTGTCACTGCTGGCGAGCGCCGGATCCGCGGCGGCAGAGCCGGGCGAGCCGCCGCGCGAGCTCAGGCTCAGCGCCCATGCCTTTGGCGAGGCGCCGCGCGTGGACGGCAACCTCGAGGACTGGAAGGCCGTCGGCGAGCAGGCGACGGCCCGTCTCGGCCGGGCCGCCCAGGTGCATCCGGCACGGCGGGATGCCTGGGAGGGCGAGGCGGACGCGAGTGCAGAGGTCCTGGTGGGCGTGCACGGCGACGCGCTCTACCTCGCCGCACGCGTCACCGACGACCTCCCCCACCACGACCCGGCCGACTCGTGGTGGCACTGGGACTCGGTCGAGGTCTTCCTCAACACGCGCTACGAGGAGGGCGTCGCACCGCCGGAGACGTTCGGCGACGGCTGCTGGCAGCTGTTCCTGATGCCGCTCAACCCCGAGGTCGCCTGGGGCGTCGTCTTCCGCGGGCCCGAGACCTACTTTGACGACGGCGGGCTGGCGGGCATCGACATCGCCCACCGCACGCGGCCCGGCGGCTACGACTTCGAGGCGCGCATCCCCCTCGCGGAGCTCGGCATCACGAGCCGCGAGGCGCGCGGCCTGGGCTTCGCGCTCGCGCTCAACGACTCCGACGAGGATGCGAGCACGCCGGGGACGTATCTCTCCTGGAACGAGGGCCAGGAGCTCTACCGCTTCCCCAACCGCTTCGGCGTGCTCGACCTGCCGGCCCGCCAGGCGACGCCCGCGAACGACCGTCCCGCGTCGGGCGCGTGGCCGCTGTTCACGCTGATCGCCGCGCTGCTGGTCCTGGTGGCGGCCGCGCTGCTCGCCGGGCCGGGTGCCCGATGGCTCGCACGGCGCGGCCCGAAGCCGAAGCTCATCGGGCTCGGCCTCGTGGTGCTCCTGGCGGCCGGGCTTCACATCGAGCAGACGCTCAGCGAGCGTGCGGCCCGAGACGAGGTCAGCGCCACGCTGGAGGCGCTCGCCGAGACCGCGGAAGCGATCGCGGCCGACGCGCGGGCCGCCGGTGCGCTTCAGGAGGCCGACGAGGCGGCCCGCACCGCCAGCCTCCGCCAGCTGCTCGGGAACGAGTCGATCCCGTGCGTCCCGGGCGTCGAGGCCGCCGCGTTCGTGCCCCTGCACGAGGGCGGCACGTACCGCGACGACCGCAGCGTCGTGTATCGCATCCCGCTCGACGCGACGCTGGACCTCGCCCTGCCGGAACGACCGCGCACGCGACGCGTCACCCTCGACATCGAGCGCGAACGGGTCGAGCGCACGCTCTTCGCCAGCCGCCAGCTCGGTGTGCTGCGGCTCGTTGCGGTAGACGGCACCGAGACCGAGGTACCGCTGACGTGGCCCGATGGCGCGGGGACGAGCACGCAGCAGTCGATCGATGTGGAGCTGAGCGAGGCACGCGACTGGGCGCGCCTGCGCTTCACGCCCGCACCGCGCGTGGGCGCGCTCACGCTGCGCGGCGTCGCCGCGTACGCCGACGGCAACGGCGGGACGCGACGACCGCTCGCGCTTCCCGGTCGGACGGAGGAAGGCGTCCCCGTCCTGGCCCATCCGCGCGGCCCCGATCACGGCATCCGCGTCGAGCCCGGCGCGACCGCGAGCCTGCCGCTTCCGGATCTGCTCGGTGGGTCGGATCGGCTTTGGTTGCTCCTGCGCGCGGAGCGCGCGTTCCCGGACCTGCTCGGGGACGACGTGTTGGCGCGTGTCCACGTGGACTACGAGGTGGGTGAGAGCGCGGATACGCGCGAGCTCCGCAACGGCGAGCACCTCTCCGCCGAGCGCCAGCCGCTCGGACTCGAACGGCCGATCCCGCGCAAGAGCCGCGTGGCGTTCCGCTGGTCGGACACGCTCGGCTACGGGCTCACGCGCGAGGCGATTCCGCTGCCGCTCGACACGGCCCGTCGTCCGACGGGCTTCCGCATCGAGAACACGGGCAAGGGTGGGGCGCTGCGGGTCGTGGCGGCGACCGTGGTGCGCACCCGGCGACTGCAGGAAGACTCGCTCGTGCATCTGGTGATGGACGAGCGCGAACCCGCCGACCGCATCCACCTCGCCCAGCACGGTAACCGGCTCAAGCCGTACCTGGATCCGGCCGGTCGCGGGGCCATTGCGCTCGAGCGCGACATCGGCGAGGGACGCGGTGCCGCCCTGCTGCGCCTGCAGGCGCCGTTGCCCGCCGACGTCGAGGCGAAGCGTGCGCGGACCACCGTGGCGCTGCTCACGTGCCTGGCGCTCGGCCTGTTCATGATCGTGCTGCTCGCCGTGGACGCGGCAGACCGGCTGCCCTACCTGTCTCGGCGCCTGAGCTTCGGCGTGCTCGCGGCCGCGCTCGTTCCGCTGGGCATCACGATCTTCCTCGTGGACCGCACGAACACGGAGCGCGTGACCGTCGCGTACACGGATCGCGCGACCAGCGGCGTGGCGGAGGTCGAGACACGGCTTGCGCAGACGCTGAAGCAGACGTCACGCGCCGCACGGCGCCTGGCCCTGCACCTCTCGCGCAGCCCGGGCGCACGCGATCCGGCAGAGGTGCGGCGCATCGTGCCGCTGCTCGGCGGCTCGGTCCTGCCGCCCGGATCGACGGGCTCCGCGATCGTGTCGAGCACGGAGACATCGCCGCTGCACGTGCCCTTGGGCGGTGCGAAGCGGAGGCTCAAGGGCACGCGCTACCTGCCCACGACCAGCGAGAGCGGGGGCTTTCACGTCTCGCCGTGGGATGGGCTCGTGGCGATGGCCAGCGCGCGGCGCGGCGCCGGCGATCGGCGCGTGGACGTGACGCTGGGCGTCAGCGCGACCGACGCGCTGCTCGAGCGCGCGCTCGGCGGCGGGCTGGAGGAGGCGGGCGCCTCGGCCGCGTTGCTCGATGCGTCCGGGCGCGTGCTGGCCCATGCGGGCGCAGGCGGCGCGGACCTGGGGCGCGCGCTCGGCGCGGAAGCGGGCACCGTCGGGCGCCGGCTCGAGGCGGGCGGGACGTACGTCGTGCCGGACCTCGCCGGCACCGGGAGTCACCACCTCGCGGCCGTGACGGCGTTGCCTCGTGCGGGGCAAGCGCGCGGCGGCGACGGCTGGCTCGTGCTGGGCTTCGACCGTGCGGATCTCGAGGCCGACGTGGCCGACCAGCGCGAGCCCTTGATCTGGCTTGCGCTCTTTGGCTTGGTGATCGTCGTGAGCGTGGCCTCGCTCATGGCGCGCCGCGTCGCGGCGCCCGTGCGCGAGCTCGTGACCGTCACGGACGCCGTGCGACGCGGCACCTTCGATGTCGCCGTCGAGCCCACGAGCGAGGACGAGATCGGCGAGCTCACCGTCGCGTTCGACCAGATGCGGCGCGACCTCAAGAACCGCGTCGGCGACCTCGACTTCCTGCGCCGCGCGCAGGACACGCTGAGCGCGTCGCTCGATGTAGGTGAGACCGCGGAGCGCGCGCTCGACCTGTTCCTGGAGCAGGGCCCCGCCGATGAAGCCATCGTGCTCGGCGCGCAGGGCTACGGAACGAGCGTGAATGTCCTCGCCGCCCGCGGGGCCGCCGCACGCTTCGGCGATCGGCCGTTCGAGCCCAGCGCAGGCGGCTGGATCGAGGCCGCGCTCAAGGGCACACAGGTGCGGCTGGTGCATCACGAGGCCGACGCCCAGATGCTCGCGAACGAGCGCGGCGCGGCGCGTCGCCTGACGGAAGACCTCGGTGCCTGGCTCGCCGTGCCGCTCACGAGCGGGCGCGAGCTGCAGGGCCTGCTCGTCCTCGGCTGGAAGTCGCCCGACGACGTGCCCCAGAAGCGCGGGCAGCGGCTGCTCGTCCCGCTCGCGGGCATCGTGGCGGCGGCGCTCAACAACGCGCGGCTCTACCGTCTCGCCGCGCTCGACGACGTCACGCGACTGCCGGGCGCCACGGCGTTCGAGGCCGCGCTGCGCGACGACGTGGAGCAGGCGTTGGCCGGCGGCGAGCAGTCCGTGCTGCTGCGCGTGGGACTCGACCACCTGGAGCACGTGACGCTGCGGCGCGGTGTCGAGGCGTCGCGCACGCTGCTGCGTGCGTGCGCCGAGGCCATGCGCGGCATTCTGGGCGACCGCGCACGGCTCGGCCGCCTGCGCGGCGAGGAGCTCGCCGTGCGCCTCACGGGTGCAGGCATCGAGGACGCGCGCCGTGTGGCCGAAGCGGTGCGCGAGCGGATCGCCAGCGTCGAGGTCAGCCCCGAAGAGGGTGGCGAGCCGCTGATCACGACGGTCTCCATCGGCATCGCCCGCGCGCCAGAGGACGCGGGTTCGGTGGAGTTCCTGCTCGACGCGGCGGGGCGCGCGCTCTCCGCCGCCAAGCGCGAAGGTGGCGACCGCGTCGAGGACGTGGCGCGCGTGGACGCGGGCGCTGTCGAGATGCCGCCCTACGAGGAAGGCGCGATCTTCCGCAACGAGCGCATGGTGCGCGTCGTCGAGGCGGCGCGGCGTGCGGCACGCAGCGACGCGTCGGTGCTCATCACGGGCGAGACCGGGACGGGCAAGGAGGTGATCGCCACGCTCGTGCACCGCCGCAGCGCGCGCGCCGAGCGCCCCTTCGTGACCGTCAACTGCGCGGCGTTCCCCGAGACGCTGCTCGAGAGCGAGCTCTTCGGCCACGAGCGCGGCGCCTTCACCGGCGCGGATCGACGCCGCGAGGGCCGCTTCGAGCTCGCCGATGGCGGCACGCTCTTCCTCGACGAGATCGCCGAGATGACGCCGAGCGCGCAGGTGAAGCTCCTGCGCGTGCTGCAGGAACGACAGTTCGCGCGCCTGGGCGGCACGCGCACGATCACGGTCGACGTGCGCATCATCGCGGCCACCAACCGCGACCTCGAGAAGGCCGTCGCGGAGGGGATCTTCCGCGAAGACCTCTACTACCGCCTCAACGTGATCCGGCTCGACCTGCCGCCCTTGCGCGATCGGCGCGAGGAGATCCCGTTCCTCGTCGAGAAGTTCCTCACGGACTTCCGCCGCCGTGCGGGCCGCGGCCCACGTGCGCTCACGCCCGCGGCGATGGACGTGCTGTACCGCCACCCGTGGCCGGGCAACGTGCGCGAGCTGAAGAACGCCGTCGAGCGTTGCGCTGTGCTGTGCGAGGCCGACGTGGTCGGGCCCGAGCACCTGCAGTTCGATGCGATGCACGCACCCGAGGCGTCGTCGCTGACGCCGCGCAGCGCGCCCCAGGACCAGCTCAATGCGCGCCAGCGCGCCCTGCTCGAGTACCTCGCGCGCAACGGCCGCGCGACGAACCGCACCTACTACGAGATGACCGGCACCTCGCCGCGCACCGCCCTGCGCGACCTGCAGGATCTGATGAACCGCGGGCTGATCGTGCGTGAGGGCAAGCGCCGCGGCGCCGTGTATCGCCTCGCCTGAGCCCGCGCCGCTCGCAGATCTGCTACGCTCGCTCAGAATGGAGAAGGAAGGCTCGGGCCAACCGCTGAAGGGCGCGCCGAAGCGCAAGCGCCGACGGGGCCTGCGCACACCCGAGTTCGGCGCGAGCGCGCTGTTCGGAAAGACGCTCGAGGTCACGGGCAAGAACCTGGGCCCGCTGGTCCTGTTGGCGTTCGTGATCTACCTCCCCGGATTCGTCTACATGCACCTCGAGATGGAGCGCATGGGGACGGCGATCGAACGGGCCGACGAGATGGGCCGGAGGCCGGACGCGACGTTCCAGGACCGGATGGAGGCAAATCGGCGTGCGGCCGCGGCGGTCGATGACATGCGCCTGGCGCGAAGCCTGATCACGGTGGGCGGCTACACCCTGGCGTTCCTGCTGCAGGGGTGCGTGACCGCCCTGGTGTTCGGACAGCTGCGGGGACAGCGCACGGGACCGTTCGCGGGCCTCGTCCGCGGCCTCAAGAGCTTCTTCCCCGTCATCGGGACCGGACTGAGCGTCGCGTTCATCGTGGCGCTCTTGTCGGTGCTCCCCGAGCTCCCGGACCGCACGCGAAGAGGGATCCTGCCCGTGCTCGTGTCCCTGGCGCTGTTCGTACCGCTTGTCTACGTCAGCCTGTCGCTCTTCGTCTCGGTGCAGGTGGCCGCGGTCGAGCGGTGTGGTCCGTTCACCGCGATCGGCCGTAGCTGGACGCTCACCAAGGGACGCAAGCTCTCGATCTTCGGCGGACTGCTCTTCCTGGGGTTCGCGTACGGGGGTGTGCAGCTGATCATCGCGGGCGTGCTCGGCGAAGTCCGCTCGATGTCCGATGTCCGGCTGCAGCTCTGGTTCGGGATCGCGTTCGTCGTGATCCTCGGGATGCTCGTGGCCGTGATGAGCGCCGTCGCGTACCACGACCTGCGCCTGCGCAAGGACGGCATCCCCCGCGACGAGCTGCTCGCCGTCTTCGACTGACGTCGCGCTACTCGAAGACCTGGTCCAGCCGCTCTGCCCGCGCGGATCCGAGCACGTGGGCAAGGGCCGCCCCCAGGATCAGCATGCCGCCGTACACCTGCGTCAGATTGTCGATGGCGATCCAGGTTCCACGGTCCTTCTCGCTCATGAGCACGAGCGCGACGACCGGCAGGACGACCGCGAGACCGATGAACCCGAAGTGCAGGATGCGCGAGACCGGTGCCAAGGGCTCCTCGCGCCAGGCATTCACGAAGGCCATGGCGGTCCAGGCGAGCAGGACGACGCAGGCCAAGCGCGCCAGCCACAGCCAGGTGGCGTTTCCGCCCAGCCCGACCGGCTGCTCGAGGAGGAGCACGTCGAGCACCCCGGTGACGCCGTGCATCCCGGTGAGGAGCAGGCCGAGCAAGGCCGAGAGCGCAGCGGCGCCGCCCACGATGCGCACGATCAGGCTGGCCGGCGCGCGCGCACGCTCTCGGTCGGCGACGTACGCCATGGTCAGGCCCGCCGCAATCAGCGCCGCATTCGAGGGGACCATCGGCAAGGCGTTCCACGTGAAGTAACCCCGGTACCGCATGTGGTGCATCGGCCCCAGCTCCTCGAACAGGGGCACGAACCCGCCCGACAGGAACGCGACCGCGACCAGAGCGAGGATCAGCAGAGCGGCGTTCTTCGCGCGCTGCGTCAGGCAGAGCAACAGGGCGGCCGCCGCCAGACATGCGGGAATCGCGGCAACGATGCCGCACAGCGGCGCACCCGTCGCGGTGTCGAAGTGCGAACGCGGCAGCTCGAAGCCGAAGCGTCCGTTCTGGATGGGCACGAGGGCGCCGAGCAGGATCAGCGCGGCGCCGATGATCACCAGCCTTCGCAGGCGCCGATCCCGTTCGACGCGCTGGGCGTCGAGCACGGGCATGTCGGACCGGTCCACCATCGCGCCCCCTTCTTGCCGCCATCGTGATGGTACCGGTGAGGAAGGGCGTGGAGCGCGCCTCGCGTAGTCCGTGCGCACGATGCGGTCGAGCAGGCCCTTCTGATCGCCCTTCGCGAGCCATGAACGAACAGAGCCCGCGGCGTGCGCCGCGGGCTCCGAGGATGAACGGAAAGGGTGTGCTTGGGCTAGGCGCCGAAGTTGGCGGCCACGAAGTCCCAGTTGAGCAGGTGGTCCATGAAGGCGTCGACGTAGCCCGCGCGCGCGTTGCGGTAGTCGATGTAGTAGGCGTGCTCCCAGACGTCGCACGTCAGGAGGGCCGTCTTGCCGTGCTTCATGGGCAGGTCGGCGTTGGCCGTCTTCATCAGGTCGACGCCGTCGCCGTCCTTGACGAGCCAGGCCCAACCCGAGCCAAACTGGGTCATGGCGGCCTGCTTGAACTCGGTCTTGAACTCGGCGACCGAGCCGAACTTGTTGTTGATCGCGTCGAGGAGGGCGCCGGTCGGCTCGCCGCCGCCACCGGGCTTCATGCAGTTCCAGTAGAAGCTGTGGTTCCAGACCTGCGCGGCGTTGTTGAACTTGCCGCCGTCGCTGCTCTGGATGATCTCTTCGAGGCTCTTGTCGGCGTCCGCGGTGCCCTCGATCATCTTGTTGAGGTTGGTGACGTACGCTTGGTGGTGCTTGCCGTAATGGAAGTCCAGCGTCTCCCCGCTGATATGCGGCGCGAGGGCGTCCTTCTCGTAGGGCAGGGCGGGAAGCTCGATGGCCATGGGAGGTCTCTCCTAGTCGTCTCGGTTGGCTTGCGCGGCGGCAGGATAGCATCGGGCGGCGTGCCCCCCGGGGCGCTGTCCGACCCCTGTCGAGGCCACCCATGAGCCGTCGCACGATCAGCTTCTGGACCCGCCGGCCGATCCTGATCGGGGTCGTGCACATGCCGCCCCTGCCGGGCGCGCCGCGCGCGGTACCCGCCGTTGCGGGCCGCCGCGCCACGTGGATCCAGCGCGCCGTCGAAGACGCCCAGGCGCTCGAGGACGCGGGCTTCGACGCGGTCACGATCGAGAACTACGGCGACGCGCCGTTCTTCAAGGACCGTGTGCCCCCCGAGACGACGGCTGCCTTGGCCGTCGCCACCCACGCGGTGCGCGAAGCGCTCGCCTCGCGCACGGCGGTCGGGGTCAACGTGCTGCGCAACGATGCGCTCAGCGCACTGGGGATCGCCGCGGCGTCGAGCCTGGACTTCATGCGCGTCAACGTGCTGACCGGCGCCATGGCCACCGATCAGGGCGTGATCGAGGGCAACGCCGCCGCGGTGCTACGAGCCCGCGCGCGCCTGGCGCCCGACGTGCGCATCCTGGCCGACGTGCGCGTGAAGCACGCCGCCCCCGTGGCGGCGCGGCCGATCGCGGAGGAGGCCCGCGATCTAGCGGGTCGCGGCGGCGCCGACGCGCTGATCGTCACGGGCGGCCGCACCGGCGGCGGCGTGGACACGGACGAGCTCCAGGCCGTGTGCGATGCCGTGCCCGACGCGACGGTGCTCGTCGGCTCGGGCGCGACGCGGGACACGGTCAGCGAGCTGCTCGGCATTGCCGACGGCGTCATCGTCGGGACGGCGATCAAGCGCGGCGGCCGCACCACGAACCGCGTCGACCCAGAGCGGGCCGCGGCCTTCGTGGAGGCCGCGCACAGCTAGCCGTCCTGCTTGACCTCCACGTCGGCCCCGACGGCCTTCAGGCTCGCGGCCATCTCGTCGGCCTCCGCCTGCGTCAGCCCGGACTTGATCGTCTTGGGCAGCCCCTCGGTCAGGGCCTTTACCTCGGCCAGCCCCAATCCCGTCGCGGCGCGCAGCGCCTTGAGCAGCTCGACCTCGTTCTCGCCAGTCGCCTTCAGGACGACCTGGAACGTCTCGATCGCGGGCGGCTCGATGGGCCCCGGCCCGACATCGCCGTCGGGCGAGCCGGCGGCCATGCCGTCCGGCGAACCCGCGGCTTCCTTGTCACCGTCGCCGTCGTCCGGGGCGGGTGCCTCCGGCGGCTTGACCTCGTAGGCCTCGGTATCGCGCCGGAAGTCGGCCAGCTGGTAGGGCGCGACCTCGTAGACCCAGGGCAGGCCGTCCACCTGGACGTACTGCATCTTGCCGTCCTCGGTCTTGGCCCCCACGACCAGCCGGAAGTTCGTGACCTCGTCTCTCACGTTGCGCTGTCGGACGCGCACGATGGCGTCCGGCTCGTCGAAGCCGAAGGTCGCCTCCGTGGCCTGCGTCACGTTCGCCGCGGCGATGCGGGCGAAGCGCAGGCCCGAGAACGAGCGTACGAGGTCCTGGACCTTGTCGCTGTGCGCGTCGGTGATCTTCGGCTCGAGCAGGACCCAGGTTTCCGCGTCGTCGCCCTCGTCCTTGGCCGGGACCGTGGCGCCCACGTGCTTCTTGGACTCGCCCTTGCGGGCCAGCACGGCCTTGCGCGAGAAGGCGGGCTGCTCGATCTCGACGCGGATCACGTCCTCGCCCAGGACCGTCTTGAACAGCCGCGGCTCGACCCAGCGGTCCACTTGCACGGCGGCCATGTCGCGCGTGATGTTGATCGTCTGGAGGATGCGCGCGTCCTCGCCTTCGCCGACGCGGGTGAAGAGGTCCGGGTACCGCGCCGTGTTGCCGAGGGAGAGCTTGGCGAGTTCCTTCCCGCCGGCCGCGAGCACCTCGATGTCGAGCCAGCCGGACGGGCCGGCATACTCCTCGAAGGTCTCCTGGCGGGTCGTGATGAGCTTGCGGATCCGCATCGTCTCGAGACCGCTGAGGAGGCGCTCCTCGCGCCCCGTCACGATCGGATAGCCGGACTGGGTGCTGACGACCCACTGGCCGTTCGGCTTCATCGTGAGCACGAGCTCGCTCGCGGGCTCGTTGTCACTCGGGCCCGCCTGGTAGAGCTTGATCACGCGTGCCTGGTCGGCCTTGAAGCCGGGGAAGACCTTCTCGAGGCTCTCCTCGTTCACACCGGACGTGCGCGCCGGGCTCAGCACGAGCACCAGCAGCAAGGCGACGGAAAGGACGGCGAACGCGACGTTGCGCCGCTCGAGCGACTTGAGGCGACTGCTCATGACCGCTGGCTCCTTCGCACGGCGAACACCACGATGCCGACGCACAGCAGCAGGAAGGGAATGGCGCCCAGGTTCACGACCTGGATCGTCTTCTGCGTCGAAGCCTCCACGGCCTCGATCTGGCGGGGGTTCGTGTTGCGCGCGCGCAGGTTGATCAGGTCCTCGCCGCCGGACAACCAGTCGGCCATGCCGACCACGAAGGCGAAGCCGGCGTCTTGGCCCTGGAAGTAGTCGGCGCAGTACTCGGCGTCGCTCGCAATGAGGATCTTGACCTTGCCCGTGTCGAGGCGCGGCGGCCCCTCTTCCTTCTTCTCGTCCTCGGACGCACCGTCCTCGTCGTCCCCCGCGGGCGGCTCTTCGCCGTCGTCGCCCTCGCCCCCGTCACCACCGGCGGGTTTCTCGTCCTCCTTGGGCGGCGCGGGCTCTTCGAGCTCCTTGTCCTTCTCCGGGGTGTCCTCGAGGGGCGGCTCATCTACGACCTCGTCGTCCTCGAGGGGTTTGTCGTCGACGACCTCGTCGTCCTTCAGGGGCGCGTCGTCCTCGATCGCCTCGTCCTTCAGGGGCTCCGCGTTGGCCTCGGCGGCCTTCTTCGCAGCCGCCTCGGCGAGCTGGGCGGGCGTCAGGGGCTTGTCCTTGCCCTTCCACATGGACTCGAGCGGCCCGTCGATCATCACGATCAGCGGGATCTGCTCGAACTCCTTCGTGCTGGGCAGCGGATGCGACAGCTTCTCACCGACGGCGCCGATCTCGGCGCGGCGATGCCCCAAGGGGCTCGTCTGGGCCAGCACCTTCACGGTGCGCTCGCCCTCTTCCATGCGCGTGTCGTCGATGGTGATCGCGGCGGGCCAGGCCGTGATCATGGCGGGGATGGAGTTCATGACGACGTTCGTCGTGTCCATGTACTCCTGGGTGAGCTGCGGCCAGTAGGGGTAACGGCCCTGCTCCTCCCGGTTGAAGCCGTAGAACGACTGGTTCGCGCGGTTGAAGTCGCCGACGAGGCCGTACTCGACCGTCACGCCGACATGGGCCAGCCACTCCTCGAGACCGCTGGAGCGCGGCTCGCGTTCCTGGTTCGGCAGGTAGGCGTTCTCCACGTTGACCGAGTCGAGCAGCAGGAAGATGCGCCCTCCCCGCAGCGCGAACTGCTCGAGGTGGAACGCGGCGACCTCGGGCAGCTGCCAGGGCGCGACGACCAACAGCACGTCGATGTCGGCCGGCACGGGCTCTTCGAGCGACTGCACGTCCTGCAGCTCCTTGCCGAAGGCGCGTCTCCGCAGCCACTCGTCCTTGAGGTAGTTGAAGCGGCCGGGGCGGCGGCCGCGGCCCGTCACGTCGCTGCTGAGGAACAGCGGCGAGTCGGGGTTGATGTAGCCGATGGTCCGCGGCGAGAGGCGCGATCGCTTGTCGATGTCGGCCACGAGGATGGCCTCGAGCTGGGTGTAGAAGCGAGCCAGCTGGTCGATGGTGGTGGGTCCGTCGGCACCGGACTCGATGACCATCGTCATGTAGCCGGTGGTCTCGACGCGCTTGTTGCCCTCGGTCCGGCGGAAGCTGTACAGCTGGATGTTGTTCTTCTCGGCCTCCTGTTGCCCCTCCTCCTCGTCGGTGTCGATCCAGGTAACGGACAGCTTGTCGCCCGCCACCTCCTGCATCTCCTCGAGCAGGCCCTCGATGAACCGCTCTGCCACGGCTGCCTGGGCCGGCACGTTGCCCCAGTAGACGGTGATCGCGACGGGATCGCGCAGGCGCTCGAGGATGTTGCGGGAGCCCTTGTCGAGCGTGTAGAGACCTTCCTGCGTGAGATCGACGCGGACGCCGGCCCCCGCCACGACGACGTTGAGCAGCAGGACCACGAGGAACAGCAGGACGCACGAGAGGATCGAGTGCGACCAGGTGAGGTAGTTCTTGTTGGCCATCAGCGCACCCTCCGGTTCTCGACGGTCTGCACGTTCAGGTACAGGAACAGCCCCGTCACGCTGACGAAGTAGACGAGGTCGCGCAGGTCGATCACCCCGCGCCCCATCGAGTCGTAGTGCGTGGCCAGCGACAGCTGGTCCAAGAACGCGCCAAGCCCGCTCTTCGACGTACCGCCCACGAACTGGATCATGATCAACGCCACCCCGACCACGAGCGTGATCAGGAAGGCCACGATCTGGTGCCCGGTGAGCGCGGAGATCCACACGCCCAGAGCCAGCAGCGCACCGCCGTAGAGCAGGGCGCCGAGGTACCCGCCCCAGACGGGACCCCAGTCGAGGTCGCCGAGCGACGAGACGGTGATGGCGATCGGCAGCGTGAGGACGAGCGCCGCGAGCAGCAGCGTCCACGCCGCGAGGAACTTGCCGAGCACGAGCGAGTAGGTGCGCACGGGCAGCGTCATGAGCTGCTCGAGCGTGCCGGTACGCGTCTCCTCGCTCCAGAGGCGCATGCTGATCGCGGGCACCAGGAAGACGAGCACCCACGGGATGAGATCGAAGAAGCCCATCTCGAGCGTCGCCTTGCCGCGCACGAAGAACTGGCCATCGCCGTACCAGAAGAACATGTACGACATGAAGACCGTGAAGATGATCAGGAACACGTAGGGGATCGGGCTGACGAGATACGCCTTCAGCTCTTTCCGGTAGATGGTCAGCGCATCACGCATCGGTGCCCCCTTCCTCCGTCGTCTCGACGGGCGCGGGCTCGAAGTCGACACCGGCATCGTCGCCGCTCGCCTGACTGCTGCCGGCCAAGGTCAGCTGCGCGAAGATCTGCTCGAGGCTCGCGCGCTCGGCGCCCAGGCTCGAGAGCGGCAGACCGTTCTCGAACGCGGTCGTCGCGATCTGCTCGAGCAGCGCCGGCGCGGGCTCCTCCGACAGCGTGAGCACGACCTGCAGGCGCTCGGCGTCGTCCCGCGTCGGCAAGGCGTCCACGTGATCGACATACGGCAGCGGCTGGAACGCGGACGTGACCGCGTCGGGCGTGCCGCGCAGGATCGCGTTGACCTTCGCACCCCCGCTGGCGTGCGCGCGGATCTCCTCGACGGTGCCCTCGGCGACGAGCTCACCGGCGTTGATGATCATCGCGCGGCTGCAGCTCGCCTCGACTTCCGGCAGGATGTGCGTGGAGAGGATGATGGTGCGGTCCTCGCCGAGCCGTCGGATCAGGCGGCGCATGTCCTCCTGCTGGTTCGGATCGAGGCCCGAGGTGGGCTCGTCGAGGATCAGGATCTGCGGCTTGTGCAAGAGCGCCTGGGCGAGGCCGACGCGCTGGCGGAAGCCCTTGGAGAACGTCCCGATCGTGCGGCGCTCCATGCCTTCGAGACCGGCCATCTGGACCGACTCGAGGATCGCCTTGTCGCGCTCGGCGCCGCGCAGGCCGTGCATCTCGGCCGCGAAGCGCAGCGACTCGATGAGCCGCAGGTCGAGGTAGAGCGGATTGCCCTCGGGCAGGTAGCCGATCTTGCGCTGGCACGCGACGGGATCGTCGAAGACCTCGATGCCATCGATCTTGGCCGTGCCGGAGGTGGGGCCGATGAAGCCCGTGAGGATGCGCATGGCCGTGGACTTGCCGGCGCCGTTGGGCCCCAGCAGGCCGACGACCTGTCCGCGCTCGACCTCGAAGCTGACGCCGCGAAGCGCCTGCACCGGGCCGAAGTTCTTGGTGAGGTCCTGGACCTCGATCATGGAGCCGCCTCCCGTGAGTCACGCCAGCGGGGCTCGGGCCCGAAACGGGCTCCGAATCCCTACCTTGATGCCGTCCCGGGAGGGTCGGTCAAGTCCCGAACGTACCGAGGGCCCGGGTTCGTGACCTGCGTCGGACATGACACCGCCATCCGGCGGATTCTCCGGGGTGGCGGCAGCAGGGTCGACTGCGCGGCCGGGCGATCGGCTCGGTGGGGCGATGGCACCGCGAAGCCATCCGCGAGGACTCGTGGTCTGCCACTCGACGAGCGGATGGCGAAGCGCTGCCGAGCATCCAGCGAGCAGGACCCTGTCAGGCAGAGGCGTATGCGCCGCTACTAGGCCTCGATGGGCTCGGCGTCGGCATCGGCCAGCTCCTCGACCTCTTCGTCCTCGATGCGGTCGCCGAGGATGTCGACCACGAGGTCGGACTCGCGGTCGAGGCGGCAGGCGGTCACGGGATCCGTGCGGTTGTCGACGTTGCCGACCTGGTACATCTCGATGAGGCCGTCGTCGACCGCGCGGTTGATCAGGTCGCGCTTGATGCGCGGGTCGCTGATGCCGCAGTTGTGCGGCGCGAGCACCTTGTTCACGAGGTAGCGCACGCCGACGAACGGCAGGCGCTGCTCGAGCTCGTCGATGAGCGTGACGAACGCGGACCAGTCGTAGTCCTCGAAGCCGGAGTCGCGGATGGCCGGCCCCTGGTAGCTCTGGTTGCGCCGGGCGTTGCTGCGCTCGGGCGTGCCGTTCGACGCCGCGGGCGCACCGTTGCGCGCGGCCGCCGGGCGCTCCGTGCGCCACGCGCGGGGCGTGACGCGTTCGCCGCGTCGACCGTCCAGCACGTCGTCGATGCTGATGAAGTGGTCGCACTCGAGCTTGAGCTCGTCGGCGATCGTCTCCTCCCCCGCCACGATGTAGACCTCGCTCCCGTCGGCGCGGATGGCCTGCACCAAGGGCAGCAGGGTGGGGTCGCCCGACACGAGCACGAAGGCATCGGGCTCGTCGCCGTTGAAGAGCGACTCCACGGCGTCGACCGTCAGGCGGATGTGGCTGCGGTCCTCGCCGTCCTCCGTCGCGGGGACGAGCACGGGCGACAGGCGCGTACCGGTGAGCTGCCGCGCGAGCGCGGGCATGCGCGACCAGTCGGCGTACGCACGCGACACACCGACACGACCGAGGCTGCCGGCGTACGCCATGAGCGACTGCGCAACCTCGCGCGTCGAGGGCGGATGAGAGCCACGCGGATCGCCATTGGTTTCGTGCTCGACGCTTGCCGCACCGACCTGCGACATGCCAAGACGAAGATTCGCGAAATCCACGAGCAGCGCAATATGCGCAACGGGCTCCTGCATCGAGGCCCTCCAACTGTTCGTCGCGACCGCCCTGCCAAGCGTTCGCGCTCCCACCGATCAACGGCTCATGGGGCGCGGTTCTACCGCTAGGCAGGGACGTTCTGCAACAGATTCAATGCGTCAAACCTGGTCGTTGCGACCGCACTGCACAAAGGTCAGCACTTGCCACCTTGATCGGTGGCTGGTATGCGCACAGCACCATGAGCAACGATGTTCCCAAAGTGCTGACCGGTCGGCGTGCGATTGTGACTGGAGCGACGCGGCGCCTCGGCAGTGCCATCGCACAGCGCTTGGCTGCTAAGGGCGTTTCGCTCTACCTGCACTACCGTAGCGACGAGGAGGGACGTCAGAAGACGTCCGAAGCGCTCGATGCGCTGGGCGGGACGTACGTCTGGCATCGCGCCGATCTCGGCGACGCGGACGCGTGTAAAGACGTCGTCGACGCCGCGATCTCGGAGCTGGGCGGCGTCGACTACCTCGTGAACAACGCCGCGACGTTCAAGCGCACCCCGCTCGAGAGCATGACGGTCGAGGACTTCGACCAGCAGATGCGGATCAATGCGCGGTCCGTCTACGCGCTCTCGATGCACGCCGGTCGGCACATGAAGGCCGAAGGTCACGGGGCGATCGTCAACATCGTGGACATCTCCGCAACGCGCCCCTGGGGCACGCACGTGCCCTACTGCGCGAGCAAGGCTGCCGTCGCGAACATGACGCGGGGATTCGCGCAGGCGCTCGCCCCCGAGGTGCGCGTCAACGCGGTCTCGCCGGGCTCGGCGCTCCCACCCGAGGATGCGGCCCAGGGCAGCGGCGAGACGGGCGCGCCGATCGCGGGCCACTCGGGGGCCGAGGCCATCGCCGCCGCCGTCGAGCTGATGCTCACCGCGGACTACGTCACGGGCGTGGACCTCTTCGTGGACGGCGGCCGTTCACTGGTCTGACGGGCCGCGGCGTCAAGCCGAGAGCGTGTCGGCGGCGACGGTCTCGTCGCCCTCGAACGTGAGCCACTCGCCCGGCTCGTCGCCGCTGGCCTCGTAGTTGCCCAGTCGGTAGACGTGCTCGCGGTAGTTGAGCAGGTCGATCAACGACATCGTCTGGACGGCGCGCAGGGTGACGAGCTGTTCGGTGAGGCGGCCGGCGTGCCGGAGCAGGTCGGCGAGCACGCGGGTGCCCTCGGCGCGCGCTGCCTCGGGCCCGACCTTGGCCCAGAGGTCGAGCGCCTGGCGCGACTCGTTCTGGTCGCGGCGGATCGCGCGCCACGTCGCGCGCCGCTCCCGCTTGCCGCCCTTGCCGTGCTGGCGCCACCAGCGGTAGAAGCGCAGCCACAGGAACGGACGCGGCAGCAACGACAGCGGGTGCATGGGCCGCTGCTGTGCCTCGATGCGCGTCTCGCGCAGGATGTCCTCGCACGAGAGCAGCTGACGCACGCCGTTCATGTCCGCGCGATAGACCGCGACGGCGGCACGCACGTGCTCGTGGCCGAAGCGCGATGCGTCCACGCCGATGTGCTTGGCGACGTCGTCCAGGAGCCCTTCCTTGAGCAGGCCGGCGACACGCCGCACGTCCCACTCGGCGCGCTCGCGCTCGTCGGCGATTTGACGCACGAGTGTCGGCCCTGCGCCCAGGAAGCGCAGGTCGTTCCAGACACCGAGGTCGTCGCCATCCCAGGTGGCGCCACCGGGGATGCGCACACCGAGGTACTCCGAGTCGAAGCGCGCGCGCAGCCACAGGCACGCCCAGACGAGCGGTCCGCGCATGCGGCTGATCTTGCGCACGGCCGTGGCGAAGTCCGCCTGGGCCGCGAGGTCGACGTCGTGCCGCGCCTTGGGCCGGCGGATCTCCTTGATCGACTGGATCAGCCAACGCACGACGCTGCCGATGTAGCGCACCGTGCGGCCGATCATGCGGAAGGGCACGAGGAACGCACGTCCGCCCGCGAGCCACGACTCGTATACGCGGTAGAGGTTGAGCACGCGCTGGTCCTTCGGCCGCGTGTGCAGCGGATACGTCCCGAACACACGCCGGAAGAGGAGGCGGCGGTCGGAGCGCAGGTTGGTCAGGACGGGCATGCCGAAGCGCTCGGCGATCTCGCGGTCGCGCTGGGGATCGTCGTCGAGGAAGTGCAGCGCCGTAAACGCCGTCGTCACGTACTCGAGGTTGCGCGCGGGCAGGTCCTTCGTTTCGACGTCCCCCGGCAGGATGCTGCCGGAGGCGATCCAGCGATCGTAGCGCGCCCGCTCCGCGTCCGTGACGTAGGGCAGCTCGTCGAGCGGGATCGCGTAGCGGTTGTACTCGACGATCAACCGGGCGGCGGACTGCGCGACGGCCTTGGAGATGTAGCTGAACCAGATGTACGGGCCGCGGAAGGTCGGCCGCGTGCGATCGAGGTCAAGGATGCGAAGGGCCTTGCGCTCCTTCTTGTCGATGCGGTCCGAGAGCCGGCGCAGCTGGCGGATCGCGGGATTGCCGAGCAGCTGGTTCGTCGTGCGCGTGTCGGACTCGCCGAAGAGCGCGCCGTCGAGGTTGTCGCGGTAGAGCAGCACGACGCGCTCCATCGCCTCGGTCAGGCCGCCCGCGCGTGCACCCGACTGGGCCTCGACCATCCACGAGCGCACGGCATCGATGAAGCACCGCCGGCGCGCCTCGCCGCCGCCGGGATACCCCTCGCCGTGCACGCGTTCCTCCGGCGCGAGCACGCGCCGGTCGAGCACGCGGGTATCGCGCTCCATGTGGCGGCCCTTGAACGTCTCGGTCAGGCCGAGGAACTGCGCCTTCGCCGTCTGCTCGAAGAAGAAGGTCGCTTCGCCCGCGATGCGCCGCATCCACCAGCCCAGGCCGAGCACCACGAGACAGATACCGCCGAGCACGTAGATGGGCACGCCCACGAACGTCTTGAGCCCGTCGCTGAGCCAGGTGAGGAAGTCGCCCGTGGCGAAGCTCAGGAGTCCTTGAACGAGCGCGTAGAAGCCGCCGAAGATCACGAGCCGATATGCGGGGCGCATGGCGCCCTTCACCATCGCGGTGCCGACCCGGTCCACGAACTCCGACGGCGTCACGGTGCCGTAGAGGTCCGCGAACCAGAACCAGCGGTCGTGGTGGCGTTTCATCTCCTTCGCGGCGGAGTGGCATGCGGCGGCCACGACCTCGGCCTCGGTCATGCTCGGCACGAGCCGCGGCACGTACTTGCGCAGGACGGGGATCCAGCGCAGCGGCCAGCGCGAGAAGAGCCGCACGACGCGCGACGTGCGCTCGACGAAGTCGTCTCCCATCTCGGCCTGCAGCTCTTGCGGGTTCATGCGGGCCAGGACGTCGATGCACGCCTCGGCCGGGATGTCACGCACGGTGCCCGTGGCGGGCTGGGTCTCGCGGCGCCGGCGCGTGTGGCCCTGGGCGCGCGCCTCGGCCACGGTGCGGATGCGGATGGCCGCGACCTCCGCGCGTTCGTCGTCGGGCGAGGCGGCGAGCAGCTCGCGCCACTGGCGGTTGATCGCGGCCCGCAGGCGGCGGGCGCGCACCATCACGCGGTCCGTCTCGCGTGCGGCGGCGGCGCGCTCGCGGCGGTTCGGGTAGAGGATGATGTTGCGGTTGAGCAGGTGGCCGTAGCGACGCACCAGCCGGTCGAGACCGCGCGCGAGGAAGCCGAACGCGCGCAAGAGGCGCAGGATCGGCAGGAGCCAGCGCAGATAGCGCGCGAGCCGGAAGAGCCGGAACAGGCGGATCGCGCGACTGCCTCGACCCGCGTTTGCCGACGCCTCGGCCATCTCCCCCAGCACGAGCAGACCGAAGGGCAACGACGGCAGGAAGTCGATCACGAAGTGGCGCCGGAACCAGCGCCACTTGCCGTCGACCATGCCGAGCTTCACGAAGAACTCGAGCAGGAAGAAGCAGCACGCGAACGTGTCCGCGAGGGCCAAACCGATGCGCACTTCGTCCGAGAGCTCGACCACCCACTCGACGACGAGCGAGCCGAGCACGAAGAAGATCAAGAAGACGATCCAGCGCTCGAAGCGCGCCACGCCGCGCGTCCCGAAGCGGGCCTCGAGCTTCGACTGGAGCCGGCGCTCCTGCTGCTCGTTGAGCAGCCGCGCCCGCTTGCGCAGGAGCCGCTTGCGCGCGCGGCCCCGCCGCGTCTCGATGTGCTTCACGTGCCAGAGGATGTCGTCCGCGACGAGCGCCAGGTGGCGCGCGGCGCGATCGGGGGCGATGTCGTCGATGCCCGTGAGCACGACGTCGGCGCGGTCGAGGAGGTGGGTCGCCCACTGCTTGCGCTGCTTCTCCGTGGGCGGCGTCGCGGCGACGGCGCGCACCATGGCATCGCGTACGGGTGCCCGGATGGCCTCGAGCGGCTCGAGCGCGCATCCGCGGGAGAGGCCCTCGCGTTCGAGCAGGGTGAGCTCGGCGAGCATCTCGTAGCAGTCGTCGGCGTCGATGACGTCGGCCGCGCGCTCGCGCCAGCGTCCGACCTCGTCGTTCATGAGGTCGTCCACGAGCGCCTGCACGTCGGTGCGGACGTCGCCGTCGACCTCGTAGATGTCGAGCTCCTCGCGCCAGGTGCCCATGTCGGCGAGGGTCGGGTGGCCTTTCAGGCCGTCGAAGCCGGGCTCGGTCTTCGCCAGCACGGGCAGCGTCGCCAGGAGGTCGCCTTCGATGCCCGCCAGGCGCGTGGCGCGCTCGGGTGCGGAGCGCTCGCTGTCGCCGGTCGCGGCGAGGAGGCGGTCGAGCAGGTCATCGAGGCTGACGGCGCCGCCCGCGGGCACGCCGGCCGGGCCGCTCACGTCGTCCGGCTCCTGTCCCGTGTCGTCCCGCATCGCCCCCATTCTCGCCGCGGAGCCGGGGCGTCGCGAGCCCAACCCCGACGGCGAGGGGCGGGCGCGCGAAGAAGGCCGTGACCGCGGGGCCGGCCCGCCCGAGGTAGGTGGGCGGCACGTGCCGCAGACCGCACGACCGTTTCACTCGGGAGGTGATGCAACGTGATGAGAACCCTGGGAGCCCCGTTTCCGTACCCCGGCTGGCTGGCCGCGATGGCCTTCGTCGTCCTCTGTCTCGGGCCCGCGGCGCCGCCGGCCCTGGCCGGCGAGTGCATCGGTTGCCCTGAGCCGAGCGTGAGCGAGATCGTCGCGGCGGAGAACGTGACCCTCGCGTCCCGGTCGCCCGAGCCCCCCTT
Organism: Planctomycetota bacterium; assembly: GCA_030066775.1. Taxonomy (GTDB): domain Bacteria; phylum Planctomycetota; class PLA2; order PLA2; family JAEUHO01; genus JASJAY01. Next base: position 70,116 of record JASJAY010000011.1, read on the forward strand.
CGATCTGTGGGGCGGCGCGTCGCGCGACTACATGGAGATGGACGCCGGCGACTGCGAGTTCAACGTGACCGGCCCGGAGGAGGCCGACCGCGTCGCGACGTGGTTGGTGCTGCGCGCGTACGGCGAGGTCTGGAACTGCCCCCACAGCAAGAGCAGCTCGACGATCTCGGCCAGCGTGACGCACGAAGACCGGTCCGACTGGTCGCTCGCGGCCACCGTGAGCGCCGGGCTCGAACTGGGCGTGCTCAAGGCCGGCGCCGAGCTGACGGAGACGAACGGCGGCTCGCGCGGCATCAAGGAGACGAGCGACCTGTCGACCACGCTCACCGCGCAGGCCTGCCGGCGCATCCCGTGGCTCGCGTACCTGCGCGTCGCGCGCTATCGCATCGAGATGACCGTCACGATGGTGCAGCCCTACGCGTGGTGGACGAAGAACGACAACACCGGCGCGAAGGTGCACCAGAAGGGCACGTACGAGGTGGAGTGCCTCTCCGTCGACATCCCGTTCCAGCGCAAGGCGCCGCTGGCGTGGCACCTGCACCTCGCGTCGTATCCCTGCGAGGGATGCAGCAGCGAACCGCCGAAGGACGAAGGCTGGTTCCCCAAGCTGCCGCCCGGCGTGACCCCGCCGCCCGTGCCCGACGACGTCCCGGCCTGGCCGGAGCCCGAGCCGGAGGCCCCGCGCGAGCCGCACGAGGGCGGCGAGGCCCCCGACGAGGACGGCGACGCGCCGGCGGACGGCATCGTCGAGCCGAACGGTTTGCCCCCCGAGGCCGAACCGTGGTTCTTCCCCCCGGTAGGCTGATCGGTGTCGAAAGGGGACCCCGTCGTGCCGAACGCCGCCGCGACATGCCTGACCCTGACGCTCATGGCGGCGCTCCTCCTTACGGGAGCGCCGCTCTACGCCGACGAGTACGTCGCGCTCGGCGCGCCGGCGTCTGAGGTCGTGCCCGAGGGCACGTCGACCCGTGCCAACGCCTTCCCGCGCTATGTCCCGACGGGCGTGAACGCGGCGCCTGATCGGGAGACGGCGCGCGAGCTCGCGCGCACCTGGGCGGCCGCTGCCGAAGCCGTGGCGCTCGAGCGTCCCGGCACCCAGCTCGCCGTGGACCTGCTCTTCGGCGCCGCCGCGGTCCATCGACGCGGCGCTCCGGCGGCGGACATCGAGGCTTATCGCCGGCTCGCCCAGACGGCCGTCGACGCCTGTCAGCCGGACGATCCCGTGGAGGGCGCGGCGCTCGTGGGTCTCGCCCGCGAAGAGCTCGCCGCCGGCAACGTCCCCGTCGCGGGCCGCTGGCTCGAGCGCGCCGCCAGCTCCTGGGCCGCGGTCGTGGCGTCGTACGACGGTACCGTCGACGTGCCGGCACGCATCGCGGCGCTCTCGAAGACGTGGACCGAGACCTACCTGCCGACGCGGGCGCGCTGGCTCGAAGCCGAAGGCCGAGACGCGGACGCGGCGGCGACGTGGTCCACGCTCGCCGAGCGCAGCCCACGCGGCCAGGCACGCCACTGGCGCCGCGCCGCCGAGGCACACGTGCGCGCGAAGCAGATGGACGACGCGGGGCGCGCGATCGAGCGCGCCATCGAGGCCGCGCCGAGCGACGGCGTGCGCGGGGAACACCACGTGTGGCGCTTCTACGCAAAGCACGGCTTGCTCGACGCGCGCGGCCGGCCGCGCGAGCTCGTGAACCAGGGACCGTGGCCCAAGACCAAGGCGCTCGCGCTCGACCTCGCCGTGCTCCTGAGCGCGCTGTCGAACCTCGAGGGCACCGCCACGCTCTACCTGGAGCTCGGCTCGCGGGCGCACCTGGCGAACGACGACGCCACCGCGCTCGAGATCTACCTCGCTGCGATGGACAACCCGTACGTCGTACAGGAGGCGCACGGGCAGTCCGCGATCTGGGAAGGCCTGCTCGTGGCGTTCCCGGCAGCCATCAAGCTGAAGCGCTTCGAGGATGCCGAGCGCATCCTCGAGACGGTGGCCCGCATCGGCTCGATCCCGGCCGAGCGCTTCGAACGCTTGTTGGTGTGGCTCAAGAAGCGACGCGCCGACGCCGCCGAGGTCGAGGCCTTCGAGCGGCGCATCGCGGAGGAGGCCCAGCGCCGCCGCGAGGCCGAGCGCACACCCGAGACGCCGCGCACGGATGCGGACGCCACGCTCGAGGTGGAAGCCGACGACCTGGTGCCGGTCGTCCCGCCGGAACCGGAGCCGGAATCCACCGGAGCGCCGCGTTGGCTCTATCTGCTGATCTTCGTCGGTGTGCTCGCGCTCTTGATCGTGGTTTTCACACGACCGTGACGGGCGTCTCGCCCTTCTCGACGACGTCGCCGATCACGGCGCGCGTCTCGACGCCGTGGGCCTCGAGCGCGCTCAGCAGCGCATCCAGCTTCTCGCCGGCGACGCTGATCATCAGCCCACCGCTCGTCTGGGGATCGGCGAGGACGCCGACCTGCTCGTCGGTGCCGCCCTCGAACGTCGCGTGGTCATTCGCGTACGCGAGGTTGCGGTTGAGGCCCCCGCACGTGTTCTTCGGTGCGATGTAGCCCGCGAGCCCGTCGATCCACGGCGCGGCGGCGGCATCGAGCCGGATGGTCACGCCGGATGCGTCGGCCATGGAGATGGCGTGGCCCAGCACGCCGAAGCCGGTGATGTCCGTGGCGGCGTTCACCCCCACCTCCACCATCGCCTTGGCGCCGGCGGCGTTCACGGTGGCCATGATGCGCATGACCTGCTCGGCGTGCTCGGGCGCGATCGACTCGTTCTTGATCGCGGTGCAGAGGTAGCCGCTGCCCAGCGGCTTCGTGAGCACGAGCTTGTCGCCCGCCTTCGCATCCGAGTTCGTGACGATCCGGTCCGGATGCACGGTGCCCGTGACGCAGAGCCCGAACTTGATCTCCTTGTCCTTCACCGTGTGCCCGCCGACGAGCGGCGTCTCGCACTCGTTGAGCACGTCGATCGCACCGTTGAGGATCGCCGGCGGAACCCACGTCGGCAGGTCGGCCGGGAGGCCGTAGACCGCCACGGCCGAGACGGGCACGCCGCCCATCGCGTAGACGTCCGAGATCGCGTTCGCCGCGCCCACGCGGCCGAACCAGGTCGGGTCGTCGACCATGGGCGGGAAGAAGTCGATCGTCTGGACGATCGCGAGGTCGTCGCTGAGGCGGACGACGCCGGCGTCGTCCGCGGTGGACGAGCCGACGAGTACTGCGGGGTTCTCAGGCATCCGGACCGGAGCCAGCAAGGCCTCGAGGGTGGCCTTGTCGACCTTGGCCGCTCACCCACCCGCGGCGGCGTAGTTCGTCAGGCGGACGGTCTCTTGCGTTTCGCTCGTCATCGGTTCTCTCGGTTCGTCCTCAGGACGCGTTCTGCTCGAACGCGTCGTCCAGGGCACGGGCCACGTCCTCGTTGTCGCCCGGACGCAGGGTGCGGGAGTGGATCTCGACCCGCCCGTCCTTGACGGTGGTGAACACCGGCGGGTTTCCGGCGCGCAGCCGGCGCGCCAGCTCGCCGCCCTCGATCTCGTGGGAGGTGACCACCACGGCAGCGCCGGGCAGCTCGACGGTGGGCAGCGATCCCGCCCCCACCGCGTCGCCGACCTCCTCCACGGAGATCGTCACGTGGCCGCCGTGGGCGGCCTTCGTGTCCTTGAGGCGCGCGGCGGTCTCGGCCGCCTTCGCCAGCACGTGCTCGCGTGTGGCCGTCAGCATCGCGAACGTCGGATGGGTCTCGCCGAGCGTCTCGGGATGCAGCAAGAGGCGCAGCGTCGCCTCCATGGCGATCAGCGTGAGCTTGTCGCAGCGGATGGCGCGGTAGAGCGGATGCGCGCGGACGCGCGCGACGCACTCGCGCGTGCCCACCAGGATGCCCATCTGCGGGCCGCCGATGAGCTTGTCGCCCGAGGCGGTGATCAGGTCGGCGCCGCTCTCGATGCTCGAGGAGATGAGCGGCTCGTCGCCGGGCACGCCGTGCGCGGAGAGCGAGACCACGGCGCCGCTGCCCAGGTCGTCCACGACCGGGATCTTGTAGGCGCGCGCGAGCGCGACCATGTCGTCAAGCGAGACCTCGCCCGAGAACCCCTCGACGCGGTAGTTCGACGTGTGCACGCGCATGATGCATGCGGTGTTCTCGTTGATCGCGTTCTCGTAGTCGCGCAGGTGCACGCGGTTCGTGGTGCCCACCTCGCGCAGCGTGGCGCCCGACTGGGTCATCACCTCGGGGATGCGGTAGGCGCCGCCGATCTCGACGAGCTGCCCGCGCGCCACGATCACCTCACGACCGGTCGCCAGCGCCCCGAGCGCGACCATCGTCGCGGCGGCGTTGTTGTTCACGACCGTCGCGGCCTCGGCGCCCGTCAGGCGCTGCAGCAGCCGCTCGACGTGGCGTTCGCGCGGTGCGCGCTCGCCCGTCGTGCGGTCGGCCGCAAGCAGCGCGTAGCCGCGGCCGTGGTCGGTGAGCGCGTCCACGGCCGCCTGCGGCATCGCCGCGCGGCCGAGGTTCGTGTGCAGCACGACGCCCGTGCCGTTCACGATCCGCACGCAGCCGGGATCGCGCCGGCGCTGGATGCGCTTGAGGGCGGTCTTCTTGAGCGCGTCGGGCTGGGCGCTCTTCTCGACGACGATCGGCCCGATCTGGCCGCCCAGGATCTTGGCGCGCAGCTCGCTGAGCGCCTGGCGCACCTCCTCGACCCACTCGTCGCGGGACGCGGCGGCCAGGTCGGCCTCGGAGAGGTCCTGGACCACCTCGTTCACGGGGGGCAAGGAGCGCAAGAGGGTCGGCACATCGCCGGCGCCCTCGGGCGGGACGGGCTTGGGGAGCGGGGGCAGCTCGGTGGATTCGCTCATGCGCGCCGAAGTCTACCGCCGCGGCCTCGAAGGGGCCTCCGCGGGCCGCCTGCGGCCGTCCGGGGATGACCCCCCTCTGAGCGACGCTAGGCCCATGGCCCCCTCGATCTTGCGCGTCCTCGGTGTCCTGCTCCTGCTGCTGGCCCCCTTCGCGGCCCAGGCCGACGAGACGGACGCCCAGGCGGCGACGAAGCTCGTCTTCGTGGGCCGCGCGGAGATCGAGCGCGTGCGGTCGCTGGGCGAGCAGGACTTCCGCTTCTGGCTGGAGGTCGGCAACCCGACCGACGCCAAGATCACGATCGAGGCAGCGAACCTGCTCTGCGTGCATCGCGGCGGCTGGCTCACGCCGCTCGACCCGGACCCGATGGACGGCAGCTTCTTCCGCGGCACGTGGGCCGTCCCGCCCTCGGGGAAGGAGCGCCACGAGGTCGGCAGCTGGATCCACCGCGTGCCGACGCCCGCGATGCACTGCCTCCTGAGCGTTCGCGTTGCGGACGGCGGCGCCAATCTCGTCGTGCCGATCACCTTCGAGGAGAAGGAGGCGCCTGCCGCCTACACGCCGGCCCCGCCCTTCGCCGTCGGCGTGATCGGGCCGCTCAAGGCCGTGCCTTTCTCCGACGGGCGCACCTCGATCGTGCTCGTCGGCCAGCACCAGGTGCTCGACGGCCCCGACCCCGAGGACGTCGAGACGAGCGTCTTCGTGAGCACCGATCAAGGCGCCACCGACCCGGTCCGCTGGGAAGGGCTCGAGGCCGAGGGCGACGCCATCGCGCTGTGGCCCTTCGTGCGCCGCGTCGACGTCATCTCGGAGTTCACGAAAGGCCTCCTGCGCCTCGACGCGAAGGCGACCACCAAAAAGCAGCACACCTTCTCGAAGACATGGTCCGTCACGCGCGCCGAGCCCGTCGTCCTCCTGAGCCCCGTGCTCGGTGCGTGGCAGCTCACCAACGGACCCGGGCAGCCGAACGCCCACGCACACGCGCTGCGCCCGGATCACCTCTTCGCCTACGACATGGTCGTGGTCGAGGACGGCCGCACGCATCGCGGGGATCCGCACAAGAACGCGAGCTACTTCGCCTGGGAGCGCTCGATCCGCGCCGTCGCGGACGGTGTCGTCGTCGACGTCTGCGACCGCGAGTCCGACAACCCCGGCTACCGCGGCTCGACCACGGATTGCGTCAACAACCGCGTCGTGCTGCGCCACGACGACGGCCTTTACACGGCGTACATGCACATCCGCCAGCGCAGCGCGCCGCAGCCGATCGTGATCGGCAAGCGCGTCAAGGCCGGCCAGGTGATCGCCAAGGTCGGCAACAGCGGCAAGAGCAGCGAGCCGCACCTGCACTTCCAGGCCTTCCGGCTCGACGCGACCGGGCGCCTCGAAGCCGTGCCCGTGACCTTCTCGAACGCCTCCCACGACGAGGCGAACCAGGACAAGCTCGAGGGCGTGCCGGTGGGCGGCAGCGTGGTCCACTTCCACCGCTGATCCCGCCCCGGCCGGTTGCCCACACCGGCTCCACCAGGTTTCCACAAGTCCAGCGCACGCATGCACTTCGGACGTCGGGCAAGCGGCCTCGGCGTCCCCTCCCGGTGCTACCCTCCCGCGCTCGAAACCCAAGCCGGAGACGTGAACGCGGTGGTCTCGGAAACCCCTGCCATGGCCCAGTACCGGGCGGCGAAGCAACGCTACCCGGATGCCCTGCTCTTCTTCCGCATGGGCGACTTCTACGAGATGTTCTATGACGACGCGAAGCTCGCGTCCGAGGCGCTCGGGTTGACGCTCACCGCGCGCGATCGCGAGCGGAAGATCCCCATGGCGGGCGTGCCCGTGAAGGCCGCCGACGGCTATCTGCGCCGGCTGCTCACCCAAGGCCACAAGGTGGCCGTATGCGAGCAGACGAGCGATCCCAAGAAGTCCAAGGGCCTCGTCGAGCGCGAGGTCGTGCGCGTGCTCACGCCCGGCACGATCACCGAGGACGAAGCGCTCGATCCGCGGCAGAGCAACTACCTCCTGTGCGTGCGGCTGCCGCGCGCCAAGGAGCGCAAGAAGCGACTCGGCCTCGCGTGGGTCGACCTCAGTACCGGCCGCTTCTTCGTGTCGGAGCCCGCGCCCGAGGCGCTCGAAGACGAGCTCGCGCGCATCGCGCCCTCCGAGGTCCTCTTGACGGAGGCGCCGGAAGGCGAGGAGCTCGGCGACACGTTGAATGAGCGCGGCGGCTTCGCCGTCACGCACGTGCCGCCGTGGACGATCGCCCGCGACAACGCCGAGCGCGTGCTCAAGGAGCACTTCGAGGTGAAGAGCCTGCGCGGGTTCGGCCTCGACAAGATGCCCGCCGCGCTGGCCGCAGCGGGGGGCGTGCTCGAGTACCTCAAGGGCACGCAGCTCACCTCGCTGGCGCACGTGACGAAGATCGAGCAGCACGATGCGGGCGGCGTGCTGCTGCTCGAGCGCACGACCCGCCGGCGCCTCGACCTCGTGCAGCGCATCGACGGCTCGACCGACGCCACGCTCGTGTCGGTACTCGACAAGACGCGCACGCCCATGGGCGGCCGGCTCCTGCGCGAGTGGATCCTCGCCCCCCTGACGAACAAGGCGGCCATCGAGCACCGCCTCGACGGTGTCGAGGAGCTCGTCAAGGACACCTTCCTGCGCCGCGACGCGCGCGAGGCGCTGGGCATCGTGCGCGACGTCGAGCGCATCCTGGCCCGGGTCGCCACCAACCGCGCCAACGCGCGCGACCTGCAGGGGCTGGGGCGCAGCCTCGAAGCGCTACCGGCCGTCAAGGCGATGCTCGGCACCGTCTACAGCGAGACGCTGGCGGCGCTGCGAGAGCGCATCGAGTGCTTCGAGGACCTCGCGGCGCACCTCGCCCGCGCCCTCGAGGACGAGCTGCCCGCGACGATCACCGACGGGGGCCTGTTCCGGACCGGCTACAACGAGGCGCTCGACGAGCTGCGAAGCCTCAGCCGCAACGCGAAGCAGTGGATCGCCGAGTACCAGGCCAAGGAGGCCGAGCGCACCGGCATCCCGAAGCTCAAGATCGGGTTCAACAAGGTCTTCGGCTACTACCTCGAGATCACCCACGCCCACAAGGACAAGGTGCCCGAGGAGTACAAGCGCAAGCAGACGCTCACGAACGCGGAGCGTTACGTCACGCCCGAGCTCGACGCGTACGAGCGCAAGGTGCTCTCCGCCGACGAGCGCGCGAAGGACCTCGAGCGCGAGCTCTTCGAAGCACTGCGCGGCGAGGTCGCCACGCGCATCGCGTCGCTGCAGGCCGTCGCCACGGCGCTCGCCGAGCTCGATGTGTACGGCACCCTCGCCGAGGTCGCGTCGATCTACGACTACCACCGCCCCGAGCTGCTCGAGGACCGCACCCTCGAGATCCGCGACGGCCGCCATCCGGTGGTCGAGGCGAACATGCCCGGCGGCGAGCGCTTCGTGCCCAACGACACGGAGCTCGACGCCGACAACCGCGTCGGTCTCATCACCGGCCCCAACATGGCCGGCAAGAGCACGTACATCCGCCAGAACGCTCTGATCGTGCTCATGGCCCAGATGGGCTCGTTCGTACCGGCCGACCGCGCGCGCATCGGCATCTGCGACCGCCTCTTCACGCGCGTCGGCGCCGAGGACGACCTGGCCGGCGGCCAGTCGACCTTCATGGTCGAGATGAGCGAGAGCGCCTACATCCTCAACAACGCGACGGACCGGAGCCTCGTCGTCCTCGACGAGGTCGGCCGCGGCACGAGCACCTACGACGGCATCGCCATCGCTTGGGCGCTGAGCGAGTACCTCTCCGAGGTCGTCGGCGCACGCACGCTCTTCGCCACCCACTACCACGAGCTGACGCAGCTCTCCGACGAGCTCGACGCCGTCTTCAACCTGAACGTTGCCGTGCGCGAGTGGGGCGACTCGATCGTCTTCCTGCACCGCATCCAGAAGGGCTCGACCGATCGCTCCTACGGGATCCACGTGGCCGAGCTCGCCGGCGTCCCCGACGCCGTCATCGAGCGCGCGCGCGCCATGCTGGTGAGCTTCGAAGCCAAGCGCGACGAGCAAGTCGAGCGCATCGCCTTCGGCGACAGCGCCGAGCTGCCCGCGCAGGACATCCAGCTCGGGCTCTTCACCCCCGACAGCCCCCACCCGCTTCTCGAGGAGCTCAAGGGGCTGGACCTGAACGGCATGACGCCCCTCGACGCCCTCAACCTGCTGAGCGAGTGGAAGAAGCGCGTCTGAGCGCTACTACTTGTCTTCCTTGGGCTCGTCGGTCGTGGGCGCCTTCTTGGGGGCGTCGTCCTTCGGCTCGTCCTTGGGCTTCGCCTTGAGGCCCGGCGGGACCTCGGTGAAGCGCGGCATGAGCGTGAGGATGTCGGGCGCGTAGGAGAACGACTCGAGCTTCATCGCCTCGGTGTTCTCGAAGACCGCGATCATCGAGAGGTCCTTGCCCTCGATGATGTCGTCGTAGGTGACGGTCCACGTCACGGTGAGGCCGTCCTCGGCCAGCTTGCCGTTGGTCTCGATGACCTTGGCCGGGAACGTGATCGTGCGCTTGATCGTGGCGCCGGTGAGCTGCTGCTCGAACGCCGGCAGGATCTGCTGCGGCTCGAAGCCGCCCATCGTCTGGAGGTAGGCCTCCTCGAGCGTGAGCTTCCAGGCCTTGGGACGGTCCGCGCCGTCGTCCCCGTCGCCGCCGTCGCCACCGCCCTCACCGGTCGTGACGGGCTTGCGCGCGGCGCCCTTCTTGTCGCTCTTGGGCTTGTATGGCTTGAGCGTCACGGACGAGGCGAAGAACGCGCCGCCCTTTGCCGCCGCCTCGAGCGAGGTGAACGCGGCCTCGACGGTCGTCGTGCGCTTGTCGTTCTTCTCCTGCGTCTCGCCGCCCGTGATGTCGAGGCCCTTGACGCCCTTGGCGGAGCGCTCGAACCAGGAGCGATGGAACGGGTTGGGCAGCACGTCGCCGAGCTCGGGTGCCCCCGGCTGCTGGGGCGCGAGCATCTTGGCCATGTCGATCAGCTCTTTGAACTTCGGCATGTCCGCGACGTAGGTGCCGCGGATGGTGCCGCTGCCGTCGGCCTTGAGCGTGACCTTCTCGTCGGCTTCGAGGCAGCCCGAAAGGACGAGCGAGGCGAGCGACAGGACCAGGAGCAACGTGGGCGTGCGCATGGGCATCATCCTAGTCGGGCGCTAGCGGGCGCGCCGAAGCCACTGCACCAGGCGTCCACCCAGCAGCGCGCGGATCTCCTTGCGATCGGCGCTGCCGGGCTCCCACCAGGTGCCGGGCCGCTCGGCGCACCAGGCGAGCAGGGCGTCGCAGAGCCCGTTCACGTCCGGCGAGCAGAGCATGGCGCCCGTCTCGGCGACCGGGGCGACGGCGTGCACGCCGTGCCCACAAAGGCAGACGATGAGCGTCTCGGGACCGGCGGCCGCCTGCAACGTCGCGAGCGGCGCGGCCTTGGGACCGTGATGCTGCTTGAGCAAGGCCGGCCAGGTCTTGAGCGTGGCGCGCGCGGCCTTGAGGCCGTCGACGTCGAGGCCCGTCAGGTCGACGAGCATCTTGTTGGCCACGACCTGCTGCAGGATCTCCGTCTTCTTCGCGGCGGCCTCGGGCGCATCCAGGAATGGTGCCACGATCTTGTAGCCCAGCTTCTTGAGCGCCTTCGCCGCCGTGGGATCGGCGGCCAGCGTCTTGCCCGCACGGGCGCGCAGGAGGAAGGCGATCTTCGCGCGGTTGTAGGCGTTCTGGATTCCGGATGCGCTATGCGCGATCGCGAAGCGGCTGTCCTTGGCCTTCGCCTTGGCGCGCAGCTCCTTCGCCACGGTCTCGAAGCCGTCCGCCTCGTTCACGTCGACGATGAGCGCCGAGACGCCGTCGGCGAGAAGCGTGTCGACGTCGACAGCCATCGCCTGCTTCGCCGTGACCACGTCGAAGCGCGGGCCTTCGCGGAGCAGGAAGTGCGGCATCGTGTGTTTGTCGATGAGCGACTCGGGGTGCTCGCCCAGCGCCACGACCCACGAGCCGACGGCCTTGGCCGTCACCTCGAGCAGCTCGGGCTCGATGCGCTCGATGTCGTCGAGGGGCGTGTGGTAGTTCGGGTGCTTGCCCTGGGTGGCGATGAAGAACGCGGGGATGCCGCGGTTGTGGAACGGCCAGTGATCGCCGTTGGGTGCCGTGCGCAGGCTGAAGTTGACCTTGTCCTTCATGGACGGAGGCACGGCGCCCTTGAGCTTCTCGAAGATCTTCGGATACGAGCCCACGCCGCTGATGCGGATCTTCGGCTCGCCCTGCCCCACCATGTCCATGTTGAGCAAGCAGACGACGCCGTCGTGCTCGAACGGGAGCTGCTGCGCCAGCGCGGCCGCGCCGTAGAGCCCCTGCTCCTCGGCCGCAAACGCCACGAACACCACCGTGCGCTTGGGCTTCCAGCGCTTGAGGGTCAGCTGATCGGCGATGTGCAAGAGCACCGCTGTCCCGGTGGCGTTGTCGTCGGCACCGTTGAAGACCTGTCCCGTGGGATCGATGCCCAGGTGGTCCATGTGCGCCCCGACGAGGATGACCTCCTTGCCGATGTCGGGATCGCGGCCCTTGATGGCGCCGAGGATATTGCGGCCCGTCGCGCCCTTGCGGTACTCGCTGTTCACCTCGAGCGATGCGGTGACGCCGGTCGCGAAGGAGGTGCCCGGCCCCGAGGCGTCGCGCAGGGACTTCTCCTTCTTGTATCGCTTGTTCGCGGCGGCCAGGACGTCGTCGGCCACGGCCTCGGTGGCCCACACGGAAGGCATCGCGCTGCGGTAGAAGCGCGCCTGGATGGTGCCGGTGGAGGCCTTCTCGCCTTCGACCAGGATGAACCCGATGGCGCCCTTGTCGGCCGCGGTCGAGGACTTGTAGCCGATGTAGCGTTCTTCCATGAACTCGGTGCGGCGTACGGCCGGCGCGCCGCGGATCGCCATCACGATCTTGCCCTTCACGTCGACGTCCGCGTAGTCGTCCCAGTCCGCGTCGGGCCGGTGGATGCCGTAGCCGCAGAACACGATCTCGCCGGTGACCTTGCCCGAGCCCGTGTAGATGAGGTCGAAGAAGTCTTTGCTGTACTCGAGCTGCTTGTCCCCGACCTTCAGCGTGATCGGCGCCTTGGTGGTGGCGGTGTCGAATGTGAACGGCTCGAGGTAGGTGCCGCCGGAGTCCGCGGGGTGGAGCCCCATCTCCGCCATCTTCGAGGCAACCCACGCCTCGGCCTCGTCGCCGCTCTTCCAGCCAGTCTTGCGCCCCTTCATGTCGTCGGCGCAGAACTCTTTGCAGGTCTCCCAGATGGCCTGGCCGTCGAGCCCCGCGAGGATCTCGGGCAGGTCGGAGGCCGTCTCGGCCGCCTCCTCGGCGTGGATGGCGCGGGGCAGGCCCACGAGGGCGAGCAGGGCGAGGCCGGTCACTAGTCGACGCATGGGCGTTCCTCTCGAAGGCAGCGAGGGTATCCGAAGCGCGCGCCCCGGGTCAGCCGCCGGTGGCTTCTGGCGCCGGCTTGTGGAACTGCAGCGCGAGGATCTGGCGCCCGGCTTCGCGCCAGCGCTGCTCGAACGCCGTGACGTGGGTGCCCTCGTCGCGCAGCTCGTAGCCCGGCGCGTCGAGGTCGTTCACGAGGCCCGGCACCTCGGCCATGACCGCCACGATCTCCTCGGCGTACTCGGCGCTGTCCGTGGCCATCTGGATCTGCCCGCCCGGCACCAGACTGTCGCGCAGCGCGGCGGCGAAGGCCGGCTCCATCAGCCGGTAGCGCGCGTGGTGCGCCTTGGGCCAGGGGTCGGGGAAGTAGATGTGGTAGACGGCGACCTTGCCCGGGGACAGGAACGGGCCCACGACGTCGATCGCGGGGCGCCACAGGAGGCGCAGGTTGCCGGGCCGCCCCAGCTCGCGCTCGACGCGCCGCGCGTAGCGGCGCACGCGCTTGCGGCTGTACTCGAGGCCGAGCCAGTTCGCGTCCGGGTCCGCGCCGGCGCTGTCCATGAGGAACGAGTCGTCGCCCGGACCGATCTCGACGTGCAGCGGCAGGCTCGGGTCCTCGAACTGCGCGGCCACGCCGCCCCCGAGGAGGCAGTCCTCCCACGTGATCTCGAAGGGGCGAAAGGGGCCGAGGCGCTTCACCCACGCATTGAACCCGTGCCGTGCCTGGACGGAAGCGTGGTGCGGAGCGGTAGCGGGAGGCGCTGGCTAGACGTGCGGCTGGAGGGTGCCGACGGGCGCGTCGTAGGCGCGGAGTGCGAGCTCGACGCGGTTGCGCACGCTGCACTTGGTGAAGACGGCCATGAGAACGTTCTTGACGGTCTTCTCGACGATGCCGAGCTTCGCGGCGACCTCGCGGTTCGTGTGACCGCGCGAGACGCCGGCGGCGACCTGAGCCTCGCGCAGCGTGAGACCGAAGCGCGCCTGCAGTCGACGCACGGACGGCTCGAGCCACGGCGTCGCCGGATACGCGCGCAGGACGATGTGCGGGCGCTCGCCCTCGTAGCGCGTCTCGAAGGTCACGCGCAGACGCCGATCCTCGGCGGAGGGATAGTGCACCTCGGTGCTGAGCGGGCCGCGGTGGCTCTGGATCCGCTCGATGAACTGCACCAGCCAACCGTCGAGCGAGGCCGGAAGGAGCCCGTCCCGACCCCGGGTGGTGCCGTCACGCAGGTAGGTCCGCGCGGCGGTGTTCGAGTAGAGCACGCGTCCATCGAGCCCGAGGAGCGCAACGCCCCGTTCGGGGTCGCTGTCGAGCAGCTCCTTGCCTAGGTGGGTGAGGTCGGACTCGTTCATGACGGGGGTGGGCCTCCCGTTCGTCATCACACCGTTCGAGATCACGCGTCGGTCTCCAGTCTGCCTTGGGGGACGGGGGGCCGTTCGAGTGACCTACGATGCGGTTGCCACCCTCACAGAGTCCTTGACGGGCCGCGCGGGGCGAGTGTTCCGGATTCCTTGTTGAAACACCCTCTTCAGGGCGCCGGCGGGGCCTGGGGCGGCCGCGAACGGCGCCGTGCGGCGGGGTCGAAGGCCCAGAGCAGGCCGCAAACAACGCTGAGTACGGCCGCACCGAGGAAGATCGGCCCGTAGCCGATGGTGGGAATCGCCGCCTCGCCGGCCAGGAAGGGCAGGATCCCCTGGATCGGCACCACGAGCGCCCAGGAGAGCGCGATGGGAATGGTCGCGTCCCCGTCCCCGGCCAGGCGCATGACCTCGGGACCGTGACAGGACATGCGGATGACGATGTAGATGCCGAGCAGGGCCGCGACGGCGTGAAACGCCGCCGGCTCCTCGACGATCGAGCCGACGACGCCGGCCGCCGCCGCGGCGAACGAGCCGACCACGAGCCACGTGCGCGTCGTCACGCGGTCGCCGAGCAGCGAGATCAGGAGCGCGATCGGGATCTGGATCGCCGAGTAGCTGCGCAGCCAGCGCCCCGCCCACGACTCGTGGGCCCCGTGTGCGCGGATGGCGGCGTCCCCATAGAACGCGATCACCACGAAGATGGCGACGCCGAGCATGTCCGCCCGCACGAAGCGCCGGAGGTCCGGCAGCGCGCGCCAGGACGAGCGCAAGTGGCCGAAGTAGGTGCGCAAGGCGGGACGCCGACGCGGGACGCGCGGATCCTCGACGAGCCACAGGTAGGGCACGCAGCCGAGCAGCATGGCGCTGCCCGAGAGGACGAGGAGCAGCGTCCACTGGTCGTATGGGCTCCAGTCGGCGTCGAGGATCCACTGCGCCACGAACCCGCCGAAGACGGCAGCACCGCGGTTGAAGGCGAAGGCGATGCCGAGCACGCGGGCGCGCATGCCGTCAGGGAAGAGATCCCCGACCAGCCCGAGCCAGAGCGGGATCTGCGCCCCGATCGCCACGAAGAAGAAGATCGAGCCGCCGAGGTAGATGACGTGCGTCCAGGCGGAGTCCAGGTCCTGGACGAGGTGGATGCCGACGCCCATGGAGACGATGCCCAGAGCCGGCAGGATGTGGCCCCAGAAGAGCAGCGTGCGCTTGCGCTTGAACGGCGCCACCAGGTAGTCGCTGAAGAGGATCGGCAGCGCGAGCCCCACGGCGACGCAGAGCATGAACGTGCCGACGAGCCCCTCGCTGCCGCCGAAGCCCTTGGCGAACGCCGCGGGCATCGGGTTGTCGAGCGCGATCGTCCACGCGAAGCCCCAGCACAGCTCCGGCAGCGAGTAGGCGAGGGCGTTGCGGAGGAGGCGGTCGCGCATGGACGGGCCCCCTTCGTTCGAGTGCAGGATGGGGCGGCTAGCGGGCAAAGAAGAAGGGCCGTCCCTGGATCAGGAACGGCCCTTCCGATTGGTAGCGGGGGCGGGAGTCGAACCCGCGACCTCCAGGTTATGAGCCTGACGAGATACCACTTCTCCACCCCGCGGCGCAGTGGTGAGGGGAGAGGGTACTGATGCCCGAAGGGGGCGCAAGGGAATGCCGAGGGGTGGCAGGGCGCCCAGGTGCCTGTCTTCGGATCGCGGACGGTTGCCCAGGGAGGCATAGAATCAGCCCGCGTGAGCTACCCCGGCGACCCCTACTACCGACCCGAGCGATCCGGCTTCGTGCGCTTCCTCGAAGTGATCTCGGCCTCGTTCCGCCTCGGCCGCTTCTTCCGGGTCGAGGTGCGCGTCTTCTGGCTCACGATCATCATCATGCCGCTCATCTTCTTGAGCTCGTTCGGCCCGTGGATGTCGACGGCGGAAGCGCTGACACACACGGTGATCTGGACGCTGCTGCTCTACGTGGTCATCTGGTCGCACGAGATGGGGCACATCTGGATGGGCCGGCGCTACGGCATGCACACGCCGCTCATCACACTCTCCCCCATCGGCGGCCTGGCGCACATGGCGTCGCCGGCACCGCGGCCGTCGGCGGAAGCGTGGGTTGCGGCGGCCGGGCCTGCGACGCACCTCGTGTGGCTCGCCGTGTTCGCGCCGCTCTGGTACTTCGTCCTCGGGCAGGACTGGACCGTCGGCCGCCCCGACGGTTGGTTCTTCGGACCGATCTCGTTCGCGATCTACTACCTCGTCGTCATCAACTTCTTCCTGATGGTGTTCAACCTGCTGCCGTTCTTCCCCATGGACGGCGGCCGTATCCTGCGCGCGCTGCTCTCGAACAGGATGAACCCCAATCGCGCGACGATGATCGCGACGCAGATCGGCATCATCGGCGCCGTGCTGTTCATGGTGAGCCCGATCTTCTTCACGTTCTTCGGCGAGTGGTGGCTGCTGTTCGTGATCGGCCTCTCGAACCTCTTCGCCTGTCTGCAGGAGCGCAAGGCGGCGCGCTACGGCATGAGCCCGTACGACGCGACCGCACAGCTCGATCCGTGGCAGAGCGACCCGGACGCTTGGAAGCGGGGCTCGAGCTTCGAGGCGGAGGAGCCGGGGTTCTTCCAACGCCGCAAGGAGGCGCGTGAGCAGCGCAAGCGCGAGCGCGAGTACGAGGAACGCGAGTCCCTCGAGCAGGAGGTCGACCGCATCCTGGCCAAGGTGAGCGAGGTCGGGATGGGCGGACTCACCGAGAAGGAGAAGCGCACGCTCATGCGCGCCTCCGAAGAGCGCAAGAAGCGATGAGCGGAGGGTGGACCATGACGACGCGGCTCCTGACCGCACTGACGATCGCGCTCTTGTGCGCAGGCTGTGCGTGCTGCGGGGATCCCTGCGGCAACCCCTGCGGCGCCGACGACACCGCCCTCGGACCGGCCCCGGTCACGGACGCGCCCCCCGCCGATGCGCCGCCCGGGCCCACGGATGCAGATGGCGGCAGCGGTCCGGCGATCGTCGGAAGCGGCGGCCGCTACGACGGCTGACCGCGTTTCCTGTCCGGCGGCGTCGCCCGTGTGTCTACGATTCCGCGTGACTGCTGCACACGTGGGCGGATAGCTCAGTTGGTAGAGCATCTCGTTTACACCGAGGAGGTCGGGGGTTCGAATCCCTCTTCGCCCACCACCTCACGGTGCAGCAGACCGCCCCATGGAAGACGAAGCCGCCCCTGACAAACGCACTGCCGTCGTGCCCCCCGGACGCGGGGGCCGGCGTCTCGACGTCTTCCTCGCCGAGCACTTCCCGCTCTACTCGCGCCGCCAGCTGACGCGCGTCGTGAAGGCCGGCCA
>JASJAY010000088.1 GCA_030066775.1 Planctomycetota bacterium
AGCCCGGCGAAGCGCCGAAGAAGGACGAACGCTACGCCAAGCCCGAAGGCGACGTTCCCGTGCCGGATGACGACGACACCCCCGAAGTGCGTCAACCCAAGCGACCGCGACAGGACATCGTGTGGGTGATCGACGTGACGGGTTCGACGCGGACGGTGCTGGCCTCCAAGAAGGGCCGCATCCTCGAGCAGGTCAATTCGCTGGCTAGCGATCGGCAGAGCACGCGGCTCGGCGTGGTGATCTTCCGCGGCGGACACTCGCTCCGAGATCGCAAGCAGGGCATTTCCGTCGTCCCGCTGACGTTCGACCACGATCGCGTCGCGCGCTACATCGTCGAGATCGAGGCCCGCGGCACGGACGATCGCGGCTCGGCGATTCCGATGGCGGTCCATACGGCGCTGGATCAGATGGCGTGGCGCGAGGGCGCGCGGCGCGAGGTGCGACTGGACCTCGACGGCGGCTGCGCGAAGCCCGCGAAGGCGAAGGCGACGATCGCGCGCCACTTCGCGCACGGCACCAAGTGCTTCGTCACGTACACGCTCCGCTCGCGGCGGCGCGTCCCCGAGGAGGTCGACGCGTTCGCCGAGCTCGGCGGCACCCGTGGCGCTCGGATCCTGCCCTGACGCGCGGCCGTGTTCGCCACGTCGATCCTCGACCACCTCATGATCGCGATCGCCGTCGGCGTCGTCGGCGGCGGCCTGGTGTGGTGGGCGCTTGCGCGGTGCCGGCCGCGCCGCCGTGCCGTGGCCGTGATCGGGGGCGTGCTCCTGCTCGGGGGGCTCGGGGCGGCCATCTGGATCGCAGCCTGGATGGGGGTGGGCTGGAAGTGAGGCTGTGCGCGTACGTCCGGGGGCTGCCCCCCGGAGCGCGCCGATGGGGCGCTGGCCCCGACTCGCCGCGCGTATTTCGGATGATGCCGTTTCCGGGGCGCCCGTCGCTCGCTACCCTGGGTCCATGGGCTGTGGGGTAGTCCGCCGAACACTGGGAGTGGTGTTCGGCTGTGCGCTCGCGCTTCTCGCGGGCACCTTGGCGGAGGCCGAGTGGACGAGCCTCGCGGGGAAGCCGGCACCCGAGCTCGAGCTCGAGGCGTGGCTCGCTGCGCCGGAGGGCCAGACCCTCGCCGACCTGCGCGGCTTCGTTGTCGTGCTCCTGCTCGACGGTGCCGTCGATCTCTCGGATGCCAAGAGCGTCACGCGCTGGAACGATCTCCGCGCAGGCTGGTGGAAGAAGGGCCTGCGCGTCGTCGCCGTGCTGAAGGAGGCGCCCGCGGGCCTGCCCCCGGCGGTCCAGTTCTCCGTGGCCGTCGGGAAGGCGCCTGCGTACGGCAGCGGAGACGCGCCGCGGAGTCTCGTCATCGCAGCCGACGGCACCGTGGCCTGGGAAGGGACACCCGACGACCTGACGGACGCGCACATCGCGAAGCTCGTGCGCAAGGTGCGCCCGTTCCGCGTCGAGGTCTCGGGGGCCGCAGCCAAGGTGCCCGCCGTGGCGGCGTTCCGGAAGGGCAAGCTATGCCAGGCGCGCATGCTGGCCTCGCAGGCCGAGGGGGCGGGACCGGAGGTCCAGCGCGTCATGGAACGCGCGGACGACCTGCTGGCCTACTGGCAGGCGCAGGCGAAGCGCGCCGAAGGCTGCCGCAACTACGCCGAGGCCTGCGAGTGCCTGCAGCGCATCGTGAAGCACTTCCCGGGGGCCAAGGCGTCCGGCGCCGCGGCGGCGGACCTGAAGGCGCTTCGAGCCAACAAGGCCGTATCGAAGGAGCGCAGCGCCGCGGACGCGTACGCGCGCCTGCGTCAGGACCTGGCCAAGTCCGTCGGCAACAGCAAGAAGATCGAGGCGCTCGTCAAGAAGGCGGAGCGCGCCGCGAAGAAGAAGCCGGCGACGCGCAGCGTCGAGCGCGCCGCACGATTGGTGGCAACGCTCCGGTCGGACCCCGCGGTTTCGGCGCTCGAGGCGTTCATCGCGAAGTCGAAGATCGACACGAAGGGGGAGCGCTGGCGCAGCAGCCTGCCCCGCCCCCCGCAGGTCGAGTTCGACCCGGACAAGACGTACTTCTGGCACTTCGAGACGAGCCAGGGGCCCCTCACCGTGAAGTTCCTTCCCGAAGACGCGCCGATGCACGTCTCCAGCGCCATCTATCTGACGCTGCTCGGGTTCTATGACGGGCTCTGCTTCCACCGCGTCATCCCCGGGTTCATGGCACAGGGCGGCTGCCCCGAGGGCAGCGGACGCGGGCGCTTCGGCTACAAGATGGACGGGGAGTTCGACGGGGTCGAGAGTCATGAGCGAAGGGGCGTGGTGAGCGCCGCCAACGCCGGTCCGGGTACGGACACCTGCCAGTTCTTCATCACGTTCGCGCAGGCCTATCACCTCGACGGCAAGCACACGGTCTACGGCACTTTGGTCAGGGGCGAGAAGACGCTCGATCGCATCGAGGCGCTCGGCTCCGAGAGCGGCAAGACCAACGAGCGGATCGTCATCAAGAAGGTGACCGTCTCCGTCAAGTAGCTTCGGGACACAGGAGCCCGGGCCACCCGATGTAGGATCCGCGTCCGTTCAACGCGGTGGGGAGGTCGCCATGCGCTTCACGGGACTGACGACGTTTGCTCTTTGCGCGCTCGGTGTGCTGATCGTGGGGGGCGGCGACCCCGTTGCCAAGGAGGACGAGGCGACCAAGGCAGTCTCGTTCCGCGTCGAGTGCGCGCAGTCCGAGTACGAGGCCGTCGTCGAAGCGGTCCTCGAGCGAGGGGGACGGGTCTTCGACCTGGAGACGGGCGCGGCGTACGAGATCCCGAAGATCGAGACGACGGTGCCTCTGCCGCTCCACTTCGGGCCCGTCGTGGTGGCGCTCCACGACGCCCTGGCCAAGACCGACAGCGAGCTCGACGGCATCCACGCGTCCGAGTACGGCGCCACGCTCGGGATCCGCTTTCCCAAGGAGGTGGTCGCCGAGACCGCCAAGACGCGAATCGACGAGGTGCTGAAGGCCGCCGGGCTCGGCGCCACGCTCTCGCGCGAGGAGGGATCGGTGCGCTCGGCGCCCGGCGGCGACCGCTCGTCGTGGCTCTGCCAGCTCGTGCCGGTTCCCCCGTCCGAGCCAACGAAGGCGTCGCGGACGACCGTTCGGCGCATTTCCATGTGGGCTCTGCGCAAGCTCCTCGAGAAGCACAACGTCTCGATCCGTAGGGAAGAGAAGCTCTACGAGGACACGCAGCCCGCTCCGGGCGTGGTCGGTCAGTACGTGGAGCTCGGGCTCCTCGGCAAGATCGACGACCTCGTCGCGTTCCTTCGCGCGATGGACTCGATTCCGGGGCTCTTCATTTCGAAGACCCGGCTGAACGTCGCCCGCGGACGCAGGACCTCGAGCATGATGGCGCGCTTCGAGATCCGTGCGCACGCGCGCGGCTCCTAGAAGCGTCGCCCTCGGATCAAGCCGACTCGTACTTGCTGTCGAGGTGCGGGGGAGGCCGAAGTGGTAGGGTAGGCCGCGTGAACTGGCTGTTCGGCATCGCAGGACTGATGTTCGTCACAGGGGCCGGCTTGGCCATCGGCGGCGAGACGATCGCGGCTGCCGTGGTCTGCGGCTGCGCCATGTTCATGCTCATCGTGTGGCTCATGGACGAGTCCGGCCAGGACGGCCGGCCGCTCAGTCGCTACACCAACCCGCGCAAGATCCTGCAGCGCACGATGGACAGTGAGGATCGCGAGTGGCACGAGATGCGCCAGCGCCGCATCGAGCGCCGTCGCGCTCGGGCAGGGGAGGTCGAACCGCCCTCGCCCCCGAAGCGCAAGCTCCCCCCGCGACGCCGAGGTCCCTATCGAGCACCGCGCAAGGGCGACGGCAGGCGCCGGCCCTGACGTGCCCTACAGGGCGCAGCTGCGGGGCTCCGGTCAGGCGGACTCGTACTCGCTATACAGGTGAGCGTACGTGCCGTCCTTGGCCAGCAGCTCGTCGTGCGTGCCCTGCTCGACGACGCGTCCGTTCTCCATCACGAGGATGCGGTCCGCGTCCTTGATGGTGGAGAGCCGGTGTGCGATCACGACGGTGGTCTGGTGCGCCGCGAGACGCCGTAGCGCCTCGAGGATCAACGCCTCCGTGCGCGTGTCCACCGCGCTCGTCGCCTCGTCGAGGATCAGCATGGCCGGATCGCTCAACAGCGCGCGCACGAAACACACGATCTGCCGCTCGCCCTCCGAGAGGTTGGCACCGCGCTCGCCGACGTCGCTGTCGAGCCCGTTCGGGAACTGCTCGAGCACGCCCAGGCAGCCCAGCTCCTCGAAGCCCTGACGCGCCTCCTCGGCCGTGAGGCCGGGATGCACGAAGCGCAGGTTCTCGAGCACGGAGCCCGCGAACAGGAAGTTCGACTGCAGCACGATGCCGGTCTGGTCGTGCAGTGCGGCGAGCGGGATGCGACGGATGTCGATCCCGTCGACGCGCACCTCGCCCTGCTGCGCTTCGTAGAAGCGCGCCAGGAGGTTGATCACCGACGTCTTGCCTGCGCCCGTGTGGCCCACGAGCGCGATCGTCTCGCCGGGCTCGACCTTGAACGTCACGTCCTCGAGCTGCAGGCCCGAGTCGCCGCTGGGGTCGTAGGAGAACGAGACCCCGTCGAACTCGATCTCGCCCCGCAGGCGCCCCGGATCGATGGCGTCGGGCCGGTCCTGCACCTCGGGCTCGGTGTCGAGCAGGAGGAAGATCCGCTCGGCCGCCGCACCGGAGACGAGGCACTCGTTGTAGAGCCCGCCGAGGCCCTCGACGGGGCCCAGCACGAAGCCCATGAGCAGCACGAACTCGAGCAGGCCGCCGGCCGTGAGCGAGCCATCCACGACCATCGCGCCACCCGTGAAGAGGATCAGGATGAGCACGGCGTGGAAGGTGAGCCCCAGGCTCGGGAGGTACGCAGCGGCGATGCGCGCGCCGCGCATCACGGCACCGTGGTAGAGCCCCTGCTTGTGCCGCAGGTTGTCGCCCTCGCGCGGCTCGGCGTTGAACGCCTGCACCACGCGGACGCCCGTGATGCACTCCGCCACGTGGGCGGAGATCGCGGACTGGGTCTCGCGCACGCGCCGATAGGCCGCGAAGCCGATCTTGTGGAAGATGCGCGTGGTGAGCCAGATGCACGGCACGCCGATCAGCAGGTAGATCGCCAGCCGCGCGTTCGTGGTGGCGAGGTACACGCTCGCGAGGCTGATGCTCAAGAGCATCATCGTGATCATGATCGGCCCCCAGAACACGAGGTGCTCGAGGGTCTCCACGTCCCGGTCGGCGCGCGCGATGATGCGCCCCTGCTTGGTGCGATCGAAGTAGCGCATGCTCAGGCGCTGGATGTGGTCGAACACGTCGCGCCGCAGCCGGTCGAGCACGAGCACGCCGATGCGGGTCGACATGCGCAGCTCGATCGTCGTCGTGATCGTGCGCGTCACGATGTTGAAGAGCATCAGCCCGAGCAGCCAGGCACCGCCGGCCACGTCGCCGGCCGGCAACGCGCCGTCCACGACCATGCGCACGAGGCGCGGGTCGATCAGCATGCTGATCACCCACACGGTCTCGAGCGCGATCACGAGCCAGAGCTTCTTCGCGTGCGGCTTGAAGTAGCCGAGCAGGCGCCTGAACGTCGCGCGCTTGAGCGTCGTCCGGGCGAGTTCTTCTTCGAGGGCGAGTTCGGCGGTCGTCATGACGTGACTCCCGTCAGGCGCTGGTGGCGGTCGATCTCCTGGTACAGGGGGGAGGTGTTGACGAGCTCCGCGTGGCTGCCGATGGCGGTCACGAGGCCCTCGTCGAGCACGGCGATGCGGTCGCACCAGCGCACCGAGGTGACGCGCTGGCTGATGACGATCGTGGTCCGGTCCTGGGCCGCCTCCCGGATGCCCCGGAAGAGACGCCGCTCGGTCACGGCGTCGACGCTCGCGGTGGCGTCGTCGAAGACGAGCAGGCGTGGGTTCATCGCGAGGGCCCGGGCGATCGTGAGGCGTTGGCGCTGGCCCCCGGAGAGGCTCACGCCGCGCTCGCCGATGATCGTCTCGTAGCCCTCCGGGAGCGCCTCCACGAACTCCTTCGCGGCGGCCAGCTCGACGCAGCGTTCGATCTCGGCGAACGAGGTCTCGGGCCGGCCGTAGGCGACGTTGGCCGTCACGGTGCCCGAGAAGAGGAACGGCTCCTGGTAGACGAGCCCGACCTCACGGCGCAGCTCCGTGATGTCGAGCTCGCGCAGGTCCACGCCGTCGAGGCGGATGGCGCCCTGGTCGACGTCGTAGAACCGCGGCAGGAGCTGCACCAGCGTGCTCTTGCCGGCGCCCGTGGGGCCGATGATCCCCAGCGAGCTGCCGATCGGCACGTCGAGCGATATGCCCCGGAGCACCTCGGTCCCGTTCTCGTGCGTGAAGTGCACGTCGTCGATCTCGAGATGGCCGCCCGTGGCCGGCAGCGCCTTGGGCGTAGCGGGGGGGCGGATCAGCTCACGGCGGTCGAGCACCTCGAACACGCGGGCCGCGCTCGCCGTGGCCTGTTGGCCGACGATCACGAGTCGCGTGAGGGGCCGGATGCGGTGGTGCACGAGCCGGCAGGCCAGCAGCACCATCGTGACCTCGGTGATGCCGCCGGCACCGGCGCTGACCCGTAAGAGCCCAAGGAAGAGCACGACGGGCAGGCTCAGGTAGTAGAGGTGGTTCACGCCGGGCATGACGCCGGTCCAGTACCGCTCGAGGTCGGCCCAGCCCTTCGTCAGCTCGTCCATGCGGTCGCCGAACTTGTCGACCTCGGCGGGCTCCTGCCCGAACGCGCGCACGACGCGCGCGCCGGCCACGTTCTCCTGGACCACCGTGGTGACCTCGTCGTACGTGTCCGAGACGCCGCGGTCCATGTGCGCGACGCGCCGGCCGGTCAGGATGCAGCCGCCGATGCCGAGGCCGTAGATCACGGCAATCGCGGCGCCGTACGACCAGTGGGTCGCGAAGGCGAGCGCGAGCACGGCGATCACGAGCAGCGTGACCTCCATGTAGCCGAACCACACCTCACGGAAGAAGTGCTGCGTGCGGCCCATGTCGCGCAGGCTGCGCGCGATCGTCTTCCCGCTGCGGTTCTCGTCGTGATAGACGAACCGGAGCGCCATCACGTGGTCGAAGAGCTCGCCGCGGAGGCCGTTCTCGAGGTCCATCGCGAGCCGCGCCGCGGCGACCTGCGAGATGTAGAAGACGATGTTCTTGAGCACGTAGACGCCGGCGAGCACCCAGACCAGCACGACGTAGTCGTCGGGCAGGACGTCGGGCACAGCCTCGTCGACGACGAGCGTGCCGATCACGGCCGCCGTCAGGAACGGGCCGGCGATCTCCAGCGCGCTGCGCAGGAGCACCAGGAGGAAGATCCCGAATACGCGCAGACGCACGGGGTGGAAGCGTCCGACCAGGCGGCGCAGCGCTTCACCGTGTGGCATGCGCCGGGATTCGGGGGATGTCGGGGGATGGATCACGGGTCACCTGGAGCGGAATCGAGAACACGAGGGCGAGGACAGGACCGAGAGGGGACGCGCCCGAGGCGGGCGGTGCCGGTCCGACCTACGAGCGGAAATCCGGCTGGAAGTCGAAGCCGGCAAACGCCATGCGGTCGGCCGGCGCGACATACCCCCCGGCCGCGTAGGCGGGGGCGCGCGTGAACCAGACGATGTGGCGAGTCGTGTTCATCGGGGTGATCCGATTCCGAAGGGGCTGATCGTAGGGAACGGCAGCCCGAATGCAACGCCTCAGTCTCCGCTCCCGGGACTTCCTAGCCCCCCGCGCCGAGAAGGGGACACGTGGAGTTCGGCTGCGCAGAGGAGTTCCGAAGGCCGCGCCCGGGCGAGCCGTATCCTGCGAAACCCATGGACGAGCCCGACACGCCGACGCCCCCGACGGACGAGCCCACGCCGGCCCCTGCCCCCGAGCCGGAGCCGCCGGCCGAGCGCGCCTCGCCGATCGGCTGGAAGCGCCTCGAGACCGAGGGCCTGGCCGTCGAGCTCGAGTACGACGCGCACGTCAACTACGCGATGCAGCAGAACGCCGTGCCTGTCGTGAAGGCGGTGCGGATCCGGAACCTCGGAGAGGAGCCGCTCAAGGATGTGGTCGTGGGACTCTGGGCGGCGCCGGAGCTGGCCCCGCGCATCGAGCTCCGCGCCGCCGAGATCCCCGCCGGGGCGGCCCACCGCTTCGAGCCGGTGGACCTGCCGTTCTCCGCCACGCGCCTCGTGAACAAGGACGAGCGCGAGCAGGCCCAGCTCTGGATCGAGGTCGCCTGCGGCGACGAGGTCCGCCACCGACTGCCGCACCCGCTCGAGGTGCTGGCCTACAGCGAGTGGGCCGGGGCGCGCTCGTTGCCCGAGATCCTGGCGGCGTTCGTCCTGCCGAACCACCCGGACGTGGAGCGCCTGCTGGCGTCGGCCCGTGATCGCCTCGCTCAGGCGACGGGCGACCCCACGCTCGAGGGCTACCGCGCCAAGGACCCCGCGCGGGTGAAGGCCGTGGTCGAGGCGGTCTACGGCGCAGCGCGGGACCTGGACCTGACCTACGTGAGCCCGCCCGCGAGCTTCGAGCAGGGGGGGCAGAAGATCCGCATGCCCGAGCGCATGCTGGAGACGAGCTTCGCGACCTGTCTCGATCTCGTCTGCTTCGTTGGTGCAGCGCTCGAGCAGGCGGGCTTCCATCCGCTGCTCGTGCTGCTGGAGGATCACGCCCTCCTCGGCGTGTGGCTGACCGACGAGTCCTTCGCCCACGCGACGATCGACGAAGTGCTGCGGCTGCGCAAGCGCGTCCAGATCGACACGCTGCTCATGATCGAGACGACGGGCCTCACCGCGCGGCCGCCGATGGACTTCGCCGCTGCGTGCAAGGCCGGCGCACGCCAGCTCGACGATGCGAAGCGCTTCGCTTACGCGGTGGACGTACGCGCCGCGCGCCGCGAACGCATCCGCCCGCTGCCCGGTCGCATCCGCGACGATCGATACACGCCCGTCGAGGCAACGCCGGATGCCGCGTCCGATGAGGGCGGCGACGTGGGGGTCGCGCCGGCTCCTGTGATCGTGGAGACGCACGTCGCCGAGCCCACGCCCGAGCCGCCGCTCGTCGGTGCGGCGCGCCTGGATCGCTGGAAGCGCAAGCTGCTCGACCTGACGCTGCGCAACCGGCTCCTCAACTTCCGCCCGACGCGCAGCTCGCTGCCGCTCACGTGCCCCGACATCCACCGTCTCGAGGATCTCTTGTCCTCGGGCACGCGCTTCCGCATCCGTCCCGAGCCCGACCTCATGGGCGCGGAGGACCCGCGCGACGCGGCGCTCGAGCGCGAGCGCACCGGCGAGGATCCCGAAGCGGCCTACCTGCTCGCCGAGATGGACGACGGGCGTCTGCACGCCGACCTCGACGAGGAGCTGCTCGAGAAGCGCCTCGTGTTCATCGACCGCGCCGCAAGGACGAGCCTGGAGGAGGGCGGGGCCAACACGCTCTACTTGGCACTGGGCTTCCTGCACTGGTACGAGACGCGCACGAGCGAGACGGAGCGCCTCGCGCCCGTACTGCTCCTGCCGCTCACGCTGACGCGCGCGGGCGTGCGCGAGGGCTATCGCCTGGAGCTCGCCGACGACGAACCGCAGGTCAACGTGACCTTGCTGCAGAAGCTCGCCGCCGAGTTCGATGTGCCCATCGACGGCCTGGAGGAGCTCGAGACCGACGAGTCCGGCGTGGATGTCGCGCGCCTGCTCAAGCGCCTGCGCGAGGCCGTGCTCCCGCTCGAGCGCTGGGAGGTGCGCGAGGAGGCCGTCATCGGGCTCTTCTCGTTCACCAAGCACCTGATGTGGCGCGACCTCGACCGGCGTGCGCCCACGCTGATGCAGAACGAGGTGGTTTCGCATCTCGTCGAGCGGCCTGGCGAGCCGATCCCGAGCACGGCCACGTTCCCCGAGGCGCGAGCGCTCGACGCGGCGCACGATCCGGCGGACACGTTCTGTCCGCTCGACGCCGACAGCTCGCAGCTGTGCGCGATCCACGCGGCGGCGGACGGCCATACCTTCGTGCTCGAGGGGCCGCCCGGGACGGGCAAGTCCCAGACCATCGCCAACCTCGTCGCGCACGCGCTCGCGACGGGCAAGCGCGTGCTCTTCGTCTCCGAGAAGATGGCTGCGCTCAACGTGGTCTACAAGCGCCTCGCCAAGGTGGGCCTCGGTCCGTTCTGTCTCGAGCTGCACTCGAACAAGGCGCGCAAGCGCGGCGTGCTCGAGCAGCTCGGCGAGGCGTTGGCCTACGTCAGCGAGGACGGCGGCGAGGCGTGGCCCGAGCGCACGCAGAAGCTGGCGGGCGTTCGCCAAGAGCTCGGCAGCTACGTCGACGTGCTGCACCGGCCGCGCTCCTTCGGCGTCTCCGCCTACGAGGGGCTGTGTCGCCTGCTCGCCGCCGACGGTGCGCCTGAGGTCCAGCTCGCTTTCGACACGCCTGACGCGCTCTCGGCGGGCGACGTCACCGCGATGGAGGAGGCGGTCGCCGCCATGGCCGCCGCGCTCGGCGAGATCGAGGCACCCGCCGCGCATCCCTTCCGCGCGTCGCGGATCACCGAGTGGACGCCTTCGCTGCCCACGCGCGTCGCGGATGAGGCAACGGGCCTCGCTGCCGACGCCACACGCTTGGACGAGGCGAGCCGCGCCTTGGCCGAGGTGCTCGACGTGGAGCCGCGCGCCTTCGCCTGGCGCGCGATCGATGACCTCTTCGCGGTCGCGACGACGCTTTCGAGCGGCGAGCCCGTGCCGCGGGCCCTGTTCACGGGGCCGCGCATCGAGGCCTCCGCCGAGCGCATCGAGGGCTGGCTCGGCATCGTCGAAGCACACGCCACGGCCTCCGCCGAGGTCGGCGAGGCGTTCGACGACGGCATCTACGACCTCCCGCTCGGCGATCTGCACCGTCGCCTCGAGAAGGCGCGCGCGAGCGGATGGCTCATGCGCTGGTGGCGCGGGCGCAAGCCGAAGCAGGCGCTGGCGGCCGTCGCACGCGGTGCGCTGGCCGACCTCGACCCGCTGATCGCGAGCGTCGCGCGCGCCGAGGACGTGCTGGCCCGTCGCGAGAACCTCGCGGCGGCACAGCCCGACGCGAGTGCACTCCTGGGCGCACTCTGGCGTGGGGCCGACACGGATGCCGCGGCCGTGCGCCGCGCGGTGGCGACGTGTACCGACCTGCGCTATCGCGCCGCGCGCCTCGCGGAGGGCGACCCCGAGCGGCTCGTGGCGCTCCGCGAGCGGTGGCAGGCGCTCGTCGATGCCGGCGAGGACATGTGGGCGCCCGGCGCACGTCCGACGGAGCGCCTCGCGGCGCTGCGCGAGGCGCAGACGGCCTACGACGCACACCTCGATCCGCTGACGGAGATGCTCGCGCTCGACACCGAGCTCCTCTTCGGCGTGCCCGAGCAGCCCGCGTTCTGCGAGCGCGTGGCCGCGCTCGCGCGCGGGTTCGCCGAGCACGCGGGCTCCCTACGTGCGTGGGCCGCCTGGCGCCGTGCGCGGGAGACCGCCACGGCCGCACAGATCGAGCCCTTGGGCGAGGCCGTCGACGCGGGCGTGCTCGACGCGGCGACGCTGGCGCCGGCGCTCGAGCGCGGCCTCTTCCGCTGGTGGATCGACGCGCTCTACGAAGCCGAGCCGCTCCTGCGCGGCTTCAGCCGCGCCGAGCAGGAGGCGCGCGTGGCGCGCTTCCGCGAGCTCGACACGCAGGTGCGCGACCTGAGCCAGGCGGTCGTGGGGGAGCGCTTGGCGACGCGCCTCCCGCGCGGCGCGACGGCGCTCTCGAGCTCGAGTACCTCCGAGCTCGGTATCGTCGCGCGCGAGCTGAAGAAACAGCGGCGGCACCTGCCGATCCGCACGCTCTTCCAGCGCATCCCGAACCTCTTGCCGCGGCTCAAGCCCTGCATGCTCATGAGCCCGCTCAGCGTGGCGCAGTACCTGGCGCCCGACTTCCCGCCCTTCGATCTCGTCGTGTTCGACGAGGCGTCGCAGATCCCGACGTGGGACGCGGTGGGGGCGATTGCGCGGGGCAAGGAGCTGATCGTCGTGGGGGACAGCAAGCAGCTGCCGCCGACGACCTTCTTCATGAAGACGGGCGAGGACGAGCTCCAGGACGAGGACGACATCGAGGAGCTCGAGAGCATCCTCGACGAGTGCCTCGCGGTCTCGATGCCGAGCCTGCGTCTCGGCTGGCACTACCGCAGCCGCCACGAGAGCCTGATCGCCTTTTCGAACACGCACTACTACGACGGCAACCTGTTCACCTTCCCCGCTGCCGCACACGAAGCGCCGCACTTGGGCGTCTCGCGCGTCGATGTGCCCGACGGCGTGTACGAGAAGGGGCGCTCGCGCGCCAACCGCAAGGAAGCCGAAGCCGTGGTCGCGGAAGTCGTGCGCCGTTTGCGCGATCCCATGGACCAGGCGCGCTCGATCGGCGTCGTCACGTTCAGCATCCCGCAGCAGATGCTGATCCTCGACCTGCTGGACGACGCGCGCCGTGCCGACCCGAGCCTCGACCGCTTCTTCCACGAGGGCGCCGTCGAGGAGCCGCTCTTCGTCAAGAACCTCGAGAACGTGCAGGGCGACGAGCGCGACGTGATCCTGTTCTCTGTCTGCTACGGCCCCGACGACCAGGGCCGCATCGCGATGAACTTCGGGCCGCTCAACCGCGACGGGGGCGAGCGCCGGCTCAACGTCGCCGTCACGCGCGCCCGCGAGCAGGTGATCCTGTTCTCGACGCTGAAGGCCGACGACATCGACCTGGCGCGTACGCAGGCGGTCGGCGTGAAGCATCTGAAGGCGTTCCTCGAGTACGCCGAGCGCGGGGCGGAGACGCTCGACCAAGCGCTGCTCACGGGCGTGCGCGGCGGGGCGCCGACGCACGTGGAAACGGCGCTTGCGACCGCGCTTGCCGAGGCGGGGCTCGCGGTCGTACCGCGCGTGGGCTGCTCGGGCTACCGCATCGACCTCGGCATCGCCGATCCCGACGACCCCGGTCGCTTCCTCTTGGGCGTGGAGACGGACGGCCCGATGTACGCGACGGGCCCCACGGCGCGCGACCGCGATCGCACCCGCCACGGCGTGCTCCGGAGCCTGGGCTGGCATCTCGAGCGCGTGTGGGCCACGGACTGGTGGCAGGAGCCGGACAAGCAGGTCGCGCGCATCGCCGAGCGCGTGCGATTGCTCGACACGCCGGCGCCCCCCGAGCCCGCGCAGCCCGAGCAGAGCGACGCCGAGCCGGAGACGCAGACCGATACCGAGACGACGGTGGGAGCGCAGCGCCCCGCACCCGAGACCCCGCCCGCTGCGGCGCTCCCGCCAGGGGCATTCCCCTATCGCGCGTGGCGGCCGAGCGGGCGCGCGGGCAAGGCCGAGAACTTCCACAAGGGTGCGAGCAACGAGCGCGTTGCCCGCGCCGTGCGCGACGTGCTCGACGCGGAGGCGCCGATCGCGCTCGATGTGTTGATCCGCCGCGTCGCCGAGCGCTGGAGCGTGGAGCGCGTAACCGAGAAGGTCACGGAGCGCGTCGTCGAGCAGGTCCGGGGCGTCCCGCACCGCTGGATCGACGTGGGGGAGGTCACGTTCCTCTGGCGTGAGGACCAGGAGCCCGCGAGCTACGAGGGGTACCGCGTCGCCGCCGAGGGCGAGGACCCCCCGCGCGAGGTCGAGCACGTGCCGCTCGAGGAGATCGTCAACGCCGCCCATGCCGTCTTGGTGGGGCACGTGGCGATGCCGTCACTGGATCTCGCGCGCGAGACCGCGCGCGTGCTCGGCTACACGCGGCTCGGGAGCACCGTGCAGCGCCTCATGGAGGCGGGCGTCGAGCGTCTCGTGGGCACGGGCCGCGCGACCCGGAGCGACGACCAGATCGTGATCACGTGATGTCGTTGTCCTCGGGCGCGCGGCGTCGGCGACGGCGTCGTCGCCAGCGCCGGCGGGGCGGGTTCGGGTTGCTCGACCGATCCGGGTCGATCAGCCAGAAGACGAGCCCCACGATCGCGCCGCCCAGGTGCGCCATGTAGGCCACGTTCCCGAATGCGAAGTACGCACCGGCTACCTGGATGAGCACCCACAGGACGAAGCACGCGAGCGCCGAGAGGCGCAGCCACCACACGAAGTAGAAGAGCAGACCGAGGCGCATCTGCGGGAAGCGCAGCGCGTAGTACGCGATCACGCCCGAGATGCCGCCGCTGGCCCCGACGCAGGGGATCTCCGGTGTGCTCGTGGTGGCCCAGTGGGCCACGTTGCCGAAGATCGTCGCGAGCACGATGAGCGCCACGTAGCGCGGCACGCCCAGCGCGTCCTCCGAGTTGTCGCCGAAGATCCAGAGGAAGTAGGCGTTGCCGATCAGATGGAACCAGCCGCCGTGCAGGAAGAACGCGGTGAGGAACGTCACGCCGCCCTCCCGCCACGGATCGGCGGGGAGGAACGCGTAGCGGTCGATGAACGGCTGCAGGTTCTGCAGCGTGAAGATCCCGATGGCGGAGATCATCGAGAGCAGGATCCACGTGACGTACGGGCGGCCCTTCAGGGGATGCGCGTCGAACTCGACGGGCATGCCCAGGAGCCCGGGTAGCCACTTCCAGCCCTCGTCGGGGTGCCGGCGATCCTGCCTCCAGGCGCGGCGGCGTGGGCTCGTGCTCCGCTCGAGGGTCGCTTCCTCTAGGACCTCCGCCTCGGTCGGGGGCGGACCCGGCGGGAGGTGGGGATCGTGCTGCCGGTGAATCGCGTGGTATTCGCCGGGGTCGAACCAAACGAACTGACAGCGCCGGCACGTGTCGAGCGTCTGCGCGCCGTCGTCGCCGCGTACCTCCACCTCGCGCATCGTGTCGCGGCACGAGGGGCACTTGGCGCCCTCGCGGAAGGAGGCTGCGGCCGAGGACTTCCAGAGGCCTTCGACCACCTTCTTGCCGAATACGCGCCGCATCATCGAGACGGTGGCCGTGCGTCCGCCGCACTCCGTGCACGCCCACGTCACGCCGCGCTTGAGGAAGCGGCGTCGCATCGGCTTGTCGCATCGCGGGCAGGGAAGCACGGCGCCATGCTCGCTACACGAGCGGGCCGCGTAAAGGGGGCGGGTGGACAGTCCGCGCTGTGGACCGGCGGTGCCGCTACCGCATGAGGAACCAGATCTCGGGATCGCCGCCGGACGTGCCCCCCGCGAACACGGCGAAGTCGCCCGAGGGCGAGACGCCGCCTT
>JASJAY010000089.1 GCA_030066775.1 Planctomycetota bacterium
CTGCGTTCGGGCCGTCACGCCGACGGAGGTCAGCGTGGATCCGCGGCCGCGCCGGAATTGCGAAGGGGCGGCCCAAAGGCCGCCCCCACGGACGAAATCGGACGAGGCTCTAGCCCTCGACGTCGATGCCCATAGAGCGAGCGGTGCCCTTGATCATCATGGCGGCCTGCTCTTCGTCGAAGGCGTTGAGGTCCTTCATCTTCATGCGGGCGATCTCGACGCACTGCTCGTGGGTGACCTTCCCGACCTTCTCCATGTTCGGGACGCCACTGCCCTTGTCGACGCCGGCGGCCTTGCGCAGGAGCACGGCGGCCGGGGGGCTCTTGATGATGAAGTCGAAGGAGCGGTCCGCGAAGACCGTCAGCTCGACGGGGAAGATCATCCCCTGGTCCTTCGAGGTCGCGTCGTTGAAGCGGCGCACGAACTCGCCGATGTTCACGCCGTGCTGGCCGAGCGCCGGGCCCACCGGGGGAGCCGGCGTCGCCTGGCCACCGGGGCACTGGAGCTTGATCTTGGCTTTGACTTCCTTCGCCATCGTTCAATCGCCTTTCGATCGACCCGTCAGCTGACGGCTTCGACCTGCCAGTATTCGAGATCCACGGGCGTCGCGCGGCCGAAGATGGTCACGGTCACGCGCACGATGCCCTTCGCCGGGATGACTTCATCCACGACGCCTTCGAAGGACTCCAGCGGCCCTTCCTTGATCTTCACCGCGTCGCCCTGCTTCAGGGAGATCTTGACCTGCGGGGCCTTCTCTTCGTCCTCGGTGCGGTCGACGACCTTGAGGACGCGATCGACCTCGACCTGCTCGAGCGGCTCGGGCGAGCCGTGCGGCCCGACGAAGTCGCCGACGCCGGCGGTCTCACGCACGAGGAACCAGATGTCGCGCGGCACGTTGCCGTCCTGGTCCTGCTCGATCTCGACCAGCACGTAGCCGGGGTAGAGCTTCTTCTTGCGGGTGCGCTTCTTGCCACCCTTGAGCTCGGTCACGACCTCGGTCGGGACCAGCACACGCGGCACCTGGTCCTGAACGCCCTTGATCTTCAGGCGGCGGGTGAGGGAGGTCTGCACCGTCCCCTCGCGCCCGCTCTGGACTCGAACCACGTACCAGCGCCTTGCCACCGCCGCCCCCGTCATGCCTTGATGATCAGCTGGAAGAGGCCCTGGAGAATCCAGTCGAACGCAAACAAGCTGAGCGACAGGATTGCCGTGACCACGGCCACCACGATCGTGGACCGCTGCACCTCGGCGCGGTTCGGCCACGAAACCTTCTTCATCTCCTGCTCGGTGTCGATCAGCAGATCGACGAACGATTCCCGATT
The DNA here is from genome assembly GCA_030066775.1 of Planctomycetota bacterium. GTDB lineage: Bacteria > Planctomycetota > PLA2 > PLA2 > JAEUHO01 > JASJAY01. Next base: position 1,323 of record JASJAY010000089.1, read on the forward strand.
CAGGAACAGGTGCAGGCAGAGCAGCCCGATGAGGAACACGCCGAGCGCAATCACGTTGTAGAGCGTGATCGCGCCGATGACGGGCACCCCGTCGACCCAGACGTTCTCGTTCGGAACGTTGATGGCCGCGTAGAGCGAGATGGAGCCGAAGACCAGCAGGGCCAGGCCCATCGAGTAGCCGATCAAGCGCGCGCGCTTGCCTTGGCCCTTCTTGACGACTTCGAGCTTCATCGATCTGCCTAGCTGACCCCGCCTACCGGTAAATGGCACGGCGAGGAGGACTTGAACCCCCAACCTGCTGATTTGGAATCAGCTGCTCTACCAATTGAGCTATCGCCGTGCGCAGCGATCGTGCGAGGTCGTTACTTCTTCTTGCTTTCCTTGTGGACGGTGTGTCGCTTGAGCCGCGGTGAGTACTTCTTCAGCTCGAGCTTGTAGGGGTTGCCCTTGATCCGCTTCTGCACGCGGTAGTTGAGGTCACCCGTCTCGGTGCACTGGAGCCAGACGTAGCCACGGCTGGGTTGTCCTTTGGCCATGGGGTGTCACTCCTCTCGGAAACAGCACGGGCGGGCGCGGACTCGTGCCCGCGCCCGCCACGCGATGGGTGTTGCTACTTGAGGATCTTCGTCACCGCGCCGGCGCCGACGGTGCGGCCACCCTCGCGAATCGCGAAGCGCTGGCCTTCCTCGACGGCGACAGGCTGGATCAGGGTCACCTTCATCTGGATGTTGTCGCCCGGCATGCACATCTCGGCGCCGCCCGAGAGCTCGATCGAGCCCGTGACGTCCGTCGTGCGCATGTAGAACTGCGGGCGGTACCCGTTGAAGAACGGCGTGTGACGGCCGCCCTCCTCCTTCGTGAGGACGTACACCTCGGCGTCGAACTCGGTGTGCGGCTGGATCGACTCCGGCTTGCAGAGCACCATGCCGCGCTGCAGGGCCGTCTTGTCGACGCCGCGCAGGAGCAGACCGACGTTGTCGCCCGCCTCGCCGGTGTCGAGCGTCTTGTTGAACATCTCGACGCCCGTGCAGGTCGTCTCCATCTTCTCTTCCTGCAGACCGACGATCTGGATCTTGTCGCCGACGTTGACCGTACCGCGCTCGATACGACCGGTGCCGACCGTGCCGCGGCCCTTGATCGAGAACACGTCCTCGATGGGCATCAGGAACGGCTTGTCGACATCACGCTCCGGGAGCGGGATGTACTCGTCGACGGCGTTCAGGAGCTCGACGATCGAGCCGGCGCCCTGCGCGTTGTCGAAGTCGCTCGGGTTGTTCATCGCGGGCAGCGCGGCGCCGCGCACGACCGGGATGTCGTCGCCGGGGAAGTCGTACTCGCTGAGGAGCTCGCGCACCTCGAGCTCGACCAGGTCGAGCAGCTCGTCGTCGTCGACCAGGTCGACCTTGTTCATGAAGACGACGATCGCGGGGACGCCGACCTGACGCGCGAGAAGGATGTGCTCGCGGGTCTGGGGCATCGGGCCGTCCGCGGCCGAGACCACGAGGATCGCGCCGTCCATCTGGGCGGCGCCGGTGATCATGTTCTTCACGTAGTCGGCGTGACCGGGGCAGTCCACGTGCGCGTAGTGACGGTTCTCCGTCTCGTACTCGACGTGGGCCGCGGCGATCGTGACCGTCTTGGTCTCGTCGCGCACGGTGCCGCCCTTGGCGATGTCCGCGTACGCCTTCGCCTTCGAGTAACCCTTCGCCTCCATGACGTAGGTCATCGCAGCCGTAAGCGTCGTCTTGCCGTGGTCAACGTGCCCGATGGTGCCCACGTTCACGTGGGGCTTGGTCCGCTCAAAAACGTCCTTGGCCATGGAAGGCGCTCCTCGCTACGGGGCTCGTTCCGACTCCGCAGATCCCCGAAAACCAACGCTTCATCCGATCCCCGTGGATCGGACCAACTGTTCATGCGACACCCACGCGGGCGCCGCCCGTGCACCATCCGTTGCCGGTTTGGAGCTGGAGGCGGGGATTGAACCCGCGACCTCCTCCTTACCAAGGAGGTGCTCTACCACTGAGCTACTCCAGCCGGCTTCATCCGGTGCGGCCTCCTTTGACGGAAGCTCCGCGCGAAGCGGATCTCCCCTCCCGGAGGAGGCGGCCGAGGGTGCCCCGAAAGTCTGCTGGCAGTCGCCCGTCCCGACCCGTGGGGGTCATGGAGCGGGCGATGGGAATCGAACCCACGTCATCGGCTTGGAAGGCCGAGGCTCTACCATTGAGCTACGCCCGCACCCGTCGTCTGGGGCCCCCAGGAAACGACGCGCGGAACGTGGCTACAAGGAGGCGGATCTTACGCCCCGCCCGAGGGGGGTCAACAAAGAGGGGCAGCCTGCCGGCCCCCGGAAATCCGGGGTTTTCCGTGCCTTCTCGGGGCTCCTCTGCGGGGCCTTCCGGAGCTAGTCGAGCTCCTGGATCAGCAGGTAGGTGCCCACGCTGGCGCCGATGCTCAGGGCCAGCTTGCCGAGGGCGCCCATCCCCGCGCCGGGGCCACCCGCGCAGCCCTTCATCGGGAACGTGAAGATGCCCAGCACCATCAGCATCGCGATCGCGCGACGAACTCGCTTCATGACGGCCTCCCAACCCTCGCCCGGTGGGATACCGCTCCGGGCTCCGGAAGTCCAACCCCTCTGACGACGGACACGGCCGAAAACCCGCGCTCCGGGGCCTCGGGCGGCCAGGCCCCCGATCCAGGGTGACGCCGGGGTGACCCGCCCCCACGGCGGCTCGCCGCCGGATCCCCGCGGGCACGCCCGGATCCCCGGGGGCGCGGGGACCCCGGCGAGTAGAGTCCCGCGAGTCCGCTGGAGGGATCCCGTGCAGCCGTATCAGAAGGCATTCGTCGACTTCCTGCTCGAGGCCGAGGCGCTCCGCATCGGCGAGTTCACGCTGAAGTCGGGCCGCGTCTCGCCGCTCTTCCTGAACACCGGCCTCCTCGACACGGGCGGCCGCTACGCGCGGCTCGGCGAGGCGTTCGCGGACACGGCCCTCGAGCGCATCGGCGCCGACGGCTTCGACGTCGTGTTCGGCCCCGCCTACAAGGGCATCCCGCTCGGCATCGCGATGGTCCTCGCGCTGGCGGGCAAGGGCGTCGACAAGCCGGCGCTCTCCGACCGCAAGGAGGCCAAGACCCACGGCGGCGAGGCCAGCGACGTGCCGATCGCCAAGCGCCTCCTCGGCCGCCCCCCCGCCGCGGACGCGCGCTTCGTGATGGTCGACGACGTGCTCACGACGGGCGGCACCAAGGTCGAGGCGCTGGAGCTGCTGAAGGAGTGCTCGCCCAAGGGCAAGACCGTCGCGCTCCTCGTCGTGCTCGACCGCCAGGAGACCCGCCCGGACGGCAGCAACGCCGTCGCCGCCTTCGCCGAGGAGACGGGCGTGCCCGTCGTGCCGGTCGTCACGCTGTGCGAGACGCTCGGCTACCTGCGCGAGTCGGGCCGCGTCGACGACGCGGACTGGGCGCGCTGCCTCGCCTACTGGCGCGAGTACGGGACGCCCGAGGCGAAGGCCTGGGTCGCCGAGCAGGACTAGGACCTGCTGCGGAAGGCAGGGACTAGGGCGTGCTCGTCTGCGCCGTCGGGTCCGCGCCTGCGTCGAGCTCGGTGCGGTCGCCGAAGCCGTCCTCGTCGCGGTCGATCCCGAGCCGGACGCCGAGGCCGGCCGGCACGACGGTGAACGTCATCGGGGTGCCCGCTCCCGCTAGCGCGAACAGCGCCGGCTGCGTGTGCTCCTCGCCGTCGCGGTCCGAGATGAACGTGTCGGCGATCCGGTCGTAGACCCAGCCGCGGTCGATGCCGCCCTCGACGCCCTTGGCGATCAGGTCGACGACGCCGGCATCGGCGAGGCCGATCATCGTGGTCAGGTCCGCGGGCACGGCCCCGCCGATGTACGTGAGCTGCCAGCCGACCGCCGCATGCGCGTCGAGGCTCGTGCCCCCCGGCGGCTCCGACGGGCCCGAGACGACGCCCGTGGGCAGGTCGCTGCCCGAGAAGGCGAGCATGAACGCCACGAGGTCGGCCACCTGCTGCACCGAGGTCACGTTGAAGAGGGGCTCCGCCACGAAGCGCGCGAGGCTGTCGATCGAGCCGTCGTGCAGGAAGCCGAAGCCCGCCGTGTTCTCGGTCTGGGTCATCTCGAACCCGACCTTGTCGTACATGTTGCGCAGGTGCGGCACCTTGATCGTGATGTTCGTGGAGCCGTCGAGGGAGACGAGCATCTTGTGCCGCTCCCCCATCGGTCCCGGCAGGATCGGGTCGATCGAGTAGGTGCTCGCGCCCGGGTTCACCAGGTTCGGGAAGAAGAGGTGGTCCGTGCCGAGGCCCGTGGGCAGCGTGTGGCACGTGACGCACTGCGCGCCGACCACGCCGCCGTCGAGATTCCCGGTGCGGTACAGATCGAGACCGCTGACGGCGTCGCCGTTCGGCAGCGGCAGGCCAGCCGGCCCGAAGCGGCCGGGGGTGAAGTGCCCCGGCAGCGGCAGGTCCGTCGGCAGGGTGTTGTCGCGATGCCGGTACGGGTTCGGCGGGAAGTGGATCGTGGCGAGGAAGTCCTCGAACTGCTGCATCTCCACGGGCGTCAAGCCCGTGTCGTCGGCCAAGAGGCTCGAGAACGCGCCGTTGAAGGCCTCGATCCCCTCACGGTCGCCGCGCCAGTGGTGCGGCTCGTGGCCGATGATGTCCTGCAGGGTCTGCGTGGTCATCGGGCCCTTCATGCTGTGCCAGTCGTTGCAGGTCTGCAGCAGGCCCGTGAGGCTGCAGTTCTGCCCGCTTGTGCTCTTCATCGAGCCGCCGGGGTCGCCCAGGTCCCAAGCGAGGCGGTCCATGCGTGCGTCGACGTGGCAGGACGCGCACGAGACGTGGCCGAGGCCCGACGTCTTGTGCGTGTCGTAGAGGTGCGGGCGCCCGGCGCGGATGGCGGGCGGCGTCGGATCGAAGATCGAGACCTGCGTGGTCTCGGTCTCGGTGAGGGCGTCGACGACGGAGATCGAGCCGCCGAAGCGGTTCCACACGTAGAGCTGGTCGCGCGCGCCGTCGTAGACGAGGCCGAGGGGGCCCTCGCCCACCTCGATCGGCGTGCCGGCGCCCACGCGCGCCCCGGCGGCGTTCAGCACGACGACGTTGTTGCTGCCCATGCCGGTCACGTACATGCGCGTGCCGAGGGGGTTGAACGCCACGCCGCGCGGGTCGCCGAGCGACTTGTCGCGCTCGCTCTGGACGACCGTGCCCGTGGTGTAGGTGAGGTGCGGGTTGAGGTCCACGGCCGACGGCGTGGCGAGCGTGGTGTCGTCGACGACCGCAGCGAGCACGCGCACGAAGATCCCGTTGACCTTCGGCTCGTAGCGCACCTCGTTGATCGCATCCGTGCCAACGACGGTGACGTCGCTCGAGACGGGGTTCACGCCGACCGCCATGCAGATGTTCATCAGCCCGGTCGTGTAGGTCACGCCGAGCGTGCCGGCGTCGATCGTGGCCAGGTCGCGATCCGGCAAGTCCCACCCGACGGGACGGCCGGACTTGGCCGCGTCGACGCCGCTGACGAGCGCGGTCCAGTCGCCGCCGTTGTCGTCGAACCAGCTGCCCTGCGTGTCCTTCTTCACGATCAACGCGACGGCCGGCGGCGCCGGGTTCGCGGGGTTCGGTAGCGGATCGAAGAGCACGCCGTCGTTGGGCGGCGGGTTGACGCCCCCGTGCGGTCCCGCCGGGTCGTTCACGACGTTGGGCGGGAAGAAGTCGCCCGGCACGATCGGGTTGTTCTCGATGATCCCGCCGCCGAGCACCGACGTGCAGTTGCCGGACTCGAACACACCGACGTAGACCCGGCTGCCGTCCGGCGAGACGGCGAGCGCGCGCGGGTCCTCACCGAGGATGTCGATGCTCGCCGGCGCGGCGCCCGGGTTCGACGGATCGAAGACCTGCACGCGATTCACCTGGGAGCACGAGACGAAGGCGCGCTCGGGCGTGCCGGCGAAGACCACATCGCACGGCTCGTCGTCGGTGGCGATCGTCTGCGTCACGCGGCCGGCGGCGAGGTCGACCACGCTGACGGTGTCGGAGATGTGGTTCACCACCCACACCTCGGTCGCCGTCCGGAAGCGCGCGCTCACCGGCGCGAGCCCGACGGGGATCGAGGCCTGCCAGACGGGCTGTCCGCTCGAGAGGTCGAAGACCTCGAGGCGGTGGTCCGCCGTGTGGGCCAGGACCAGCAGGTCGGCGCCGGGGTGGAGGTCGAGCGGGTGGACCGGCGGCACCTCCCAGTTCACGAAGCTGAGGGGCACGGGGTTGCCGGGCGTGGGGCCGGGCCCCGGGCCCGGGGGAGGCGGCGGCGGCGCGGCGCCGGCCCCTCCGCCCCCGCCACAGCCCCCGAGGAGCGCGCCCAGGAAGAGGCACGCGAACGCAAGCGCCCGACGGGCGGCAGGAAGGCGTGAGCGGTCCAAGGCGGCGTATCCTCCGGGTCCCAGGGCAGTCTAGCCCCGCCTGCCGTGCCCACAGGATTCGACGTTCTCCGGGACCATTTGCGGGCCGGAGTCCAGACTCCCCCGGCTGGATCCGTCCCCACGGGTGCACACGCGGCTACAAAGGGGCGGGAGTCCGGGAAAGGAGCGCGCCATTTCGCGAAGCAGGATCAGCGGCAATGTGAGTCGCCTGGCGCTCCTGCTCTGCGCCCTCGCGCTGCTCCTCGCCACCGCCCCCGAGGCCGAGGCCCACGGCGGCCGCCTCAAACCGCCGCCCGAAGAAGAGCCGCCCCCCGAGGACGTGCCGCCGGGGCCGCCCCCGCCGCCCCAGATGCCCGATCGCCCGGGTGGCGGCGTCCCGCCGCCGCCGCCGGCGCCCCCCACCACGAACGATCCGGACGACACCGGCGGGGGCACCCCGGACGCCACCTCGCCGGGCAACCGCGGCCGCGCCTCGCCTTGGGAAGAACGCTGGCAGTCCTGGTGGAAGCTCAACCGCTGGGCGTGGCTGCCGGGCCGACATGCGCTGCGCGACCGTCCCGACGTGGTCGTCACGCCGAGCGCGAGCGACGAGCCCGAGCCCGATCCCCGCGATGCGTGGGAGGCCGCGCGCGCCCTCGGCGTCCGCGAGCAGATCGCCCCCGCGCTCCAAGCACTCCTCGCCGATCCGCACGGTGCGCTGGGTGAGCTGCGTTCCGCTTCCCTCATCGCCCTGGCGAAGACGCACGCAACGCCCGAGGTGCTGGAGCTCCTGCTCGAGTACGCCAACGATCGCGGTCGCGCGTCGCTCATCCGGGAGTCCGCGGCGATCGCCGTGGGACTGCTGCGGCGAAGCGAGGACGAGCTGGCGCTCGACGGCACGACCCTCGACGTCGCGCGCTTCCGCTTGCTGCGCCTGATCGACGACAAGACCGCACCCACGCGAACGCGCGCATTCGCCGCGCTCTCGCTGGGCCTCCTCGCCGATCAGCCGTACGGCACCCCGTTCACCCAGCGGGGGCGCGTGGTCGCGCACGAGCTGTGGGACCGCCTGGACGCCAAGCGCGCCAGCGACGAGGTCGCGGTCGCGCTCCTGACCGCCCTGAGCCAACAACCTCCGGCCGGCGTGAAGCCCGAGGTGCTCGAGAAGCTGAGCGAGGTCGTGCTCGGCCGTCGCGTGCACAGCCGTGCGTGGACCGAGCGCGAGCGCGCCCATGCGCTCACGGCGCGCGCGCGTCTCGGCGGCAAGGGCAGCGTTCGCTTCGTGCTGCGTACGCTGAGCGCATCGCGCCTGCCGAAGGACGTGCGACGCGCCGCGCTCCTGGCCGCGGCGGAGATGGCCGACCGCGTCACCGAGGACGAGCGCGGCGATCTCGCAACGGCGGTGCTCCGTGCCGAGTCCAGCGCGCGCAGCCCGCTGACCAAGGGGCTGCGTCGGCTGGCCCTGGGCCGGATCGTCGGCGCGGACCTGCGCGCCGGCTGCACGCGGCTGCTCAAGCGCGGCAACCTGGTCAGCGAGCTCTTGAGCGGACCCCAGGCAGGCGCCGTCAGCGAGCGCGCCTTCTCGACGCTCGCGCTCGGCATCGCCGTGCACGGCGTCGAGACCGAGTCGAAGAGCGTCGCCAGCTTCCGCAAGCGATCACTCGATCTCCTCGGCAAGGCGCTGGACCGCAATCGCGGCGGCGACGAGCAGCAGGGCGCCACGGTGATCGCGCTCGGTCTCGCCGGGGACCTCGAGCGCGTCCCGGCGATCGTCGCGATCCTGAACGACACGAACCGCGCGCCGGACATGCGCGGCCATGCGGCCACGGCGCTCGGCATGATCGGCTCGCACAAGCACGGGGTGCCCAAGGCGCTCCGGCGTGCCCTCACCGATCGCCGCTCCGACGTCGTGCCGAGCGAGGCCGGCCTGGCCCTCGCGCTGCTCGGCATGAACGAGGCAGGCGACGCCTTGGTCAAGAGCCTCATGAGCGCGAGCACCGAGCGCGGCATGGCGCACGGCGCGCTTGCGCTCGGCCAGCTCGGCGACCTCCAAGCGATCCCGGCCCTGCTCGAGGCCGCCAACGACGACAAGCGCAGCACGATCTCGCGCGCGATGGCCGTCGCCGCCCTCGGCCTGCTCGCCGACCCCGAGCGCCGCCCGAGCCTGTTCCGCCTCTCGACGGACGCCTGCTACACGGCGCTCACCAACGCCCTCCACGAGGCGTTCACCATCCTCTAGCCCCCAACTTGCTCGATCGGTACCGGGGAAAACTGCTGCAAGTTGTGACGAACGCGCTACGGGCGCGCACCCGAGGAGGCGGGCGCGGCTCGCAGCTCGTCTTCGGCGCACGCATCGCAGATGCCGTGGCTGAGTCCCAGCAGTGGGTCATCGGGCACGAAGGCCCCTACCGGGATCCAGGTTCCGTCGCGATGCCGCACGCGCCCGCACCACGCGCACAAACCGATGCGATCGTCGTCATCCAGATACGCCGTGAGGACCGAGTCGTCCGCGTGCAGCGAGCGGAGCAGGAGCCGTGTCACCGACTCGCGGAACGCCCCCCGCCGCTCGACCATCCGCTGGCGCAGATCGCCCAACACCCTGCGCTCCGTGCCGTTGAGGTCGTAGATCGCGGAGCCGTCGCGATAAAACGTCTCGACCTCCTGGATGCGCGCCAGCAGAGCCGCCGCCGCGGCGTCGTACGCCCGCTTGGCGAGGTCACCGAGCTCGACGCGCGCCTCGAGTCGGCGCGCGATCCGGAGCTGCATCGCGGAGCGATTCGGGCCCGACTCCAGCGCGGGATCGTCCAGCCGATCGAGCGCGGCAGCGACGCGCCGATGCGCCGGCCGCTCTGGATCGAGCGCGATGGCACAGAGCGCCCTGGCCGCCTCCGGATAGAAGCTCGTCGCCGATTGGGGTTCGAGCGTCGCGAGCGCATCGCGCGCGTCTTGGGCCCGTCCCACGCCCACCAACGCGAAGGGGCGAATGGTGCGGACCCAATCCACTCGCTCCGGGTAGCCGGCTTCGATCTCCTCGAGAAGATCCAGGCAGGGTTGATACCGCTCCCGGTCGAGCGACGTGCCGGCCAGAACGAGCAGAAAGGGGAACTGGAGCTCCTTGCGCTCGGCCGGCGGCAGTGCTGCCAGCTGCTCCTCGAGGTCCACGATCAGCTTGTCGAAACGCTCCCAGTCCTCGAACTGGGACAGGACGATGGCGATCAGGTGCCGGCTCATGAACAGGGGGCGCTGGGCATCGACGGTCTCCAGGACCTTCGCGGCGCGCACGAGCAGGAACAGGCTCTCGACGGCGCGGCCCGCCTGCAGAAGGCACACGCCGAGGTTCGAGAGCACCAGGCCCTCCGTCAGATCGCCCCAGCCTTCGACGTCTCGGCGCAGGGCAACCAGCTCGTCGGTCGCCGTACCCCAGTCGCCCTGCAACCGCGTGAAGAGCGCAAGTGTCAGACGGGCCTGCGCCTGGAGGACGCCGCCTTCCGGGCCGCCCGTGGCTCGCTCCGCGACGGCACCCACGAGCGGATCCGGCTCGCGCGCGTTCCGCAAGAGCCACAGCAGGCGGGGCGCATCGCGCTCCGACTCGGGATCGAGGTCGGCGCCCAACGCGCGGTAGCACGCGAACGCCGGGGCGACCAGGTCGCGAGACGCGCCGCGCAGCGCGTCGGCCTCCGAGAGCAGCTGTTCGCGATCCGCGGTATCCAGCGCAAGTACGCGCTCGGTCCAGGCGTCGTCGAAGGACTGCCCGGGATCCAAGAGAGGTCCGCCCATCTACCGTGCCCTCGATGGCGCTTGCAGCGCGCGACTGTCCCCTCGCGCGGAGTCTAGCCGGAAGCCGAGAGCCCCCGCAGTCCATCTCGGCAAACCGACGACATCGTCCGTTCGTTCGCGGCGGGTCGAGCTCGGCGACGCGCTTGCGCCTTCACGCTGACGCCGCGTCCAGTCCGAGGAAGAGTGGAACGATGCGCGCCCAGTGCGCCTGCACCGTGGCCGCGTCGCGGAGGTTCTCCTCCTCGAACACGACGAGCCAGCACGCGAGGCCAACGAACAACCACTCGACGGCGGCGCGCAACGACGCGACGAGCACGGCCCCATCCAGCATGCCGAGCCGGGCGCGGTAGCGCTCGATCAAGGCGCGCCGCTCACGAGCCAACACGTCTGGCTGCACCGCACCCAGAACCTGGGCCACGTCGAAGACAGGATGCCCCGCCGCGGCATTCTGCCAGTCGATGAACACGGGGCGCCGTCCGTCCAGGATCACGTTCTCCGCATGCAGGTCGGAGTGGATGAGCGTGCGCGCGCTCGTGCCGACGCCGGCCAAGCCCGATGCGAACCGGGCGGCATCCATGCGCTCGACGGCGGTCGCAAGCGCGTCGGAAACGACGAAGCGGCCTTGCTCCACGAGCCGTGGCCACCGCTCGCGAAAGCGATCGAAGATCGCGTGTCCCTGGGTTGTCGTGTGTGCCTTTACCGGCCATGCCTCGAGCGCGTCGTGCTCCCACCATGAGCGGTGCATGTCGGCCAACGCATCCAAGACGCACTCGGATTCTGCCTGCCCCAGGCCGTCTAGACAGATGCCCGGGCGGGCGTCGCCCAGATCCTCCAAGACGAGCGCGAAGCCCTCGTCTGCGCCGCAGGCGGCATGGAAGCACAGCGGCACCGGCAGCGCATGGTTGGCAGCGATCTCGCGGTAGAAGCGCACCTCGCGCTCGTAGAGACTGATCCCGTACTTCGACGTCCATGCCGGATTGGCGACCTTGACGACGACGCTGCGAGGGCCGTCGCCGTCGATGGTGAGCTCGAACCGGCCCACCCGCGACGTCACGGCGATGCCGCCGCCAAGCGTCATCGGCTCGACCGATCGGACCACGCCGCGCAGGGCACCCGATGCGGACAGCACCTCCGTAAGCCACGTCGCGGAAACCGCATCCAAGTCTGCGGGTGCGTGCATGTGCGCATCGTAGAGCACTGGCGGCGTCGTGACGCCCTCACGGTCCTGTGAGGGCCACAACCGCGCCCACGCATGGACCACCAATCCGCGAATCGCTAGGATGCGAAAGGCGCCTTTGCTTCGGCGCCTCGTGACGATGCCCGAAACCGTTGACGCCTACCGCAAGCTGTTCGAGTACTCGCCCGATGCCATCCTGATCATCGAGGGCGATCGCTTCGTCGACTGCAATCCCGCCGCGCTGCGGATGATGCGCTTTCCCAGCAAGGAGGCCCTGCTGCAGCGGTACTCGGGTGGCACCGAGGAGGGCACGCTGCGGGCCCATCCGGCCGAGTTCTCTCCGCCCACGCAGTCGGATGGGCGCGACTCCTACGAGAAGGCGGAGGAGTTCCTGGCGCTCACGTTCGAGCGTGGCAGCCACGTGTTCGAATGGGATCACCTCACGGCGGACGGCGATGTGTTCACGGTGGAGGTGATGCTCACGGTCGTCGAGCGCGGGCCGAAACCGATCCTGCACGTCGTCTGGCGCGACATTGCGGAGCGCAAACGGATCGAGGAGCAGCTGCGCCAAGCGCAGCGGCTCGAGGCCGTCGGCCGCCTCGCAGGCGGCATCGCCCACGACTTCAACAACCTGCTGGTGGTCATCCTGAGTCATGCCGACCTGCTCATCGACGAGCTGAAGCAGGCCGGACTGCCCGAGCAGGCCGCGCGTGTGCGCGAGATGGAATCGGCAGGCGACCGGGCCGCGGCGCTGACGCGCCAGCTCCTGACCTTCAGCAAGGGCAAGCCGATCAAGCCCCGGGCCACCGACCTGGTCGGCCTGTTGGACAGCCTGGGCGCCCTGCTCGCCCGCTTGATCGGCGAACACATCGCCTTCGAGCTCGATCTGCCCGAGACGGCTGTGAACGTCTTGGCGGACCGGTCCCAGATCGAACAGCTGGTCGTGAACCTGGCGGTCAACGCGCGGGATGCGATGCCCGAAGGAGGACGGCTCGTGGTCTCGCTGAGCGAACGCGACCACATGCCTGCCGGTGCGCTACGTCATCTCCCCGAAGGCGCGTACGCCGTGATTCGCGTCGCGGACACGGGCGAGGGCATGCACCCCGACCAGATCGCGCGCGCCTTCGATCCGTTCTTCACGACGAAGGACGCCGGCGCCGGAACCGGGCTGGGCCTCGCCACGGTGCTGTCGGTCGCCGAGCAGAGCGGGGGCACGGCATGGATCGAGAGCCGGCCGGGCGAGGGAACCGCCGTGGAGGTGCTGATCCCCATCACGGCGACGGCGCCGTCACCACATGTTCCGCAGCCCATCGCCGTCGGCTCGCTCGACGGTCACGAGACGGTGCTCGTGGCCGAGGACGAGTCGACCATCCGTGAGCTCATGCGGCGGATCCTCGAGTCGCGCGGCTACAGCGTGCTGCTCGCCGCCGACGGCATCGAGGCCGTACGGCTGGCGCGCGAGGCCGACCACCCCATCCATCTGCTGGTGACCGACGTCGTGATGCCCCGTCTCTCGGGCATCCATGTGGCGACGCAGGTCCGGGCGATCCAGCCTGGCGTACGGACGCTCTTCATCTCCGGCTACGCCCGCGAAGGGTCGTTCGCATCCCTGCCTGCGGACGACGACGCAGAGATCCTGGAGAAACCCTTCAGCCCGACGGCCTTGCTCTGCGCCATGCGCCGCGTGCTCGACGCGCGCTGAGGAGCGGCATTCGAGACCGCCGGTGACAAGTCCGGGCCGGGCTCCGCATCTGCCTCCCAGGCGCGAACTGCGACCGGAGTGCACAGCATGCGATTCCCCCATCCCCTCTTCGGCCTGACGGCGACCGTCCTGGTCTCGACCCTCCTCACCGCCTGTGGCGGCGGTGGCGGATCGGAGACACCGCCTCCGCCCTTCGTTCCGGACGTCACCTTCGGCACGTCGGGGCTGCTCACGACCCAAGGGTCCGGCAACGAGAACGTCTTCATCCGCGCCGACGCGTCGCTCGACGGCTCGGTCGCGATTGTGGGCCAGACGGGCGGCGGCGGGACGCTCGACGGGCTCGTGATCGAGAAGCGGCTTCCGGACGGCACACCGGACGCGTCGTTCAGCGGCGACGGCAAGCTGGATCTGCCCAACCTGAGCCACGATCCGCGCGCGATTCACCTGAACGATCAGGACGGCTCGGTCCTCGTCGCTGCCGACAACGGCAGCGGCTACACGCTGTTCAAGTTCCTCGCGAGCGGTGCTCCCGATTCGAGCTTCGGCCTCTCCGGGGAGCGAACCGTCAACACCGGGAGCTTCATGAAGCTCGGCGGCATGATCGTGGACCCCGACGGGCGCATCTTCGTGGCGGGGAGCGTGAACAGCGCCGGCTATGCGATGCGGTTCACCAGCGGCGGCGATCCGGATCCGACGTGGAACGGCGGCGCCGCCTACACCTTCCAGATCTTCGGCTCGAGCACGTCCATCAACGCCGTCACGCGCCGTGGCGGTGGCGGCTACCTGGTCGCCGGCCGTCGGTTCATTCCTGGGGATGACGACTGGCTCTTCGTCGGTCGGTTCGGCGCCAATGGACTGCCCGTCCTGAACTACGGATCGGCCGGCTTCCTGATGTCCTCGCCGGCCTTCGACCCGCGCGTGTCCGGCATCGTGGCGCGTCCGGACGGCCGCGCCGTGGTCTTCGGCGTCAAGAACGGAACCACGCCATTCGCCCTCGGCGTCTCCGCCAACGGCGGTCTCGACCCGCAGATCGGCATTCAGGAGCTGGACGGCGTACAGGTGGGATATGGCAGGGGCAGCTCGCGGCGCATGTCGGACGGCGAGATCACCTTCGTCTACTCGAACACGATCACGCAGGCGATCACGCTTTGGCGGCTGCTCGAGGACGGCACCAGCGACCCCGCCTTCGGTACGGACGGCGTCCACACGTTCTCACTGGGCCCCCAGCAGTACGTCTTCAACGCCGAGCCGCACGACCTGAGCGGCGGCTTCTTCCTGCTCGGACGCCAGAACCTCCCGGTCGGCTCCGCGGGCTTCGCCATCCACATGGTCGAGCCCTAACTCGCCGCCCTGGTACCGGGGAAAACTGCTGCAAGTTGGGCCCAACTTGCAGCA
>JASJAY010000012.1 GCA_030066775.1 Planctomycetota bacterium
AACGTGGCGGCCTCGAGCAGCAGGGCCGTGGTGTCCCCCACCATCCCCGAGTCCTCGCCGCCCATGACGCCCGCCAGGGCCACGGGGCGCTCGGCGTCGGCGATGACGACGTCCTCCGGCCCCACGGGGCGCTCGACGCCGTCGAGGGAGCGCAGCACCTCGCCGTCCCGGCCGCGCCGCACGACGATCTTGTCGCCGCGGACATGGCGCAGGTCGAAGGCGTGCAGCGGCTGCCCCTGCTCCAGGAGCACGTAGTTGGTCAGGTCGACCAGGAGGTCGATGCTGCGGACGCCACACAGCTCGAGCCGGCGGCGCATCCAGAGCGGGGCCTGGCCGTTCGTCACGCCGTCGAGCGCGAGGCCGAGGTAGCGGCGACAGCCCTCCTCGTCCTCGATCGTGACGTCGTAGGGCTCGCCTTCCGCGGCCTCGAGAGCGGACTCGGCTGCGCCTGCGTCCGGGTAACGCACCTCCGCGCGCAGGACGGCGCCCAGGTCGCGGGCAAAGCCGACGTGGCCCCAGAGGTCCGGACGATGCGTGATGGCCGTGTTGCCGATGTCGATCAGCGTGTCGGTGAGGCGCAACGCCTCGCCGATCGGCTCGCCGACCGGCGCGTCCTCCGGCAGCACGAGGATGCCGCTGTGGTCCTCGCCGAGGCCCAGCTCGTCCTCGGCGCAGATCATGCCCGCGCTCTCGACGCCGCGGATCGCGCGGCGCTCGAGGACGATCGGGCCGTCGGGGCCCTGCACCGTCGTGCCGACGGGCGCGAAGCAGATGCGCTGGCCCGCGGCGACGTTGGGCGCGCCGCAGACGACGGTGTGCGTGCCGACCGGGCCCGCGTCCACGGTGCAGACCCGCAGGCGGTCGGCATCGGGATGCGGCTCGACGCTCGTGACGTGGCCGACGACGACGTCGGCGAGTTCCGCGCCGACGTGCTCGACCTCCTCCACCTCCGCGATGTGGAAGGTGATGATCTCCGCGACCTCGTCGGGCGTGCGGTCGCCCAGGTCGACGAGCTCCGTGAGCCAGCGATACGAGAGGATCATCCCTCCACCCCCTCTCGGAACTGGCGCAGGAAGCGCAGGTCGCCGGACATCAGGTGGCGGATGTCCTCGATGTCGTGGCGCAGCATGACGAGGCGGTCGACGCCCAGGCCGAACGCGAAGCCGGACCACACGTCCGGGTCGATGCCGCCGGCGCGGAGTACGCGCGGGTGCACCAGGCCACAGCCGAGGAGCTCCATCCAGTCACCCTGGAAGCGAACGTCCATCTCGAAGCCCGGCTCGACGAACGGGAAGTACGAGGGCCGGAGGCGCACGTCGACCTTCTCGCCGAGCACGTTCTCGAGCAGGGTCTGCAGCACGTAGATCATGTGGCCCACGCTGACCTCGCGGTCCACGTAGAAGCCCTCGATCTGGTGGAACGTGTTCTCGTGGGTGATGTCCACCTCTTCGTGGCGGAACACCCGGCCGATGGCGACGGCGCGGATGGGCGGCGGGCCGCTCTCCATGGCGCGGATCTGTACGGGGCTCGTGTGCGTCCGGAGCAGGTTGCCGTCCGAGAGCCAGAAGGTGTCGTGCATGTCCCGCGCGGGGTGGTCCGGCGGGATGTTGAGCATGCCGAAGTTGTGCTCGTCGTCCTCGATCCAGGGCCCGTCGAGCAGGTCCAGGCCCATGCCGACGCAGACGTCCTCGAGCTCGCGGACCACCTGCGTGACCGGGTGGATCGTGCCGCCGGTGCGGTCGACCGAATAGCCGGGCGGGGGCGGCATCGTCGTGTCGACCCACTCGGTCTCGCCGAGCTCGGCCTCGGCCGCGGCGATCAGCGCGTCGCGGCGTAGGCCGGCGGCACGTTCGATGGCCGTCTTGACCTCGTTGGCCTTCTTGCCGACGGGGCCGCGTTCCTCGGGCGCGAGCTTGCCGATGGAGCGCAGGACCTCCTGCACGGCGCCCTTCTTGCCGAGGAACCGGCCGGTGGCCTGGTCGACGTCCGCCGCGGTCGCGGCGCCTTCAATGCCTTCCAGCGCTTCGGCGAGGAGGCTCTCGAGCCGTTCGAGCATCGGACTGCGCTTCCCGGGTCGGGGGGATCTGGACGACGCGCCCTGTCCCTCCCCTCAGCGGCCGAGTCTACGGTCA
This sequence comes from Planctomycetota bacterium, assembly GCA_030066775.1. Taxonomy (GTDB): domain Bacteria; phylum Planctomycetota; class PLA2; order PLA2; family JAEUHO01; genus JASJAY01. The sequence goes on from JASJAY010000012.1 coordinate 2,133, forward strand.
CGCACGTGGAGGCAAACAGAGCGCATGGGCCACGTTCCGTCCCGTCGTCGCCCGACCCGGATCGACGAGGGTGGCGGAGCGGCCCGGGCGACCTCGCTCTGCGGCGTGCGCGTCCGCGAGCAGGGCCGTCGACTCACGGCTGCGATCGGGTCGCTGGGGCGAAGGCGTCGGGAAGCCACGGAGGAGACCGCGTGGTCTGCCCACGCAACGACGACGGGGCGATCCGACGCCTCGCATCCAGAGAGCCGGACGTGCCTGCAGGCAGGTTCTACGCTCTACGCAGCGAGGGCGGCTTGGGCCACGCCAAAGACCTCGTCGAAGGCCTTGGGGTCGTGGATGGCGAGCTCGGAGAGCTGCTTGCGGTCGAGCTCGATGCCGGCCTTCTTGAGGCCGTTCATGAAGCGGCTGTACGCCAGGCCGCGCGCGCGGGCGGCGGCGTTGATGCGCATGATCCACAGCTTGCGGAAGTCGCGCTTGCGCAGGCGGCGGTGCTGATAGGCGAAGACCCACGCGCGGTGGACCGTCTCCTTCATGACCTTGAACTGGCGGCTGCGGGCACCCCAGTAGCCCTTGGCGAAGCGCATGAGGCGACGCTTGCGAGCGAGACGGACCGGACTGCTTCTGACGCGCGACATGGCTGGCTCCTGCTCTCCGTCCGGGCCCTACTTGCCCATGTACCGGCGGTACGACTTCGCCTGGGCGCCCGTGATCGCGGTGGGCTTGCGCAGGCGGCGGCGACGCTTGGCGTCCTTCTTGCTCATGATGTGGCTCATGAACGCGGATCCGTAGGGCAGCACCTTGCCGTTCTTGGTGACCTTGAAGCGCTTGGCGATGGACTTGCGGGTCTTGAGCTTGGGCATGGGTTGTCCTCGGGATTCCCGGGCGGAACGGCGCAGGGTAAGGCCGTCCGGGAGGCCCCCCAAACGGAAATCGGGCCCGACGGCGGCGCCGCGGGCCCGACGAAACGGTGTCAGGACAGTTGTCGCCGGGGACGCCTTCGCGCGGTCCCCAGGCACGTGGGAAGGCCCTAGATGGGCGAAAAGTGTCCTGACACCAAGTTGGCTACTTCTTGGCCAGGAGCATGTGCATCCGGCGGCCCTCCATCCGGGGGGCCTGCTCGACCTTGGCGATGTCCTCGAGCGCCGCCGCCACCGCCTTGCAGTGGTTGCGGCCGAGCTCCTGGTGGGCCATCTCGCGCCCGCGGAAGAGGATCATCAGCTGGACCTTGTCGCCGCGCTCGAGGAACTCCCGGGCCATGTTGATCCGGATCTCGAGCATGTGCGGGTCCGTCTTGGGCCGGAGCCGGACGGTCTTGAGCTTGGAGCGGTGCTGCTTCTGGCGGGATGCCTGCGCCTTCTTGCTCTGCTCGTACTTGTACTTGCCGAAGTCGAGGATCTTGCAGACGGGGGGCCGGGCCTTGTCGTTGACCTCGACCAGATCGAGCCCGCGTTCCTCGGCCAGCTGCCGGGCGAAGTGGGTCGGCACGCGGCCGTGGTTCTCCCCCTTGTCGTCGATCAGCTGGACTTCGCGGATGGTGATGCGTTCGTTGATCCGAGGCCCCGTGATGCGGGGCATCGAGTAGTCGCGCCTACGTCGTCGGATGTCGTGTTCCTCCAGTGGGTTGGGTCGGGTGCGGCGAAGGGTGCCGCGGGGTCCCGGTCGCCCCGTCGGGGGCGTACCGCATCAGGTTGCCATGAACCGGGCCCCCGGGGCACCTGCTTTCCGGGTTGCGAATCGGCTCAGGTCCGGGCCTCGATCTGCTCGCGCGCCAGGGCGACGAACTGCTCGACCGGCATGGGGCCGTGGTCCTTGCCGCTGCGCTCGCGGACCGCCACGGCGCCCGCCTCGGCCTCGCGCCCCCCCACGACGAGCATGTAGGGCACGCGCTGGAGGGTGGCGTCGCGGATCTTGGCGCCGATCTTGTCGCCGCGCTGGTCGCTCTCGACGCGCAGGCCGGCCTGCTTGAGGCGCTCGGCCACGTCGGCGACGTAGGCGTTCTGCGCCTCGGTGATCGAGAGCACCTTGGCCTGCACGGGCGCCAGCCACAGCGGGAACTTGCCGGCGTGGTGCTCGATCAGGATCCCGATGAAGCGCTCCATCGAGCCCACGATCGCGCGGTGGATCATCACCGGGGTGTGGCGATGGCCGTCCGCGCCGGTGAACTCGAGCCCGAAGCGCTCGGGCATCGAGAAGTCGATCTGCACGGTGCCGCACTGCCAGCTGCGGTTCAGCGCGTCGGTGACGTGGAACTCGATCTTGGGGCCGTAGAACGCGCCCTCGCCGGGCGCCAGCTCCCAGCGGCCCTCGTAGCCGTGGTGGTCGAGCGCCGAGGCGAGCGCCTTCTCGGCCCGCTCCCAGGCCTCCGGGTCCCCCATCGCGTCTTCGGGACGGGTCGCCAGGCGGGTCTTGGGCTCCTCGAAGCCGACCGCTGCGTAGACCTTCCGGGTCATGTCGATCATGTCCCCGATCTCGGCCTCGAGCTGGTCGGGGGTGCAGTAGACGTGGGCGTCGTCCTGGGTGAACGCGCGCACGCGCAAGAGCCCGTGCAGCACGCCGGACATCTCGTGCCGGTGCACGTGCCCGAACTCCGCAAGCCGGAGCGGCAGCTCCTTGTAGGAGCGCGGGCGGTTGCCGTAGATGAGGCAGCAGCCCGGACAGTTCATCGGCTTGATCGCGAACGACCGGTCGTCGATGTCCAGGAAGTACATGTTGTCGCGGAAGTGGTCGTAGTGACCGGAGGTCCGCCACAGCTCGTCCGAGAGCACGGGCGGGGTGCGCACTTCGCCGTAGCCGCGCTGGAGCAGCTCCTGGCGCAGGACTTCCTCGATCTCGTGCCAGAGCACGCTGCCCTTGGGATGCCAGAACGGGAAGCCCGGCCCCTCGGGATGGAGCGAGAACAGGTCCATGTCCACGCCGATGCGGCGATGGTCGCGCTTCTTGGCCTCCTCCAGCATGTGCAGGTGGGCCTTCAGCTCCTTCTTGGTGAAGAAGGCGGTCCCGCGCACGCGCTGCATCGGCTGCCCGGACGCGTCGCCGCGCCAGTAGGCGCCGCTCACGGAGAGCAGCTTGATGTTCTCCAGCAGGCTGGTGTCCGGCACGTGCGGGCCTTCGCACATGTCGGTGAACGCACCGCTGTCGTAGAAGGTGATCTCGTCCTCGGGGATCTCGTCGACGTGCGGGATCTTGAGCTCGTACCCGACCTCGCGCATGCGGTCCTTCGCACCCTCGCGGTCGAGCGCCGAGCGCGCGAACGGACGCGCCTCCTTGGCGATTCGGCGCATCCGCTCCTCGATCCGCGGGAGGTCCTCCTCGGTGATCGGGGTCGGGGTGTGGAAGTCGTAGTAGAAGCCCTCGTCGGTCGCCGGGCCGAAGCCCAGGTCGGTGCCGGGGAAGAGCTCGAGCACGGCCATCGCGAGCAGGTGCGCGGCGCTGTGACGCAGCACGTAGATCGCCTCGCCGTCGCGGGCGGTCAGGATGCGCAGCTCGGCATCGGCGTCGATCGGGCGTGAGACCTCGACGACGTCGCCGTTGACGACGCCGGCGACGGCGGCCTTCGCGAGGCCCGCGCCGATGCCCTGCGCCACCTCGGCAACCGTCGTGCCGCGGTCGACCTGTCGAGTCGAGCCGTCGGGCAAGCGGAGCTGGATGGGAGCAGACATGGTGTGGTTCCTCCGAAGGGAAAGGGGGGTTTTCGCGTCACGGCGATTCCATGACGACGCACCAAAGTAGCCCACGAACGCCACGATCGGACAGAAGCCCCGGCCCCTCTAGGCCGCCGGCGGGTCGCTGCTGCTAGCGCGGCTAGCGTTGCTCCTCGCGCTCGCGCTCGATGCGATCGATCTCGCGCCGGATCCAACGGGCACGCCGCGCCAGGGCGTCGTCGCCCCCGAGCAGGGCCTCGAGGGCCTGCTTGGCCACCGGGCCGGAACCGATGAGCGCCGCCGCCAGGGGCGTGCGCAGCCCCTGGGGCGTGGTGCTGCCGAGGCGGCCGATGACGGGTCGCGTGAGCGCACCCGGGCGGATGGCGCTGACGATCCGCTGGAGGACTGCGTTGGCTCCCGGATCGCTCCGGAGGCCCACCGCGGTGTAGCGCAGGGCGTCAGCGTCCTTCGGCATCGGAAGGGTGAACTCGAGGCGGTAGTCCACGAGCACCGCCAAGGGCTGCCCTTGGTGCCGCGCGCAGAACGCGTCGAGCGCCTCGCGTCGCTCGGGCTTCACGGCGAGCTCGAGAATCAGCTGTCCGGACTTGGGATCGCGCTTGCCCGCCACGGTCACGTCCTCGTGCGTGAAGCGTTCCGCGCGATCGACCGGGCGGTGGATGATCACGGCGTCGGCGATCCCGTCGCCGCGCGCGGTCGGTCGACCGACGACGCGGAACGGCCCGTCGCCCTGGGGCGTGAAGTCACCCGTGGCCGCGGCGGCTTCCAGCGCGGCCCGGTGCTTCGCGAGGTACGCGTCGTAGGCCGCCGCGTCTTCCTTCCAGAGCGTCGTCCCGCCTTCGGACTCGTTGCCGGGGCGCTCCACGACGGGCACGAGGTCGAGCCGCCCGGGACGCGTCACGACGTCGAGCAGCAGCTTCAACGCCTGATCGGACGCCTCAGGGTCGGTCGTGTCGCGCAGGACGCGCAGGCGGATGCGCGCGATGCCGTCCTTGGCGACGCTCTTGAAGTCGGCCTGGGTGTGGCGGCCCTCGGGATGCTGCCCCAGCCGCGCCAGGATCACGTCGCTCAGGGCGCGCGCGTCTTCCTTCTGCGCCTCCCGGTCCAGCTTCGAGTCCGAGTAGTCGATGTCGATCTCGATGAAGCCGAAGCGGGGGTCCACCCGCTCGGTCCGCAGCCGCTCGACCAACACGGGCACCACGGCGTCGGGGTTCTTACGCGCGAGCGCGCCGATCTTCTCGATGACCTCCGAGCGCTCGACTTCCTCGTCGGTCGTCCACAGCGCCTGCAACCGCTCGATCAGCGGTTCGAGCTCGGGGGACGGCGTATTCGCGGGCTCGCCGCACGCGGCGAGCAAGCCGAGCCCGATGACGAGAGCGGACGTGGGAAGCCAGCGCGCGCGCATGATGGAGATCCTCCGACCGACGTGCCCAGGATACGCCTCGGACGTCGAGCCACCGGAGGAACGCAGGGCGCGCGCCTAATCGTCCTCGCCGTCGGGGTCGGCCGTGCTGGCCAGATGGAGCTCCGCCATCTGCAGATCGTCGACCTCGGCCGGCGCGCCGCACATCAGGTCGCTCGCGTTGAGCGTCTTGGGGAAGGCGATCACGTCCTGGATGCCCTCTTCGCCGAGGAGCGTCATCACGAGCCGGTCGAAGCCGATCGCGAAGCCGCCGTGGGGCGGGGTGCCGTACTGCAGGGCGTCCACGAACCAGCCGAACCGGCGCTCGACGTCGTCGGGCGTGAGCCCGAGCAGGGCGAACGCGGCCTGCTGGATGTCCTGGCGGTGGATCCGGACGCTGCCGCTGCCCATCTCGACGCCGTCGATGACGAGGTCGTAGGCCTGGGTACGGATCGACTCGAGGGTCGCCTTGTCCCAGCCGTCCGGCCCCTTCTCGGCGGCCTCGAAGACGAGCGGCACGTCGTCGGCGGCCGGCATGGTGAACGGGTGGTGCTGGGCCTGGAAGCGCTCGCTCTCGTCGTTCCACTCGAGCAGCGGGAAGTCCGTGATCCAGAGCACCTCGGTGCGGTTCGTGTCGACCAGGTCCAGGCGCTGGGCCACGCGGTCGCGCAGTGCGGAGAGCACGCGGTTGACGACGACGGGCGCACCGGCCGCGCAGAGGATCAGGTCGCCCGGGCTCGCCTCGACGGCCCGCAGGAACGCCAAGCCGGCGTCGCCGATCAGGAACTTGCCGAGCGGTCCCGTGGCGCCGTCCTCGGTGACCTTCGCCCAGGCGAGGCCGCCGGCCCCCATGGAGCGCGCCTCGGCCTCCAGGCCGTCGATCTCCTTGCGCGAGAACGACGCGGCGCCGGGTCCGACGAGGCACTTCACGAGACCGCCGCTCTCGACGGCGGACTCGAACACGCGGAAGCCGAGTGCGGCCGCTGCGTCGTTCACCACGCGGAGCTCCAGCGGGTTGCGCAGGTCCGGCTTGTCGTTGCCGAAGCGCTCCATCGACTCCGCGTACGGCATGCGCCGGAACGGCACGGGCACCTCGCGCCCGTGGAACGCGGCGATCAGCTCGGCCACGACGGGCTCCAGGAAGCCGAACACGTCGTCGGGGCGCACGAAGGACGCTTCGATGTCGATCTGGGTGAACTCGGGCTGGCGGTCCGCGCGCAGGTCCTCGTCGCGGTAGCAGCGCGCGAACTGGTAGTAGCGGTCCTGGCCGCCCACCATCAAGAGCTGCTTGAAGATCTGCGGCGACTGGGGCAGCGCGTAGAAGCGGCCCGGATGCACGCGGCTCGGCACGAGGTAGTCGCGCGCGCCCTCGGGCGTGGAGCGCACGAGGGTGGGCGTCTCGACGTCGATGAAGCCCTGGGCATCGAGCCCCTTGCGGATGATGGCCATGATCTTCGCGCGGTCGCTCAGGATCTTCGTCATGCGCGGCCGGCGCAGGTCGAGGTAGCGATGCCGCAGCCGGATCTCGGGCGTCACCTCGGCCCGCTCACCGAGCGGGAAGGGCGGCGTCTGGCTCTCGGAGAGGATCTCGAGCGCGGTCGCCTCCACCTCCACATCGCCCGTCTCGAGGTTCGCGTTGCGGGCCTCCTCGGGGCGCGCGATCACCGTGCCCGTGACGCGCAGCGCCCACTCGGGCCGGACGGGCTCGGCGGCCGCGAGAAGCGCCGCGTCCTTGTCGCCCCGGAAGGTGACCTGCGTGACGCCGTAGCGGTCGCGCAGATCCACGAAGAGCACACCGCCCTGGTCGCGGACGGCGTTGACCCATCCGCAGAGGTGGACGGTCTGGCCCTCGTCGGTGAGACGCAGGGCCCCGCAGGTGTGGGAGCGATACGTGGTCTGCATGGTGGAAATCCGATCCGGAATCGAGGCAGCGTACGCCAACCGGCGTTGGGCCGGACGGCTTTCGCACGCCGAAACTTCACGAGCTCACTGCCGTCGATCCGGTGCCCCCACCGGAGCCGACCGATGACCACGCCCCGAAGCACCGACCTTGCCTTCACCCCCGCCGTCAAGTCGATCCAGACCCGCCTGGGGTCGCGATCGATCTACGAAGGCGTGGAGCGCCGCGGCGGCTTCCAGACCGAGATCACGCAGGACCTGGCCCGCTTCATCGCCGCACGGGACTCGCTCTACCTCGGCACGGCCAGCGCCGACGGGCGCCCCTACATCCAGCACCGCGGCGGTCCGAAGGGCTTCCTCAAGGTGATCGACGAACGCACGCTCGCGTTCGCGGACTTCAGCGGCAACCGCCAGTACCTCTCGATGGGCAACCTCAGCGAGAACGACCAGGCGTTCCTCTTCCTGATGGACTATGCACAGAAGAAGCGGATGAAGCTGTGGGGCCGCGCGCGGTTCGTCGAGGACGACCCGGCCCTGCTCGCGGCCGTGAGCGACCCCGCCTACCGCGCGACGCCCGAGCGCGTGCTCGTGTTCGAGCTGGAGGCCTGGGACGCCAACTGCCCGCAGCACATCCCGCGGCTGTTCACCGAGGACGAGGTGGCCGAGCGCGAGCGCGTTCTCCGTGCACGCATCGCCGAGCTCGAGGGCGCTCAGGCTTCGAGCGCTTAGAGCACGTACCGGCCGAGGTCGCGGTCCTCCAGGAGATCGCCGACGCGCTCGCGCACGTAGGCCTCGTTCACCTGGATCTTCTGCTTCTTCAAGTCGGGCGCGTTGAAGGAAACGTCTTCGAGCACGCGTTCCATCACCGTGGCGAGGCGGCGCGCGCCGATGTTCTCGTGCTCCGCGTTCGCCTTCGCGGCGACGCGGGCGAGCTCGACGATGCCGTCCTTGGTGAAGCCGATCTTCAGCCCCTCCGTGTCGAGCAGCGCCTCGTACTGGCGGGTGAGCGCGTTCTTCGGCTCCTCGAGGATGCGCACGAAGTCGGCCTCCGTGAGGTCCTCGAGCCGCACGCGGATCGGGAAGCGGCCCTGGAGCTCCGGCAAGAGGTCCGAAGGCTTGCTGACGTGGAACGCGCCGGCTCCGATGAACAGGATGTGATCGGTGCGCACCGGCCCGTGGCGCGTGCTCACGGTGCTGCCCTCGACGAGCGGCAGCAGGTCGCGCTGGACGCCCTCGCGGGAGACATCGGGCCCCGAGCCCTGGCTCTTGCCGGCGACCTTGTCGATCTCGTCGAGGAAGACGATGCCGGAGTTTTCGACGAGTCGGATCGCCTCTGTGCTCACGCCCTCTTCGTCGACGAGGTCCTCCGCCTCTTCGGCGGCGAGCGTCTCGAGCGCCTCGGACACCTTCATCCGCCGGCTCTTGACGCGCGAGGGATTGAGGCGATCGAACATCCCCTGCAGGTCCATGCCCGTCTGCGCGAACGACTGGTTCGAGAAGATGTTGGCGAGCGCCTGGCTCGTGTCGCGCACCTGGACGGCGACCTCGCGGTCGTTGAGCGCACCGGCGCGCATGCGTTCGCGGATGCGCACGCGTGCGGCGGCCAGATCCTGCATGCTCGGGCCCGTCCCGTCGCTTGGCAGCATGCCCAGCGGGTCCAGCTCGGGATCGCCCGGGTTGCTCTGAAGCTCCAGGACCAGTGAATCGAGCACGCGGCTCTCAGCCGCTTCGCGCGCCTTGCGCTCGACCTTCTTGCGCGCCTCGCCGCGCACGACGCCAATGGCCGCCTCGACGAGGTCGCGCACGATCTGCTCGACGTCGCGCCCGACGTAGCCGACCTCGGTGAACTTCGTGGCTTCGACCTTGGTGAACGGTGCGCCGATGAGCGTCGCGATGCGGCGCGCGATCTCGGTCTTGCCGACGCCGGTAGGGCCGATCAGGAGGATGTTCTTCGGCAGCACCTCTTCGCGCATCTCGGCGGAGAGCTGCATGCGGCGCCAACGGTTACGGATCGCGACGGCCACGGCGCGCTTGGCGTCCTTCTGGCCGACGACGTAGCGGTCCAGCTCCGCGACGATGCGCGCGGGCGTCAGGTCGGACTCGGCGATGCTCACGACGCCGCCCCCGCCTCGAGCACCGTGATGCGCTCGTTGGTGTAGAGGTCCATCTCGCCCGCGATGCCCAGCGAGGCCTCGCAGATCGCGCGCGCATCGAGCTCCGTGTTGCGCAGGAGCGCCCGCGCCGCAGCCGCGGCGATGGCGCCGCCGCTCCCGGCGCTCAGCACGCCGTCGTCGGGGGCGAGCACGTCGCCGTTGCCCGAGACGAGCAGGAGCTGCTCGCCATCGGCCAGGATCAGCACGGCCTCCAGCCGCCGGAGCACACGGTCCGTGCGCCAGTCCTTGGCCAGCTCCACGGCGGCCTTCTGCAGGCGGCCGGCCGTGCTCTCGAGCTTGGCCTCGAAGCGGTCGAGCAGGGCCAGGGCGTCGGCGGCCCCGCCGGCGAAGCCGGCGAGTACGCGGCCGCCCTCGAGCTCGCGCACCTTCACCGCGCCGTGCTTCTGCACGCTCTGGCCCAGGGTCACCTGGCCGTCGCCGCCGAGCACGGAGCGGCCGTCTCTGTGGATCGCGAGGATGGTCGTCATTCGGTCCCCTTTCGCCGGGGCCGAGCACCGTATGCGCCGGGTGCGGGGGCGGCAACGAGGGTCCGGGCCCCGTCTTTCCCTTCGTCTCGGGATGAGCGACTCGACAATCCGCGGCATCCAGTCCCGGATTCCAGGAACCCCCATGCAGACCACGCTCGTTCTCGTGAAGCCCGACGGCGTCCAGCGCGGCCTCGTCGGCGAGGTCATCTCCCGGCTCGAGGCCAAGGGCCTCCAGCTCGTCGGCCTGAAGCTGATGCAGGCTCCGCGCGAGCTGCTCGAAGCCCACTACAGCGACCACAAGGAGCGGCCCTTCTTCCCCGGGCTCGTGGCCTTCATGGGCAGCGCCCCCGTCGTGGCGATGGCGTGGCGCGGCAACGGCGCGATCGGTGTCGTGCGCGGCATCATGGGCACCACGGACGGCAAGGAAGCCGCCCCCGGCACGATCCGCGGCGACTTCGGCATGAGCCGCTCCTACAACCTGGTGCACGGCTCGGACGGCGAAGAGAGTGCTGCGAAGGAGCTCGGGCTCTGGTTCAGCGAGGGCACCGTCGACTACGACCTCGCCCGCCTCGGCTGGGTGTACGACGCCAGCGAGGACGCATAGCCCTACCGCGGCTGACCGCCGCGCTGCTGGCCGCGCTCGTCGATGAGATCGACGCGCGGCGGGGCGACCGCGTACGCGCCGTCCACCAGGACGGCGCGCTCGACTTCCGTCTCGCCCTCGAAGGGCGAGACGGCCGCGCCGACCTGTGCGTATCGATCGAGCCGGCGCTGCCGCTCGCCTACCTCGCACCGCCGAAGCCTGCGCCTGGCGAGCCCAGTCCCCTGGCCAACGCGCTGCGCGCCGCGCTCAAGCGCGCGAAGCTGCTGGGCGCCGAGGCCGTCCCCGGTGAACGCGCGTGCGTGATCCGCTTCGAGCGTGCAGGCACGCGAGCGGATCTGTGGCTCGAGCTCTTCGGTCGCGAGGCCAACCTGTACCTCGTGGGCGACGACAAGCACGTGCTCGTCACGCCGCGGGGCAACGTCGCGGCGCGTCGCGATGCCTCCGTCGGTGCCGCGTTCGTGCCGGCGCCGGCCACCCCGGAGCGCATCGAGCCGCTCACGCTGGCGGAGGGCCAGACCGCCTCGGACGTCCTCGCCGCGATGCGCCATGGCGCGTCGGCCTCCGAGCAGCTCCGCACCGCCCGCGGCGCCATCGGCCGCATCGTGAAGCGCGGCCTGGATACGGCCCGCCGCCGCGTCGAGCGCTTGGATACGGACGCGCGCAAGGCTCTGGATGCCGACGCCTGGCAGGCCAAGGGCGAGCTCCTGCGCGGGTCGTTCCATCTGCTGAAGCCGGGGCTCGCGTCCGTCCGCGTCCCCGACTACACGACCGATCCGCCAACGGAGATCGAGATCGAGCTCGATCCCAAAGTCGCGCCCGGGGATCAGGTCGGCCGGTGTTTCCAGCGCGCGCGCAAGCTGCGAGGTGCAGCCGACCGCGCGGCGCAGGAGCGGCCCGACGCAGAGGCGGCGGTGCAGGCGCTCGAGCACGCCCGCGAAGCCGTCAAGGCGCTCGAGGACCTCGAGGCGCTCGAGGCCTTCGCCCGCGCCCTGCCGGACCCGGTTCGCGCCAAGGCCGTGGGCGCCTTGGCGTCCCTCGGCGGGCGTCGCAAGAGCAAGCGACCGGCCGAGCGCGTGCCGTGGCGCAGCTACCGCTCGAAGGACGGCTGGGAGATCCGTGTCGGCAAGAGCGCGGCGGACAGCGATGCGCTGACGCTACGCGCCAGCCGCCCGCACGATCTGTTCCTCCACGTGCGTAGCGTGCCCGGCGCGCACGTCATCGTGCCGACGCCGCGCGGCAAGACCGTGCCGAAGGAGACGCTGCTCGATGCGGCGGAGCTCGCGTGCCTGTTCAGCAAGCGCAGCGAGGCCGAGACCAACGAGGTCGACTACACGGAGCGGCGCTACGTGCGGAAGCCCAAGGGCGCCAAGGCCGGCCTCGTGCTGGTGGAGCGGGCCAAGACGCTCTCGCTACGCAAGGATGACACGCGCCGCGACCGCCTGAAGCGCTCCCGCCAGGAGCCCGAAGGCGAGTAACCCGTTGCCCCCAGGGGCCTTGGGACTCCCTCTCACGAATCGCCTTAACCTGTTCCAGGGCAACGGCGTATGACGACGCGATGACCCGTCGGGGGCATACTTTCGCGAACCTGTCGGAGTTGATCCATGCGCTTCGTGTCGAGCCTTGCGCTGCCCCTCACCATCCTGGCCACCTTCCTTCTCGGCGGATGCCAGAGCGAGGACATCCCCCTCACGCGCGACTACCGCGACGAGGAGGAGGACAACGCCGCGCGGATGGAGTACTACGAGACCGCCGCGCTCACGTACTACGAGGGCGGCCGCTTCGCCGAGTCGGTGGGGATGTGGAACAAGGTCCTCGAGATCGACGCGAACCGGAAGAAGGCCAAGTGGGGCGCCGCGCGCGCACGCATCGGCCAGGGCGACATCCAGTCGCTGCGCTACGCCGAGGCCTACCTGAAGGAGGTCGTCAACCTCGACTGGACGCACCCGCAGCTGGGTGACCGCAGCTTCGAGGTGAAGCGCGACCTCGCCAACACGTACGGTCTCATCGCGGACTACTACGACCGCGACGTGCGCAACCTCGAGAACAAGCTCGCCACGGATCCGAACGCGGACGTGCGCACGACCGAAGACCAGATCGCCATCCAGCGCGGCAAGCGCGACACGTACCTGCGCCGCGCCGTGCCGCTCTACCGCCAGGTGTTGAACTCCTCGCAGGACAACCCCTACGCCCTCGCCGGCCTCGCCAAGACCCACCTGAAGCTCGAGAACGAAGACCTCGGCATCATGTGGGCCGAGCGCTACCTCGGCCTCAGCCAAGAGAGCCAGCGCAAGTGGAAGGAGCGCATGGGTTGGTGGGAAGAGGAGGTCGGCGCCGCCAACGTGACCTCCGATCAGCGCAACCTCTTCATCGACCGCATCCAGGGTGCGCGCGACAAGGAGAAGAAGCTGCGCCTGCTGCTCGGCTCGGTCTACTTCCGCCGCGGCGAGTACGACATGGCCTCGAAGCAGTACAGCGAGGTCATCCGCCTCGACCCGGCGATTCCCGCCGCCTACATCGAGCGCGCCCAGACGTACGCCGCCCTGCGCCAGTACGGCCGCGCCGTAGAGGACGTCGAGGAGTATCTGAAGATCACCGACCCGCAGCGCCACCGCGAGGAGCGCATCAGCGCCGCGGAGCTCTTGGACCGCTACCAGCGCATCCTGCGCCGCGGTCCGCTGATCCAGCCTACGGGCTCGTCCCCGGCGCCGCGCGGTGCCCCGCCGGCCGGCGCCCCGCGCCGCAACCCGGTCGTGGGTTCGGGCAGCCCGGACGGCTGATCCGCGCACACCTGGGGCCTCTGCCCCACCCTCGCGGGAATCGCCTTCCGAGGCCGGAATTGCGCCTTCCGGGCGCCCCTGCCGACGTTCCGTACAGTAGACGGCACGCCAGGACCCCCGGATCCCCCCCATGCGCATCGCGACTCGCTGCTTCCTGATCCCCGCCCTCCTGGCCTGCGTCTGCGTCGGCGCGACGCCCGCTCATGCCGGCGACGAGCGCCCGGTCGAGCTGCCGCTCGTCAACGGCAAGACGCTCAAGGGCGTCGTGCAGCAGATCGCCGGCGACGAGGTCCTCATCGCCCTTGGCGGCGGCAAGCTGCGCCGCATCCCCTGGAGCCAGCTGACGCCCCTGGCCGTGTACCGCGTCAAGGCCGCCCTCGCCCCCGTCGCCGAGGGAGAGGCGCGCAAGAAGCTCGCGCTGCTCGCGGCCGACCTCGGCCTCTACACCGAGGCACGCATCGAATACGAGAAGGCCCTGGCCCTCGGCGCGCTCACGCAGAAGGAGTACAAGCACCTCGTGGCGAAGGCCGAGCGCCACGCCGTCGAGGCGGGCGTCAACCATGCGCGCAAGATCGCGGAGGCCGGTGACCTCGAGCGCGCGCTCGACATCGCCACCGATCTCCGGCTGCACTTCGCGGGCGCCCCCAACGCCAAGGCCGTCGGCAAGCTGATCCAGGATCTCCTGCGCCTCGTCGAGAAGCTCGACAAGGAGGCCGCCAAGGCGCAGAAGGAGCTCGAAGACGCGCTGGTCGACCTGCAGAAGAACAAAGAGATCATCCGTCGCAAGACGGAGGCCCTGGCGCAGGTCAAGAAGGGCATCGCCCTGACGGGCGACTCGGAGAAGGCGCAGAAGAAGGGCCAGGTCTCGCGCGCGCACCGCAACGCGGAGAAGGCCGACGCCGAGTTCACCAAGGCGCGCCGCAACCTGGGTCGTCTCCGCCGCATCCTGCCGCGCAGGAGCGAGATGCGCCGCGACGTGCTGGCGAAGCTCGTCGAGCTCGACAAGGCGCAGTTCGACCTGCTCTTCAACATGGCGTGGTTCATGTGGGAGTCGAAGGTGTGGAGCCGCGCCGAGCTCTACGCCGCGAAGGCGTCGTACATCGATCCCGTGCACCCGGAGCTGATCGAGCTGCGCGACGAGCTCGCGTCGAGCCGCATCAAGTACCGCCTCTCGGACATGACGAACGCCCGGCCCATCGTCCGCTAGGACGTCGCTCCGCAGCCGCACCGCGGGCGCATACGATGCCCGCATGGCCCTCTCCGATCACGACCGCGAGCGCCTACGCCGCGCGTTCGCTCTCGCCCGCAAGGGGCGCTTTGCCGTCGAGCCGAACCCGATCGTCGGGTGTGTGATCGAGAGCGACGACGGCGTCGTCGGCGAGAGCTGGCACAAGGCCTATGGCGGCGCGCACGCCGAGGTCGAGGCACTTCGAATGGCGGGCAAACGCGCCCGCGGCGCAACGGCCTACGTCTCGCTCGAGCCCTGCTGCCACACCGGCAAGACGGGGCCATGCACGGACGCGCTGATCGATGCCGGCATCGGACGCGTCGTCTTCGGTGCGGTCGATCCAAACCCGGCCGTGGCCGGGAAGGGCGCTGAACGACTGCGAGGCGCCGGCATCGAGGTCGAGGGCCCCCACCTGGAGGACGAGGCAGAGGCCCTGCTCGGCCCCTTCCGCGCGGCGCTCGAGCGCGATCGGCCGTGGGTCATCGCCAAGTGGGCCATGTCGCTGGACGGCGCGATCACGCCGAAGGCGGGACGCGGCGGGGCCATCACGGGCATCCGCGCGAAGCGCCACACCCACGAGCTGCGCGGCCGCGTGGACGCGGTCGCCGTCGGCATCGGCACGATTCTGGCCGATGACTCCGACCTGACGTGTCGTCTGGCGGACGGCGTTCCCGATGGCCGCGCCCAGCCGCTACGCGTCGTGCTCGACTCCTCGCTGCGCCTGCCGTTGACCTCCAAGCTCGTGGTCAGTGCGGGTGCCGTGCCCGTGCTGGTCTACTGCGCGGAGGGTGCACTGGGCGCTCGACGACAAGCGCTCGAGAGCGCCGGCGTGCGCATCGAGGCCATGCCCGCGACGCCCGCAGGCATCGACGTGGCGGCCATGTTGGCCTCGCTCAAGAGCCACGGGGTCGACCGGCTGCTGGTCGAGGGCGGCGCGTCGCTGCACGGCACGCTCCTGCGCCGCGGCCTCGTCGACCAGGTCACGGCCTGGGTCGCGCCGCGGATCCTGGGCGGGTCGGAGGCCGTCTCCGCCGTCACCGGGACCGACATCGATCGCGCAGAGGAGGCCCTGGTCCTGGCCGAGCCCATGTGGCGCAAGGTCGGAGACGACCTGCTGCTCCAGGGCTATGTACCTTCTTGAGGCGTGAAGGCGACCGGGAGGCACGAGCGGCGATGCGGATCTTGAGAGGCGCCGCGTTCGGCATCCTGCTCCTGCTCGCCTTGGCGGCCCCCGACGGGCGCGCCGACGAGCGCAAGGGTCGGGTGCCCGCGGGCAAGGAGCTCGTGCGCGTCGTCGAGGGATACCTCGACGCGAACTTCGGCACGCGCGAGAAGCTGCGCGAGGCGTGGGACGAGGAGCTCGCTCCGCTCAAGCGAAGCCAGCTCAAGAAGCTCCGCGCCGACCTGCTGAAGATCCTGCGCAAGCGCGGGAAGAAGCTCGCCCGCTCCGGCTCGAACTACTGGTTCGGCGAGGAGAGCAAGCGCGGCAAGTACATCGTCCAAGGCCGTCCGGGGAAGGCGCTCTTCATCGGCCTGCACGGCGGGGGCGTGGGCGCCGGCTCCGCTGAGAGCGCCGCGGGCGCCATGGGCGGCGGCGGCTGGATGTGGATCTTCCCGGAGGTCCTGGAGAAGACGGAGCGCGGCTGGACGGACGCCGGCACCGAAGAATGGGTCATGGAGCTGATCGAGGCGGCCAAGCGATCCGGCAAGGTCGACCCGAACCGCATCTACATCACCGGCCACAGCATGGGCGGGTTCGGATCATGGACGCTCGGCGCGCATCACGCGGACGTCTTCGCCGGTGTGGCCCCCTATGCGGGCGCGCCGATCCCCGAGTTCGAGTCGCGCCTCATGCAGAGAATCAAGCGCATCGAGCCGGGCATCCTGCCGAGCTACTTCGCCCTGCCGCTGCACTTCTACCAGTCCGGCGACGACAAGAACGTGCCGCCCGACGTGAACGACTTCACGTTCGAGGCGCTCAAGAAGCTGAAGGCCAAGTGGCCCGACGGCTTCAACTTCCGGTACGACCGCGTCGAGGGACGCGGCCACGCCGCGCCGAAGGAGGGCTACCTCCCCTCGCAGAAGTGGCTGGCCTCGCACCCGCGCGACCCGCGCCCGAAGGCCTTCCTCTGGCAGCCGGTGCTGTCGTGGAAGCGCCAGATGTACTGGATCTACTGGGGCCGCGCGGAGCTGGAGGCGCTCGTCGAGTTCCGCGCCCCGGGCGGCAACCGGATCGAGATCACGACCCACGAGGGCTCCGGCGACGTCTCCGGCATGTCCATCCTGCTCGGCGAGCCGCTCGTCGATCTCGATCAGGAGGTGGTGGTCCGCGTCAACGGCAAGGAGCGCTTCCGCGGGAAGGTCGAGCACAGCTTCTCGACACTCATGATGACGCTGCCCCGGGCCGATCCCTACCTGCTCTTCGACGCGCGCATCGACCTCTAGCTACCGCCCTCTCCACTGCCTTCGGAGCCGCACCATGATCCTGAAGCAGACGCTGATCGTCCTGCTCGGACTGTTCTTCATCCTGAACGGCATCAACCACTACTACAACCAGCGCGTGCTGGAGGGCTATGCGCGCAAGCGCAAGCTGTTCATGCCTACGCTTTCGATCCGCGTGACCGGTGTCGTCCTGATCCTGGGCGGGGCGACGTTCATCTTCGCCGACACGCGTCTCTACGGGACGCTCGCCCTCTGCGGGTTCATGGTGATGGCGACGGCACTCATGCACCGCTTCTGGGAAGAGAAGGACAAGCAGGTGCGCATGCTCGAGACCCAGCACTTCGCCAAGAACCTGGTGATCCTGGTCGAGCTCGTCTACATCCAGTGGGCCTGACCTAGCGGGCGGTCGGCGCCTCGGGGCGTTGCGCCGTGCCGCCGCGGGGGGTGTTCGCGGGGGTCTCGATCCGCTTCGACGCCGGCACCACCTGGGTGTGGCTCGTGCGCGGCTTGGTCGAGTGGATGCCGGTCGCATGGGCGGCGCTCGTGGCGAAGATCAGTAGGGCGGCGAGGAGCAGGACGTAGCGCATCGGGGGTCTCCAGGGCGCGCGACGCGTCGCGCTGGAGAGTCAACTGTGAAGCCACCCGCCATGGAGACCGCGCCTCCCGGCCGCATGAAACAGGGCCTGATGGCGCACTCGGCCGCTGCAGCGCCCACCGGGTCGGCTCCCCCCAGCCCCAGGGTGCGCTCGATTTGTCCGATCTTGCTGCCGCCTTCACCGAGCCTTCACAGGCGGTTCTTCTAATACAGCCGTGGAATTCCGCTCGTCCTATCTCTGGGTCCGCCTGCTGATCGCAGTCGCCCTCGCCGCCGGCCTCTACGTTCTGCAGTAACGCCTGACGGCGCCCTGCTACACGCGGACCGGACGCGCGATCAGGCCTGCGTCCTCGCGCTCGACGACCATCGCAAAGGGGAAGTGGTCGATCCGCGACGCGTGCTCCAGGTCCCCAGGCGTGACGTGATCCTGAGCGGGATCGAGCGCAGCTCGGCCGCCGCCGCTCTCGCGCACGCGGCGAACGATGGTGTCCAGGTCGATGTCGCGATCCTCGAGTCGTGCCTGGAGCAGGTCACCACACGCGTCGTCCTCGACGCCGTCCTTGCCGTGCATCGATGCCATCGCGCAGATGGTCACCAGGTCCGGCTGCTCTGCCTTCAACCAGGCAACGGTTGCACCCGCAACGACGAGACTCGCCAGCACGATGCGGTCCGCCTGCGTCGCGTGCACGGCGCCACGTACGCCGTTGCTCGACCGGAACACGATCGTGCGCCCCTCCAGGTCGACGTCCGCAAGGCTCTCGGGCGAGTTCCCTAGATCGAAGCCGGGGATGGGCCGTCCACCGACCTCCCCCACCAGCAGGACGTCGGGGTCGCGTTCACGATACGCGAAGGCTTCCTCGATCGTCTCCACGAGGATGGCCTCGCGGGCCCCGCGGTCGAACGCGTACGCCAACGTCGTGTACGCACGCATCACGTCGATCACGACCACGTGTCCCCGCGCGTCGCGGGCACAGTCCGAACCTCGGACCCGTACGATGTCCACCGATCTGCTGCCCCCAGCGCAAGTAGCCGGATCGTACGTGCGGGGCGCCGATCCCGATCATCTTCCGATCGACGACCTGAACATCGCACGAAGCACGACGGGCAATGCGTACCTGTGCGCAGCACCGGATCTGCTCCGCAGGCGCTTACCCCTCAGGCAAGGACGGCTTCGGGGCTCGTGTCGAACTGCTTCGAGAGCACGCGCAGGATCGCCAGGATCACGTCCCGCACCGTCTGCTCGATGTCGTCGTTCGCCACGATCGGCACGCCCGTGCGGTCCGCCTCCGCCAGCAGGAACGTCTGCAGCGTCCAGATGTCGTCGAAGCTGTCGAGGTACCGCTTCGCCCGTCGTGCGGGGATCGTGCTGCCCCGCCCGCGAATGCGCCGCTTCAGCTCCTTGGGTTTCAGGACGCCGAGGATCACAGGCACGACGACCGCATCCGCGTAGTCCTCGACCTCGGAGAGCAGGCTCGGGTGCACGTGGATCCCCTCGAGCACCATGGACAGCCCTTCCTTGAGGGCGCGCCCGAGGACCGCGCCGCACGAGACCCGGAGCACGTTGGTCTGCGCGAGGTAGCCGGCCGCAATCTTGTCCTCGTGGGATGCCCACGCGCGAGCGGGCAGGCTCTCCCAGGCATCGAACGTCGAACGATGCAGCACGGGAATCAGGCGCTCCGGAATCATCATCCGCATCGCCTCGCGCAGCATGTCCGTCGACTGCGTACGCGTGACATCCAAGACGTGGCTGAGCTGCGCTGCGATCGTGCTCTTGCCGGTGCCCGTCGCGCCGCCCACCAGCACGATCAGCGAACGCCCGCTCCGGCGCATCGCCTGCCACGTGAGGTAGCGCTTCGCCGCCTTGGGGCCACTCGCCTCGCGCAGCAGCCGATGGGTCGTCCGGCGCAGCTCGTCATGGTGGATGCGCCGAATGTCGTTCCCGATCAGGTGCGCGTGGATCTGGGCGGCCACGGAGACGGCCTTCTCCGCGCGCAGGCCGGCGCACAACAGACCGAGCCGCTGGCGCCCCCGGGAGTACTGGGCCTCGCTCCCATCGCCGTACTCGACGACGATCGCGGCAGGCGCCCCGTTGCGCTTGCCGTAGCGGTCTGCGATCTGCCCCCCGTTGAAATCGAGGTGCTTGGCGACGCGCACGCGCAGCTCCGCCGCGGTGATCTCCTGGAGGTCTTTCAGCTCCTCGCGGACGCTCGTGGCGATCTCGTACGCCTTGTCGAAATCGACGCCTGCGCGCTGCAGGGAGCGGACGAGGATGCCGCGCAGGAAGGGGACCCGCACGTCCTCGGCTTCGTTGAGGACCAGGAGCTTGGACATCGGTAAAGGGATTGTAAAGGGAGCGAGCCCCAATGCACCCGTCCGGCCGAAATGCGGCGCGGCAGACGCAGGCCGCCGCGCGGGAAGGCCCAGGAGGCGCGGGCGCTGCTCGTTCGAAGCGCGTGACCGCGCCTAGCCGTAGCGCCCCTCGATGTAGTCGGCCGTCTGCTGCTGCTTGGGCGTGACGAACATGTCCTCCGTGGGCTCGTGCTCGATCACCTCGCCCAGCAGCATGAAGATGCACTCTTCGCTCGCACGACGCGCCTGCGCCATGTTGTGCGTCACGATGACGATCGTGTACTCGCCGCGCAGCTGCCAGATCAGCTCCTCGACGGCCTCCGTGCCCTTCGGGTCGAGCGCGGAACACGGCTCGTCCATGAGCAGGACCGTGGGCTTCACCGGCAGCAGCCGCGCGATGCAGAGCTTCTGCTGCTCCTCGAGGGAGAGCGAGGTCCCCTTGTGACGCAGGCGGTCCTTGACCTGGTCCCAGAGCAGCACCGTCTTGAGGGCATCCTCGACGACCCGATCCTGGTCTTCCTTGCTCGGCTTGGGGCCCTTGTTGTGGATGCCGTAGCCGAAGAGCACGTTGTCCCGGATCGAGATCGGCAGCGGATTGGGCCGCTGGAACACCATGCCGACCTGCTTGCGGACCTGCACCAGCTCGACGTCGGGGGCGTAGATGTCGTGCCCGAGCACCTCGATGCGTCCCGTCGTGCGCACATAGCCGAGCCGCTCGTTGATCCGGTTGATGCTGCGGAGGAACGTCGACTTCCCGCAGCCCGAAGGCCCGATCAGGGACGTGATGATGCCCTGCTTGATCTGCAGATCGACATCGAAGAGCGCCTGGAAGCTGCCGTACCAGAGCGAGAGCTTGTCGGTCTGGATGGCGAAGTCGCTCGTGACTGTGGCTGCCGGACTATCCAAAGCGCCCCTCCACGTACTCCCTCGTGCGCTGGTCGCGGTCGGGTGCCTCGAACATCTCTTCCGTCGGACGCACCTCGATGCAGTCACCCGTGAGGAAGAAGGCCGTACGATCGGCCAGTCGACGTGCCTGCTGGACCAGGTTCGTGACGAGCACGATCGTGATCTCCTTCTTCAGCTCCTTCAGCACGTCCTCGATGCGCATCGTCGTGACCGGGTCCACGGCGATCGAGAACTCGTCGAGCAGAAGCAGATCCGGCTCCTGTGAGAGCGCGCGTGCGATCGTCAGGCGCTGCTGCTGACCGCCGGAGAGCAGGCTGCCGAGCGAGTCGAGGCGGTCCTTCACCTCGTCCCACAGCGCGGCTCGCCGCAGGCAACGCTCGACGATCTCGTCCAGCTGCTGCCGATTGCGGATACCGCGCAAGCGCGGCGACAGGGCCACGTTGTTGTAGACGGTCAGCGGCAATCCGACGGGGAGCGGGAACACGACACCGACGCGGCTGCGAAGGCCGTAGAGATTGCGGACCTTCCGGATGTCGCGGCCCGCGAACGTGACGTCGCCGTCCCAGCTCATCCCGGTCGTCATCTGATCCATCCGGTTGAGCACGCGGAGGAAGGACGTCTTTCCGCTACCGGCCGGCCCGATGATGCCGAAGATCTCGTGCTCGCGAACCTCCAAGCTCACGTTGCGGAGCACCGCCTCCGTCCCGTACCGGATGGTCAGATCGCGGACCTCGACCATGGCCTCGGTCGCCGGACTCTGAAGCTCTTGGCCTACCACTTCTTCCTCCCGCGCAGCCAGGTGCGGAAGCCGATCGAAACGGCGTTCATCGTGAGCACCATGCCGATCAGTACGAGCGCGACCCCGTAGGGGATGCCTTCGGGCATGTTCGGGACCTGCGTCGATACGACGAACAGGTGCAGCGACATGGCCATCGTTTGGTCGTAGACGCTCTCCGGGAGGAACGGCAGGATCGCCGCGGCGCCCGTGAACATGATCGGCGCCGTCTCGCCCGCCGTACGCGACACCTCGAGGATCACGCCCGTCAGGATGCCGCTGACCGAGTTCGGCAGCACCACGCGCCGAATCGTCTGCCAGCGCGTCGCGCCCATGTTCCAGCAGGCCTCGCGGAAGGACTGCGGCACCGCCTGGAGAGACTCACGCGTAGCCACGATGACGACCGGCAGCGTCATCACGGCCAGGGTGAGACTCGCCGCCAGGATGCTCGTGCCGAACTCGAAGAACAGCACGAAGGCGCCGACGCCGAAGAGCGCATGCACGATGGACGGCACGCCGGCGAGGTTGATGATCGCCAGGTTGATCGCGCGGGTGAACCAGTTGTCGGGCGCGTACTCGGAGAGGTAGAGCGCCGCCGCGACCCCGAGCGGTACCGACGCGATCAGGGCGACCGTGACGAGCCAGACGGTGCCCACGAGCGCTGGCAGGATGCCACCGGCGGCGCCGTTCTTGGTCGGCATCTCGAACAGGAACTCGAAGGAGAGCACCGGCCCGCCCTTGTAGATGAGCACCCCGAGGATGATCATCACGGGCAAGATCAGCAGCACCGTCATCATCAGGAAGAAGATCTTCACGAGCGACTGCTTCTTGCGGTTGCGCTCGTTCAGGGACGTGGATTCGAACATCGATCAGCCCTTCTTCCGTACGCCGCGAACGAAGATGTCCGCAAGCAGGTTGATGATGAACGTGACGATGAAGAGGAAGATGCCGAGCGTGAACAGCACGCGGTAGTGGTCCGACCCATGCGCCGTCTCGCCGAGCTCCGCCGCGATCGTCGCCGTGAGCGCGCGAACGGAGTCGAACACGCTGGTCGGCAGGTTGACGGAGTGACCGCTGGCCATCAGGACCGCCATGGTCTCGCCGAACCCACGGCCGACGCCCAGGAGCACGGCCGCCACGAGCCCGTTCTTGGCTGCCGGCAAGACCACCTTGAAGACGACCTGCAGCTTCGTCGCCCCCATGGCCTCGGCCGCCTCGCGGTAGCCGTCCGGGACGGCCTTGAGCGCATCCTCGGCGATGGTCGTCATGATGGGTGCGGCCATCAGTCCGAGGATCAGGCCGGAGTTGAGCACCGTCAACCCAACTGGGACGTTGAACATGTCGATGATGAGGGGGTTCATCACCGTGAGCCCGATGAAGCCCCAGACGACGGACGGAATCGCGGCGAGCATCTCCACGAGGACCTTGAGCACCTCTCGGGTGCGGCCCTGGGCGAACTCCGCGATGTAGATCGCAGCCCCCAGCGAGAAGGGAATCGCGATCAACATCGCCAGGCCGGTCACGCTGGCCGTGCCGACAATCAGCGCGAGCGCCCCGTACGTGGGATTGTGGTCCGACGTCGGGTTCCAGCGGGGCGAGCCGAAGAACTCGGCGAAGTCCAGCGTGTCCCGGATGAACGGCCATCCCTCGCGGGTGATGAACACGAAGATCCCGACCACGAAGATGATCGCGGACGTGCCGCCTACGAAGACGAGGACCTGTACGCCCTTGTCGATGAACCAGGACGCCCCGAGGCGATCCCAGTTCGCACCGGGCCCTGCTTTGGGCCCCCCCGGCTTGTCGCCCCCATTCCGCATGTCAGCTGCCGTTCTCGCCGTGGAGGGTGTCCATCAGCTCGTGCAGCCGATGGGAGATCTCCTTGGCAACGGCGTCGAGCATGTCTGCCGAGATCTCGTTCCCGTGCTCGGCTTGGGCCGGGATCACGTCCCACCCGAGGAACACCGTGCGGAACGGAAGCTCGGCGAGGTGCTCGCGCGGGAACAGGCCCAGCCCGATGATCAGATCGTAGTCGTCGAGCTGGTCATGCGTGGTGGGCAACGGCGTCGGCTCGAGGTCGGATCGATCCAGCCCCTTGTCCTCCAGGAAGCTCCCGAGGACGGGCAATGCCTCCGATGCCGCGGCGTAGCCCGCGCTCTCGTACGTCCCGCTCTCGGGGAACGCCTTCTTGGCAAGGGACTCGGCCAGCAGGCCCCAGCAGTCGTTCTTCTCGTCGACGAAGAGGATGCGCGGCTGCTTCGGGCGCGTGAGCTCGCCTGTCTCCGCGAAGACCACTTCTTCGCAGATGTTCTTGGCCTGGTCGCTGATGCGCTCCAACCGGTTGAACACGATCAGGGTGCCGAAGAGGTCGTGCGTCTTGAGGTCGTCCTTCTCACCATGTTCCGTCAGGCTCTCGAAGACCCTGTCCATGGTGTGATCGATCTGGCGCGCGATGGAGCGCGTGCCCCGCGCCAGCTCCGCGTTCTTCTCCCGAAAGGCCTTCATGGCCTGCGCGAACATGTCCTGCGACTGCTCCGCCATGAGCTCGATGTCGCGCAGAACGGACTTGGGTGGGAGCGTCGTGAGCTGTACGGCCTCGCGCGCGATCGTGACGGCGTAGTCGCCGATCCGCTCCAGGGCCACGTTGAGACGCAGCACAGCGGAGATCGTGCGCAAGATGCCGGCGCTCGGCAGGTGCCGCGCCACGAATGCATGGCAGAGGCGATCGCTCTCGCGGACGCGCCGGTTGATGCGCTGATCCGCGAGGATCGCCTCTGCTGCCGCCGAACGGTCCAGGGCCAACAGGGCGTGGACCGCGCTGGTGACGTTCTCCGCCACCAGCGCGCCCAGCTGATCCGCATGGGTGTAGATGCGGTCCAGGTCGGCCTGCAGCCGTTCCTCGTAGTGACTCACGACGCCTCCCTTGCCCGTCGCGGGCTCAGTCTCAATCAGTCCGTGACGTTACGAACGGGCGCATAGCCGTTCTTGACGAGGATGCGCTGGCCCTCGTCGCTGAGGATCCAGTCGAGGTACTCCTTGACCTTCCCCGTGGGCTCGCCGGCCGTGTACATGAGCAGCGGACGCGCGATCGGATAGCTGCGGTCGCTGGCCGTCTTGACCGAGGGCGCGATGTACGGGCTGTTCTTGTCCTTGGCGATCCGCGCCATCTTGACGTGGTCCGTGGCGTACGCGAGACCGCTGTACCCAATGGCACAGGGCGTCTTCTCCACGAGCTCGACGACGTCCTTGCTGCCGTGGAGATCGTTCGTCCCCATGCGGTAGTCGCGCTTCTTGCCTAGAATCGCCTTCTTGAAGTAGGCGTACGTGCCGGAGTTGTTCTGGCGGCTGACCACGACGATCTTGTCGCTCTCGCAGCCGGACATGCGCACATCCACCTGGGACCACTTCGTGGTCTGGGCACCCTCGCCGTAGATGTCGGCGAGCTCGGCAATGGTCCAGTCTGTCTTCGTGTTCTCCTTGTGCAGGAACACGGCCAGCGCGTCGTAGCCGACGATGAACTCGACGGGCTCGACACCATTCGCCTTGGCGGCCTTGATCTCCTTGTCCTTCATGCGCCGACTCGCGTTGGCGATGTCGACGGTGCCGTTGATGAGCGCGGAGATCCCGGTGCCCGAACCGCCGCCGCTCACGGCAATCGCGAGATTCGGGTCGACCTTCGCGTAGGCCTCCGCCCATGCGCCGGCCACGTTCACGAGCGTGTCGGAGCCCTTGTTCTGGAGCATGGGCCGCGACGACCCCCCGTCGCGCTTGCCACACGCCCCTACCAAGGCCAACGCCGCGATCACTACACAGATTTTTCGCACGATCTTTACTCCCTGGTCAGGCCGGGAGCCACGCCGAAACCCATGCCGCGCAGAACCCCGCACCCGCTGCTGCGGCGACCAGAACAGCAGAAAGCGATCCGGACAAGCCCGTTCCGATCGGCGCGCGCCCGCACTGCGGCACCCCCGCACACCCCGCTCCAAGAGGAGTTCTGTTAAGGGCGCCTAAAGCCGCCCAGATCAGGTGTTTCTGGCCTTTGCGGCGGAGGAGCCCCGCGACGCGCGCAGCGCGCTTTACCCAATTTTCATACTCCGGAAGGCCCGGGGCACCTTGTGCCGTGGGCCGCCGCCGCATGCGAGATCCCACGCAGTTCCTGTGGAGCCGTACGCACTTCGCGAATGTAGTTGGGGGAAAACGAAGCGACGTCGAAGCGGCTGTTTAAACGCAGCGTAAAGACGCCTAGGCTGCCGCTTTCGTCGAGGGAGTGAGGGACTGCCGATGACGCCCGTGAAGGCACCCATGCCGTATGAGGAGCGCCAGCTCCCGGTCTGGGCCCGGCTCCTCTTCCTGCTCTTCCTGCTGTGCGTGTTCCTGACCGCGATCCAGCTGATGAGCGGTGCCTTCAAGCTGCTCGGGAAGGACCAGGCCAAAGCGCTCTTCGACGGCGTGAGCAACCCATTCGCCGGCCTGGCGGTAGGCATCTTGGCCACGGTGCTTGTGCAGTCGTCCTCGGTGACGACCGCGACGGTCGTCGCTCTCGTAGGCAGTGGCGAGCTCTCGATCACCTATGCGGTCCCGATGGTGATGGGCGCCAACATCGGGACGTCGGTGACGAACACCCTGGTGTCCATGGGACACATTGCCCGCAGGACGGAGTTCCGGCGCGCTTTCGCCGGCGCGACGATGCACGACTTCTTCAACGTCATGGCGCTGGCGGCGCTGCTCCCCATCGAGATCGCCACGGGGATCCTCGAGAAGGGCGCGCGCTGGCTGACGAGCATCCTCGCGTCGGATCCCGACGCGGCCGCGGAGAAGTTCAGCAGCCCCATCAAGAGCTTCTTCAAGACGCTCTCGAAGGGCATCGAGAGCGTCGTGACCGAAGGCATCGGCCTCGTGGGCTGGCCGGCGGCACTCGTGATCCTCGTCATCGCCCTCGCCATGATCGTCCTGGCCCTGATGAACATCACCAAGACGATGCGCTCGCTCATGGCCGATCGGGTCGAGCGTGCGCTGAACGAGGTGCTCGGACGGCGCGGGATCCTCGCCATGGCGGTCGGCGCACTCATGACCGTGCTGGTCCAGTCGTCGAGCATCACGACTTCGCTGCTCGTTCCCATGATCGGGGCCGGCGTCCTGTCGATGGAGGCGGCCTTCCCCATCACCCTGGGCGCGAACCTGGGCACGACCGTGACCGGCCTGCTCGCTGCGCTCAGTGCGGGCCCCGCCGGCCTGACGATTGCCCTCGTGCACCTGTTGTTCAACCTCGTGGGCATCGGCCTGATCTATCCGATCCCGTGGCTCCGTCGTTTCCCGATTCGCTGCGCAGAGTTCCTGGCCGAGCGCGCGAGTCGCAACCGGATCTGGGTCGGCGTCTACATCATGGGCGTGTTCGTGCTCATGCCCCTGCTCGGTATCCTGCTGTTCAAGTAAAGAGAAGAGAGGCAACGGCCATGGCAATCTTCAGCTGGCTGCGCTCCATGGGGGCACCCGACGAACCGCTCCAAGAGCTCGTGAGCCGGTTCGGCCTCATGGTTGGACACGCGCGGCACTCCTTCGACCTCGCGACCGACGCGTATCTCATTGGTGCGGATGCCAAGACCATCGAAGGCGATGTCAAGGCGACCGACGAGAAGATCAACGAGATCCATAGCAGCATCCGACGCGGCCTCGTGATCCACGCGTCCCTGCGCGGCGCCGGGGAGGTGGCGTCGGCACTCGCGATGATCAGCGTCGCGAAGGATGCGGAGCTGATCGGCGACTACACGAAGCACATCGCCAAGCTTGCCGTCCGTTGTCCGAAGCAACCCGACGGCCCCTTCCACGCCATCCTGCTCGAGATGAAGGGACGCATCTCGAGCATCCTCGCCGAGGCACGCGAGCTGTACGAGAGCGAGGACGAGGACGGCGCACGCGCCTTCATTGGGCGCGCCGAAGCGCTCAAGGACGAGTGCGATGCCGCCACGCGCGAAATCCTCACCTCGCTCGACGAGCGCACAGTGCAGCCGGCTGATCCTGCGGCGACCGTGCTCTGCTTCCGGTACTACCGGCGCATCGTCTCGCACTCCCTGAACATCGTCACGTCCGTCGTCCTGCCCGTCGACCACCTGGACTACTACGACGAGGACAAGGAGTCTCGCGGCCCGCTCCCGGTCGAGAAGGCGACGAAGCGCAAGAAGCGCCGCAAAAAGGGCAAGAAGGACAAGAAGAAGCGCAAGAAGGACAAGAAGTAGGGAACGCGGCGCCCGACCCGTGCGGCTCGATACCGATCGAAGAGGCGGCGAGCTCGACCACGCGCAGCCCGTGACTCGCGCACGAGACTTCGTCGCCCCCCGTCGCAGGCGTGGTCGTGAGGTTGCGGACATGTACGGCATCGCAGCCCGGGACTTGAACCCGAAGGCCCACAGCGCGACGATCGTGGCCATGCGCAGCACGTCGAGAGTTCGGCCCTCGTTCCGGGCCGCTCTGCTGCCGCGCCGGTCGTACCGCGCACGCATCACCGAGGACGTCGCATGAGCGCCACCGAGCGCCGGCCACCGGAAGACGGACTGCGCACGGAGCTCGAGTTCACCCAGGCCGCGCTCGACGCCCTGCGCGACACGTACTTCGTCTTCGAGCCCGACACGGGCAGAGCCGTTCGGTGGAACCGCGAGTTCCGGGACGTTTCCGGCTACTCGGACGAGGAGATCGCCGAGCTTCCCGCGCCGGCGTCGTACTACAGCCCCGAGGACATCGAGCGCGCCTCGGCCTTCATCCGCGACGTCCTGGAGCAGGGCTCGGGAATCATCGAGCTGGAGCTGATCTGCAAGGACGGCCGGAGGATCCCGACCGAGTACAAGGTGGCGATCATCCGGACCCCGGACGGCGGCCCGCGCTACGTGATCTCCATCGGACGCGACGTGACGGAGCGCCGGCAAGCGGACCTGGAGCTGCGCGTCGAGCGGGAGCGTCTCCTCCGCTTCATGGACGCGGCGACCGACGGGTTCCACCTGCTGGACCGCGATCTGCGCATCCTGGCGATCAACCAGATGGCGCTCGACCGGATCCGCATGGCCGTGCCCGAGGTGACGAAGCCCCAGGACGTCACGGGCAGGCTCCTCGTGGATGTCTATCCGTTCCTGCGTGAGCAACGCCTGGATGAGCGCTTTCGACCGGTGTTCGAGTCCGGGGAGCCCGTCGTCTACGACGACTCTGTCGAGCATCCGACGCTCGGCACGGTGCACATGACGATCAAGGCCTTCAAGGTGGGAGACGAGATCGGGCTGATCGCCACGGACGTCACCGAACGCACGCGCGCAGCGGAGCAGCGGCTGGATCTGGAGCGCCAGATCCAGCACGCCCAGAAGCTCGAGAGCTTGGGCGTGCTCGCAGGCGGCATCGCCCACGACTTCAACAACATCCTCGTCTCCATCCTCGGGCATGCGGACCTTGCCTTCGAGGAGATGTCGCTCACTGCACCCGGACGCCGACACCTGATGGAGATCGTGAAGGGATCGCGGCGCGCGGCGGACCTGGCCACGCAGATGCTCGCGTACTCGGGCAAGGGCCGTTTCGAGCTGCGCACGATCGACCTGAACGAGTTCGTCGAGGAGATGGCGCACCTGCTGACGGTCTCGACGTCGAAGAAGTCGGTCGTGCAGTACGAGTTCGCCGACGCGCTGCCGGCCATCGAGGGCGACGTGACCCAGGTCCGCCAGGTGATCATGAACCTGATCACCAACGCGTCCGAGGCGCTGGGTGCCGACAGCGGCATCATCTCGATCCGCACGGGCGTGACGCGACTCGATCCGACGAAGACCAGCGAGCTGCAGGTGGCGGAAGGGGATCCGGAGGGCACCTACGTCCATCTCGAGGTCGTGGACACGGGGTGCGGCATGGACGAGGCGACGCTGCGACGGCTCTTCGATCCCTTCTACAGCACCAAGTTCACGGGCCGCGGACTGGGCATGGCGGTCGTGCAGGGCATCGTCCGCGGCCACAACGGCGCCATCCGCGTCCGCAGTCGACCCGGCGAGGGCACCGAGGTCCGCGTCATGTTCCCCGCCGTCGAAGGCGCCGCCGAACCGCTCGCACGCGAGCCGAAGACGGACGCCGCGACGTGGCGCGCTTCGGGCACGGTGCTGCTCGTCGACGACGAGGAGAGCATCCTGTTCCTCGCGCGCGAGATGCTCGAAGCGACGGGGTTCGATGTCGTGACGGCGGCGAACGGACGCGAGGCGCTCCAGATCTTCAAGGCACAGCCGGAGGCGTTCGAGCTCGTCCTGCTGGATCTGACGATGCCGGAGATGGACGGCGAGGAGTGCTTCCGCGAGCTACGGAAGATCAGGGCCGACGTGCGCGTGGTCATGTCCAGCGGCTACAGCGAGCAGGAGATCACGCGGCGCTTCACGGGCACGGGCCTGCGCGGCTTCATGCAGAAGCCCTACCGGCTGACCGCCCTGCGAGCCAAGCTGCGCGAAGCCCTCGAGTGACCCGATCGCTGCCGTCAGGCGGTCGTGAGCTCGCGCGAGGCCTCGAGCGGGCGCCGATGCGCACAAGATGACATGGCGGGATGGAAGTGCGTCGCCTCGGCGTCGCCGTGCGCGTAGCACACGTAGCCGATCTCGCCCTCGACTTCGGCCAGGAAGTCAATGCGGACGGGCTCGTACGAGCGCAGCGTGCCGCCCAGCCTCTCCAGCTCGGCGACGTACGCTTGGATCTCGTCCAGAGCGCGGTCGATGTCCGCCATGAGTGCGCGGCTGGGCTCGGCGTCCACGAACGTCTCCGCCCTGGCGTACGCCTTGGCGATGTCCACGGCAATGCCGGAGACCAGGGGGATCATGGCCGTGATCGTCTCGGGTCGGGAGATGCGGGCGTGCATGGCTGCTCCAGGTTCGGCGGGCTCGCTTGCCGCCTCACCAGGGAAAGAGGCATCTGGCCGCCGAGGTTCACGCAGAAACCCGGAATTTCTCGCGAGGCCCAAGAACTGCGCGTCTCAGGGCTACGGGTTGAGCCGCCAGAGCTCGAAGTTGAGTGCCGAGGCCAGGGTGAGCCAGGCCAGGTACGGCACGAGCAACACGCCGGCGAGGCGCGTCTGGCGCCAGAAGGCGACGAGCGTGGCCGCGACCGCGAGCCACATCAGCACGATGCAAACGAAGGCCACCAGCATCGCGTGGACACCGAAGAAGAGCGGCGTCCATGCTGCGTTGAGGGCGAGCTGGACGAGGAACAGGCTCAGCGCCGTCCGGGCACCTGACCATCCGGCCTTGCGCCACACCAGCCAGGCAGCGATCCCCATGAGCGTGTAGAGCGTGGTCCAGACCGGACCGAACACCCAACCCGGAGGCGTCCAGGCAGGCTTCTCCAGTGCGGCGTACCACGCGCCGGGGCGGAAGAAGATGCCCGTCAAGGACGGGACGAAGGAGAGAAGCACCCAGAGGACGAGGGGGCGGAGGGCCTGCACGGGACAGAGGGTACGGCGCCGACGGGAGCGCGGACCGCCGGAATCGAGCACGCCCGGCCCCAGGGAGGCCGGGCGGCGTGGCGGCCCCTCGCGGGCCGCTGACAAGGGACGCTACTTGATCTCGATCGGAAGCGGCTTCGCAGCCGGGATCTTCGGCAGCTTGATTCGGAGCAGGCCGTTGTCGAAGAAGGCCTCGACCTTCTCGAAGTCGACGTCGGTCGGCATCTGGAAGGTGCGGAAGAACGAGCCGAAGCGCCGCTCGACGCGGAGCCAGTTCACGCCTTCCATCTCCTTCATCTCACGCTTGCCGGAGAGGGTCAGGACGCCCTTCTCGAACGTGATCTTGATGTCCTTCTTGAAGACGCCGGGCAGCTCGAAGATGAGCAGGTAGGCGTTGTCGTCCTCGCAGAGATCGAAGACGGGGAAGAACATCCGCTCGCCCTCTTCCGTGAAGCGCGGCGGGCTGAACCAGCTCGTCTCGAACATCCGGTCGAAGGGCATGAAGCGGTTGAAGAAGGGCCGCTCGAAGGGTTCGAAGCCGAACATCTTCTCGGGCGCCTTCACTTTGAGAGTCGTCATATAGGCATTTCCTCCTGGGGCCGTGCGTGACATCACGTGCACAGCCCCCCGTGGCCCAGACCGGGCCGTCCGGCTGCGCGCAACGGGTGTGCCGTTGCATTGCCCGCACCGAACAGGCCCCGCGGCGTCAGGGCTGGGGAGGCCCGCGCAGCGCCGTGCGGAGCCGTCCTCCGTGGCGCGGCCAGAGGCGCCGAAACCCACCCGCACCCCGGCGCGTCAGGGATGCGCGCCCACGATGGAGGAACGCCCCATGCCTGCCACGCCTTACGACCTCGTCGTGCTCGGAGGCGGCAACGCCTTCGGCCTGGTCACGGAAGCCGCGAACGCGGGGCTGCGGGTCGCCCTGATCGAGAAGGACCTCCTGGGCGGCACCTGCCCCAATCGCGGCTGCATCCCCACCAAGCTGCTCCTGGGCTACGCGGACGTCGCCAACGCGGTCCGCCGCGCGGACCGGTTCCACGTGGACGCGGACCTCAAGGGCATCGACGGGCGCGCCCTGCTGGCCGAGACCTTCGGCGCGACCCGCCAGACTGACGGCAAGCTCGAGCGCGCCCTGCCGGACAACGTGACCCTCTATCGAGGGCGGGGCCGGTTCGTCGGCGAGCGAGAGCTCGAGGTGAACGGCGAGCGGGTGCGTGGCGAGCGCGTCGTGGTCTCGACCGGGAGCCGTCCGCGGCGCCTGGACGTGCCCGGGCTTGCCGGCACCCCCTACTGGACGAGCGACGACCTGTTCCAGATGGACGAGCTCCCGCAGTCGATCGCGATCGTGGGAGGCGGCTGCATCGGCGTGGAGATGGGCAGCTTCCTGAACGGCGTCGGCGTGGACGTCACCGTGATCCACCGCGATGCCCAGCTCTTCGACTACGCCGATGCGGAGCTCCGCGCGAAGCTGACGAAGGCCTTCACGGCCCGCGTGCCCACGATGCTCGAGTCCACCGTGACGCGCGTCGAGCACGACGCGCGGGGATTCACGATCCACGTGGAGGGCCCCGATGGGACCACGACCGCGCGGACCGTCGAGCGCCTGCTCTACGCCGTGGGGCGCGTCCCCAACGCCGACGACATCGGACTCGAGCTCGCGGGCATCGAGACCACCGAGCGCGGCCACCTGAAGGTCGACGGCCACCTCCAGACGACCGCCGAGGGCGTCTACGGCCTTGGCGACGTGGTCGGGAACTACATGCTCACCCACACCGCCACGTTCGAGGGGGCTTACCTCGCGCGGACGTTCCTCGAGGGTGAGACCGCCCCCATCGACTACGGCGCCGTGCCCGCGGCGTGCTTCACGACGCCGGAGCTGGCCTGGGCCGGTCCCACGGAGCAGCAGCTCCAGGCGAAGGGCATCGAGTACCTCAGCGCGAGCGTGCCGTACACCTCGGCAGCGAAGGGCCGCGCGCTCAAGGAAGAGCACGGCCTGTGCAAGCTGCTCTTCGAGCCCGATGGGACGCTGCTCGCCGCTCACATCGTGGGCGAGCACGCCTCGATCCTGCTGCACGAGGTCATCCCCGTCCTGAAGTGGCGGCCTCACATCAGCTCGTTGACGGACATCATCCATGTCCACCCGAGCCTCTCGGAGGTCGTGCGCAACGCCGCGCGCAAGGCCAAGGCCATGCTGAAGGAGGCCGTTCCGGCCTAGTGCTTCTCGACCAGCGGATCCGGTAGGCTCTCGCCCGTGGGCGACGCTCTGGACGACACACGCTACGGCTACCTGGAGCTCGAGGGCGAGGTCCGCGGCCCGTACGACGGCGACGAGCTGCGCGAGCAGGTCGACGAAGCGCCGGACGCCGCGTGGCGATACAGCGTGCATGGCGTCACGTTCGGACCCCTGCCTTCCCAGCTGGGGCAATCCGCCGCGTCCGATCGCCGGCCCCGGACGCCGGTCCCGTTGCCCGTTCCTCGCACCTGGCCCGACAACGGGGACTGGCACCGGCGCACCGTGACGCGCGGCGCCCTCGCCGTCTTCATCGGGTTCTGGCTGCCCCATGTGATCCTGGCCGGCGAGCGGACGCAGTGGGTCCCGATGTGGTCCGGGCTGGGCCGGCCGGGTTGGCATGCGTACGGTCTGTTCGCGCTCGCGTCGCTCCTGCTCTTGGGTGCACTGCTCCCGCTGCTGCTCACAAGGGACGCGAACGTCGGGCGGCGTGCCCTGCGCAGCACGTGGGTGTCGGGGATCGCGCTCTACGTCTACGCGCTCAGCGACCCTCCGGCCCTGGGCTTCGGCGACCTGCTCTTCGCCGGGCTCTTCGGGCCGGCGCGACTCGCGATGGTCCCGGGAACCGATGCCTTCGCGTTTCCGGCGGGAGCGAGCTTCACCGTCTTGCTGCTCCTTGCCGGCTGTGTCCTCATCGCCGCCGGGACGCGCGTCGAGTCCAGGTATCTGGGACGTAGCGTCCCCCTGCTCTCCCGAGCGGGGGGTTGGATCGTGCTCCTCACCTTCGTGCTGCCGCTGCGAGAGGGATCCGTGGCGGAGCTCGTCTGGCTCGAGCCACTAGGCGCCGAGGACGAGGTGCCGTTCTCCTTCGTTTGCTTGGCCGTCTTTGCCCTCGGCGCCATGGGCGCACTCGCAGGTCGCTGGCCCGCGGATCGCCGTGTCGGCTGCCACGCCCGCCGCCTCCTCATCTACATCATCGCGATCGGGGCGCCCCTCGCCGCCTATGGCGGGCTTGCCGCCCACCACGGCCACGGCTTCGCGCTGGCAGCCGGGCTCCTGCGCGACGTGATGGTCGTATACGGGGTATTGAGCGTCGTCGGATGCAGCCTCGCGGCGTGGGCCCTCGACGCCGTCCCCGACCAGCCGCGCACCGCAGCTGACGGCGAGCCGTCGCTCCAACAGAAGCGTCAGTCCACGCTGGCGCTCTGTCTCGCCCTGGTCGCCATCGCACCGCGGCCCGACTGGGCGACGGACGAGCTCGGCAGACCTGTACTGGAAGCCCGCTGGCTGTTCGAGCGCGTGTTCGATCCCTTCACAGAGCCCGGTTTCGGGGGGCCCGAACGTCCGGTGACCGTGCTCATCCTGATGCTCCTGCCCTTGCTGTCCGCGCTTGCGCTGTACCTCGTAAGCCGCCGCCGCTCACGCCGTGGTGCAGCGGTTGCCGCCCTCGTGATCCTCGGCGTAGCGATCTGCCATGGATCGACGGCGTTGACCGCCGGTATGGGCCGCTACCTCCCGTACGCCGTCGAGCTCTCGATCCTCGTGGGGGATCCTCCCGGCCCCATCGAGGAGTGGGCAGCGATCAGCCACCTCGGTCCGCTGGCAAGTGTGGCGCTTGCCCTCCTCGCCGCGGCCGCGCTGCGCGCGCGGGGGGAACCGCCGCAGTCGGGCTGGCGCCACGGCGTGGCGATCGGCGCTGCCACGCTCTTGGCCATCGGCCTCATCGTGCCCGTGGGCGGTTCGGTCTCGGGCCTCTATCTGGTGGCGGCCTCGGCCGCTGGGGAGACGTGGGTCTGGGGTGCCATCGGACTGGCGATCGCCGCATTCGGCGCCGTCGGCCTACGGACCGCTCGCGCGCACGCGAACGAGCCGCACGCACGCGCGCTCCTCGCGCGGCTGCTCCACTTCGGGCTGTGGTTGTTCGCGGGCCTGACGATCCTCGGCTTGATGCTGACCGCTGTTGACATGGCCAAACAGGATGCGGCTGGCGCTGAGGTGACCTGGATCGCCGGCGGCCGCATTCTGGTCGAGGATGTTCTGGTCACGGTGCTGCTCGTGCTCTGGCTGGACGAGGCCATGCGCTGGTTCGCAACCACTCCGCATCGACAGATGGAGCAGGTGTTCGAGTAGCGCGCCCCGGGGGCGGCCGGGCTACGATCCCCTGTTCGGGGAGGACGGCGATGTCGAACTGGCGTTTCGTGGAGCTGTGGTGCGCGGGCTACGGTGCGTTGTGGGCGATCCTGCTGCTGTTCGCCTTCCTGAGCCAGTCGCACATCGACACGGGGATGTTCGGGCTGATCGGCTTCCCCATCCTTGCCCTGCTGTACGCGGCTGCGCGCTGGCCGCACGTGAGCGGCAGCGCGGGCGCTCCCAGTCGCGTGGACATGCTCGAGCGTGAGGTGTTCGAGCTACGGCGTCGCCTCGAGCGGGATCAGCCCCGCTACTAGGCGTCGGGCCAGCGCTCGCCGTCGCCCTCGACGCGCACGAGGTCGCCGATGAAGGAGTGCGCGCCCGCCTCGGCGATCTGCACGTCGGCCATGCGGCCGCTCATGGAGGCGTCGCCCGGGGCGTGGACGATGCGGTTGCAGCGATCGCGGCCTGAGATGCGCGTGTCGTCGCTCTTGCTGATGCCCTCGACGAGGATCCGCACGGTCTCGCCGATGAGGCCTTGGTTGCGCTTCGTGGCGAGCGCGTCCTGCACGCCCAAGAGCTCCACGTTGCGGCGCTTCTTGACGTCCTCGGGCACGTCGTCGGGGAGGCGCCGCGCGGAAAGCGTCTTGGGCCGCACGCTGTACTTGAACACGTAGGTCTGCAGGAAGCCGATGTCCTCGACGAGCCGCTTCGTGCCCTCGAAGTCCTCGTCGGTCTCACCGGAGAAACCCACGATGAAGTCGCTCGTGATCTCGACGCCGGGGATGTGCGTGCGCGCCCAGCCGACGACCTCGTGATACTGGGCCACGGTGTAGGTGCGCTGCATGCGCCGCAGCACCTCGTCGGAGCCGGACTGCGCGGGGATGTGCAGCCAGGGCATGACCTTCTCGACGGCGCCGAAGCGGCGCATCATGTCCTCGGTCATGTCGAAGGGGTTCGAGGTGAGGAAGCGGATGCGGTCGAGGCCCTCGACCTCCGCCGCATGCTCGAGCAGCGTGCAGATCTCACCGGTGTGCTTGCGCTTCGGGTGCAGGTCCTGGCCGTAGGTGTTGATGTTCTGGCCCAGGAACGTCACCTCGCGGGCGCCATCGTCCACGAGGCGCTTCACCTCGTCGAGGATCTCGGGCAGCGGCCGGGAGACCTCCTTGCCGCGTGTGTGCGGAACGATGCAGTAGGTGCAGCTGTGGTTGCAGCCGCGCATGATCGTCACGAACGCGCGGTAGGCGTCGGGGCGGACGGTGACGTTGCGGTCCGCGTCGGGCAGGAACACGGGATCGGGCCGGTTCGAGGTCCGGACGATGCGGCCTCCGCCGTCGAAGAGATCGTCGAGGTCCTGCACGGCGGAGCGGAAGCTCGACGTGCCGAGGACGAGGTCGACGTGCGGCGCGCGGTGGACGATCTCGTCCTTCACCCGTTGGGCCATGCAGCCCATGACGCCGATCTTCATCTTGGGCCGGGTCTCTTTGACCTGGCGCGCGCGACCGAGGAGGCTCCAGACCTTGTCCTCGGCGTGCTCGCGGATCGAGCACGTATTGATCAGGACGACGTCGGCGTCCTTCATCTTGTCCGTGCGGCCGTAGCCGTTGCGGTCCAGGTCGCCCAGCACGAGCTCCGCGTCGAGCACGTTCATCTGGCAGCCGAAGCTGACGAAGAAGACCTTGCGCCCCTCGCCTCCCGGCAGGCTGCCGTGCGCACCCGTGTGCGTCACGGGGGTCGGGTGCACGGTGTGGGTCGGGTCGGCTGCGGGCATCGCGAGATTCTCGGCGGGCCGTGGCCCTTGTCTAGGAGCGGGATGCGACGATCGGCTTCCCGGGGCCGCCGAGCAGGCGCGCCATCATCTCGCGCACGCTGGTGAGCGCTTCGACCTCGGCCGGGAGCAGCTCGCGGCGCGCGGCGATGACCTCCGCGCGGTCGGCGGCCTGGCCGAGGGCGCGTCCCGCCTGCGCCAGGAAGCCCGACTTCTCGAAGGACGCCGCCGCCGCCAGGAAGCCGCGGATGGCTCCCCCTTCCGGGTACATGCGCTCATAGAGCGCGTGATGCCCGCGGCCATAGGCGCGGCGGGCGATCCGCTCGCCGAAGAGGTAGGCCGAGCGCTTCACGACGCGCTCCTCGCACCAGATGGGCAGCAACTCGTCGAGGCGCTTGCTTGCGTTCGTGAAGAAGCGGCGCACGCGCCGCAGACGCGTCGGGTAGTAGCCGCTCACCTCGGCGAAGAGGTCGCGGTACCGGCGCGGGTCGTGGTGCTTCACGAAGCGCCCGACGCTCAGGTGCTCCTCCGTCAGGATGGAGACCTCGGCCAGGATGTGGCCGCAGTACGCGTCCAGCAGGCCCTCGTCGCCGCGCTCACCGAAGATCTTGCCGGTGAGCCGCCGCATGGGCGTGAGGCGCTCGTCGCGCAGGTGCTCGAGCCGCGGCAGGTAGAAGAGCGCCCACAGCTCCCGGGGCGGCAGCACGAGCTCCATGCGGTCGACGCCGCGCTCACGGGCCGCGCGCAGGACTCGCCGCTCATAGCGCTTGTAGACGTTCAGGAAGAGCGCCCGCGCCGAGACGAAGTGCTGGAAGAAGTCCCACAGCTGCGAGCCGCGGTTGCGATAGGCGCGTACGGCCATTAGACGGCCGCCTCACCGGAACGGATCCCACGCGCGGCGCTGGTCAGCTGTCGAGCGCGGCACGTCATGCGGGGATGGGGCTCCGGGCTACTTCTTCTTGGACTTGCCTGCGTCCTCGTCCTCGTCCATCTCCGGCGGACGATCCACGAACTCCCAGACCACGCGCGGACCGTTGTCCCCGAGCCGGTTCTTGGCGTCGCGGATGATGCGCGTGTAGCCGCCGGGCCGGTCGGCGCACATGGGCGCGATCCGGTCGACGAGGAGGCTCAGGATGGCGCGGTCCGGGATGTCGCGGGCCAGCAGCCGGACCTGGTGGACGAACGCCGAGCGATCGCTGTCGCGAAGGGCGTGGGCCTTCTTCGCGCGGGTGATCAGGCGGTCCACGAAGCGACGGGTCGCCTTGGCCTTCGCCTCGGTCGTGATAATGCGACCGTTGGTGAAGAGCGCGCGGGCGAGGTTCCGCCGAAGCGCGATGCGGTGCTGGGTGTCCGCCGTCAGCTTGCGGCCTGCAACGCGGTGTCTCATGGCTTCGTCGCTCCGTGTCTCGCGGGGTCCATTCTACCCCGGCTTCGCTGCCGCCTCGGGGGCCCTACCGGGCGCCCAGTGCGTCCGTATCCATGCCCAGGGCCAGGCCCATCTCGTCGAGCTTCTTGGTGATCTCCTTGAGGGAGGTCCGACCGAAGTTCTTGAGCGCCATCAGCTCGTCCTGCGTGCGGCTCACGAGCTCGCCGATCGTCTGGATGCCCTCGGCCTCCAGGCAGTTGCTGGCGCGCACCGAGAGGTCCATCGCGGCGATCGGCAGCTCGAGCTTGCGACCCACGTCGTCCGTCATGCCGCCGAGCGGGGCCGGGGGCGGGGTCGAGGGGCCGCCGAGCAGAACGGTCGACGTCGCGGCCGCCGGGGCCGGAGCGGCCGGCGGGGGCATGCTCGGGGCCGCCGGGGCGCCGAAGGTCAGGCCGCCGAGGCCGCCCGTGTCGAGGCCCGCGTCGCCGAGGAGCTCCTTGCCGACGTCGAAGAACTGGATGAAGGGGTTGAGGTGCTTGCGGTAGATCTTGCTGGCCTCGACCAGCGCCATCTCCGGGGTCACCGTGCCATCCGTCCAGACCTCGAGGATCAGGCGGTCGTAGTTCGTGAGCTTGCCCACACGGGTGTTCTCCGTGCGGTAGCGGACGCGCTGGATGGGCGAGAAGATCGAGTCGATCGGGATGACGCCGATCTCCTGCTCCTCGCGCGCGTTCTCTTCGGCCGTGACGTAGCCACGGCCCTTGCGCACCTCGATCTCGGCCTCGAAGGACCGATCCGTGGTGATGTTGCAGATGTAGAGGTCCTTGTTGACGATGTCGGCGTCGGCGCTCGTCTGGATGTCGGCCGCCGTCACCGGGCCCTGGCCCTGCTTCTCGATGCGCAGGACCTTCGGGTCGTCAGTGTGGAACTGAACGCAGAGGCGCTTGAGCGCCAGGATGATGTCGGTGACATCCTCCTTGATGCCCTCGAGCGACGAGAACTCGTGCTTGACGCCCTGGATCTTCACGGACGTCACGGCCGAGCCCTCGATCGAGGACAAGAGCACGCGCCGGAGACCGTTCCCCACGGTCACGCCGTACCCACGCTCGAACGGCTCGGCCGTGAACTTCGCGTAGGTGTCGGTCCGTGTCGCCGAGTCGGCCACGACCTTGGTGGGCAGCTCAAGGTTCCGCCAACGGATCCTCATTCAATCCTCCGTGATCCCCGCTTGATTCCCGACGTCTCGGGTGTGTTCCGCGGAGCAAGATGCCTAGCGTTCAGTTCCGGTACGCGTTCGTTCTCGAGTGGCAGCAGCTGCGAACGCGTCGGTCAGACGCGCCGCCGCTTGCGGGGCCGGCAGCCGTTGTGCGGCAGCGGGGTGACGTCTTCGACGGCGCGGATCTTCAGGCCGCGCGCCTGGAGGCTGCGGATGGCCGACTCGCGGCCCGCGCCCGGGCCCTTGACCCGGACCTCGACCTCGCGGACGCCCATCTTGATGGCCTTCTCCGCGCAGCGCTCCGCGGCCTTCTGGGCGGCGAAAGGCGTCGACTTGCGGCTTCCCTTGAAGCCGATGGTGCCGGCGGAGTCCCAGCAGAGCGTCTCGCCGTTGGGTGCAGCAACGGTGACGATCGTGTTGTTGAAGGACGCGTGGATGTGCACCACCGCCTTCGGGACGTTCCGACGGACTTTCTTCTTACCGGCCATGGGGCCTCCGACCGTGCTCGCTCAGCTAGAGAGGGACCGATTCGCCCCCTCCCAGGGGGGATTTCGGACTTGTGCGCTGGAACGAAATCGAACGGGACAGGGTAGCGCGGGCCCTGACCCCTGCAACTTTCTGGCCGACCGCCCGAAGCGGAGGCCGGAAAAGGACTTAGCGAAGTTGCTTGACGCTCTTCTTACCGGCCACCGTCTTGCGCGGACCCTTGCGCGTGCGGGCGTTCGTGCGGCTCCGCTGGCCCCGGACGGGGAGCCCGCGGCGGTGCCGCATGCCGCGGTAGCAGGCGATCTCCTTCAGGCGGGAGATGTGCTGCTGGGTCTGACGGCGCAGGTTGCCCTCCGTGACGAGGGTCTCCTCGATCTGGTTGGCGATCCGGGCCAGCTCCTCGTCCGTGAGGTCCCGGGCCCGACGATGCGGGTCCAGCCCGAGGGACTTGCACAGCTGGATGGCCTGGTAGCGGCCGATGCCGTGGATGTACTGCAACGAGATGTAGGTCTTCTTCTCGTTGGGAATGTCGACGCCGACGATACGGGGCATGGGTCTGCTCTCTCTCTCTGGAGGTAGGCCGGAGGCCTACCCCTGAACCTGCTTGTGACGGGGGTTCGTGCAGATCACGCGGACGCGGCCGTGCCTGCGCACGATCTTGCAGTTCTCACAGATGCGCTTGACGCTCGATCGAACCTTCATCTCGTCACTCCTAGTCGCGGTAGACGATCCGCCCCTTCGTCAGGTCGTAGGGGCTCATCTCCACGGTCACTCTGTCTCCCGGAAGGATCCGGATCCAGTGCATGCGCATCTTGCCGCTGATGTGGCAGAGGATGCGATGTCCATTCTCGAGCTCGCAGACGAACATGGCGTTCGGCCGCGCCTCGACCACTTTGGCGTCCAGGCGGAGATTGTCATCCCGCGCCATCAGGACGCCCCTACCTGGCCACAGCCGGCGATCGCCTCGGCGATGCGCCCGGCCACGTCGTCGATCGTTCCAAGCGCATCCACGGTCCGAAGGAGCCCGCGCTGCTCGTAGAACGCGATCAACGGCGAGGTCTCCTCGCCGTAGACCTTGATGCGGTTGCGGATGACCTCTTCGGTGTCGTCCTTGCGTCCGCGCTTGAGCAGCCGCTGCACGATC
This sequence comes from Planctomycetota bacterium, assembly GCA_030066775.1. Classification (GTDB taxonomy): domain Bacteria; phylum Planctomycetota; class PLA2; order PLA2; family JAEUHO01; genus JASJAY01. The sequence goes on from JASJAY010000012.1 coordinate 43,189, forward strand.
TCCTCGTCATCCAGCTTCATGTGGACCACACAGTCGATGGCGTCGTCCCCCACGTCCGCGTGGAGCGCCACCGCCTGCGCCTCGTTGCGGGGGAAGCCGTCCAGCAGGTAGCCCTGGCCGTCCTCGACCGCGCGCAGCCGCTCGGCGACCAACGCACAGACCAGCTCGGCCGGCACCAGCTCGCCGGCGTCCATGAAGCCCTTGGCCTTCACGCCCAGCTCGCTCTCGGCCGCCACGGCGGCCCGGAGCATGTCGCCGGTCGAGAGGTGCAGGAGCTCGTGCGCGGACACCAGGCGCTCGGCCTGCGTGCCCTTGCCGGCCCCGGGAGGCCCAAGAAGGATGAGTCGCATGGCCATCCTCCTAGTCCCTGCCCCGGCCGCCGCGGCCGCGGCCGCCTCGGAGGAAGCCCTCGTAGCTGCGCATCATCAGCGCGCTGTTGAGCTTGTCCACGACGTCGAGCGCCACGCTCACGACGATCAGGATCGACGTGCCGCCCAGGAAGTAGGCGATCTCCGGCGGCGTGTTCGCCGACAGCACGGTGGCGAGCCACTGCGGAATCACGGCGATCACCGCGAGGAAGGTCGCACCCGCCAGGGTGACGCGCGTCATGACCTTCTCGAGGAACTCGGCCGTGCGCTTGCCCGGGCGGATGCCCGGAACGAAGGAACCGCTCTCCTTCATGTTCTTCGACATCTCGACCGGGTTGAACATCAACGAGGTCCAGAAGTAGCTGAAGAAGTAGATCAGCAGCACGCTGAAGAAGGTGTAGAAGAACGAGTTGAAGCCGAGCGCGTTGGTGAGCCACTCGCTGCCGATCGCGTTGCCCAGGAGGCTCGGGAACGACAGCAGCGCCGAGGCGAAGATCACGGGCATGACGCCCGCCTGGTTGACCTTGATCGGCAGGAAGTGGCGCTGACCGCCGTAGACCTTGCGGCCACGCGTCAGCTTCGCGTACTGCACGGGAATTTTTCGAGTTCCCTTGCTGATGTACACGACGACCACCACCACCACGACGAACAGCACCAGCAGCATGAAGGGCAGGAACGCGCCCTCCTCCGACTGGATCAGGTAGCCAACCGCCTGCGGCAGCCGGGCCACGATGCCCGCCATGATCAGGAGCGAGATGCCGTTGCCGACGCCGTACTCGGTGATCTGTTCACCGATCCACATCAGGAAGATCGCGCCGCACGTGAGCGTCAGAATCGACCAGAGCGCGGGCAGGAATCCTGGTTCGAGCAACGTCTCGCCGCTGACGATCGCACTCTCCCGCTGGTAGACGTTCACCGTGAGCAGGATGGCCTGGAACATGGCGAGCGGGACCGTCGCGAGACGCGTCCACTGGTTGATCTTCCGCTGACCCGAGGCGCCTTCCTTGGCGATCTTCTCCAGGCTGGGCATCACCTTCGTCAGAAGGCTGAAGATGATGCTCGAGCTGATGTACGGCATGATGCCGAGGCTGAAGAGCGCGGGCGAGAAGAGCTGGCCGCCGGACAGGATGCTGAAGATCGCGCCGAACTGGCCACCGCTCTCCCCCGCTTCGCCGGCCTTGCCGAGCGCGTGCAGATCGATCCCGGGGATCGGGATGTTCCAGCCGACCCGGTAGAGCAGCAGGAACCCGAACGTGATGAACAGCCGTTTCCGGATGTCCGGGACGCGGAAGAGGGCGTTGAGGGATCCGATCACGGTGGCTACTCGTCGCCTGCGCTATCGGTGGACGGCGCGGTGTCGGTTGCGGGACGGGTCTTCTTCACGCCCTTGGGGCGGTACTCGGTGCGGGTCGGCAGCAGCTCGATCGTGCCGCCGGCCTTCTCGATCTTCTCGCGCGCGCCGGCGCTGACGCCGTGGGCGCGGATGTTGAGCGGCTTGGTGACATCGCCGAAGCCCAGGATCTTCAGGAACTTGGCCTTCTTCGGGGCCAGCCCCTCCTCCTTGGCGAGCTCCAGGTCGATCGTGCGCTTGCCGCCGAACGTCTTCTCGAGATCGCCGACGTTGACCGCGTAGAAGCTGACCTTGAAGCGGGCGTTGCTGAAGCCCTTCTTCGGCAGGCGGCGGAAGAGCGGCATCTGGCCACCCTCGAAGCGCAGCCGGATCCGGTTGCCGGAACGCTGGCCGGCGCCCTTGTGACCGCGGCCGCTGGTCGTACCCCAGCCGGAGCCCGGGCCGCGACCGACACGGTGCTTCTTGCTGCGCTTGACCTTGATCTTGCGAACGTCGGAGAGATCCATGCTTAGAGCTCCACGCCTCGGCGCGCCGCGACCTCGCGACGCGTGCGCATGGCCAGCAGCCCCTCGTAGGTGGCCTTGGCCAGGTTCATCGGGTTCTTGCTCCCGAGCGCCTTCGTGAGGCAGTCGGTCACGCCGGCGGCTTCGAGCACCGCGCGCACCGCCGAGCCGGCCACGAGGCCCGTACCCGGGGCCGCGGGGAGCAGCTTGACGACGCTGGAGCGGAAGCGCGCCGTGTAGGGGTGCGGCAGGGTCGTGCCCTTGAGCTGCACCCGCGTCAGGTTCTTGCGGCCGTCCGAGACCGCCTTCTCGACGGCCGGGGGCACCTCACGCGCCTTGCCGAAGCCGAGACCGACGGTGCCGTTGCCGTCCCCCAGCACGACGAGCGCGCTGAAGCCGAAGCGGCGACCACCCTTCATCACCTTGGCGGAGCGGTTGATCTTGACGACGGTCTCCTTGAGCTCGACGTCGCCCGCGTCCACGAAATCCATCTCTCGACGCATGGGGTCTCCTAGAACTTCACGCCGGCTTCGCGGATCGCATCCGCGACAGCCTTCACACGGCCGTGGTAACGGTAGGGACCGCGGTCGAAGCGGGCTTCCGAGATGCCCTTCTCCTTGGCGATCTTGCCGATCTCGGCGCCCACCTGCTTGGCCGCATCGACGTTGCCGCCGTAGCCGAGCTTGAGGGCCTTCGAGTTGGTCGAGGCGAGGGTGTGCCCCGCGTCGTCGTCCACGACCTGGACGTAGATGTGCTTGAGGGTGCGGTGGACCGAGACGCGCGGCCGATCGGCCGTGCCCCGGACCTTCTTGCGCACACGGAACGCGCGGTTCCGGCGGCGCTTCTCGAGTCGCTTCTGAGTAGCCACGATCTACTTCTCCCCACCCACGAAGGACTTGCCGGCCTTCTGGATGATCTGCTCACCGAGGTAGCGGATGCCCTTGCCCTTGTAGGGCTCCGGCGGCCGCACGCGTCGGACACGCGAGGCGAACTCGCCGACCTTCTGCTTGTCGGCGCCCCTGACCTGGATCTGGGTCGCACTCGGGCACTCGACCGTGATGCCCTGCGGGATGTCGACGAACACGGGGTGACTGAAGCCGACCATCAGCTTGAGCCGCTTGCCACCCTCGACGCTCGCCTGGTACGAGACGCCCACGACCTCGAGACGCTTCTCGAAGCCCTTGGTCACGCCCTCGACCATGCCCACCGCGAGCGCGCGGTAGAGGCCGTGGAGCGACTTGGACTGCTGCGTGTCGTCCTGACGCGTGAGCGACAGCTGATCGCCGTCGACGGCGGCCGCGATACCGCCCGTGAGCTCGCGGGTGAGCTCGCCGTTCGGGCCCTTGACCGTGAACGCGCCCTCGCGGGTCGTCACTTCGACGCCGCTCGGGATCTTGACCGGAAGCTTGCCGATACGGGACATGGGTTGTTCCTCTCCGCCCTTCCGGCTACCAGACCTGACAGAGGACCTCGCCACCGATGCCGGCGGCGCGGGCCTCGCGGTCGGACATGACGCCCTTGGAGGTGCTGACCACGGAGATCCCGAGGCCCCCGAGGACCTTGGGGATGTCGCGGACGCCGGCATAGACCCGGCAGCCCGGACGCGAGACGCGGCCGATCTTGGAGATCACGGACTCGCCGTCCATGTCGTACTTGAGCTGCAGACGAAGCGCCTGGAACCCACGCGGGTCCAGGATCTCGTGCACCTCGTTGACGTAGCCCTCGCGCACGAGGACTTCGGCGATGCGACGGTTCAGGCGCGATCCGATCACGTCGACGGAATCACGCCGCGCCTGGATCCCGTTCCGGATCCGCGTCAGCATGTCGGCAGTCGTGTCGTTCATCGACATAGGGGCATCCCCTCTAGCTCGAGACCGAGAAGGCGAACGTCGCCTTCGGGGCCAGGTTGATCTTCGGGAGGCTGGGCAGGGTCATGCGGCCTCCTCGTCCGGGCGACGGAAGGGGAAGCTGAACTCCTCCATCAGCGCCGCGCTGTACTCATCCGAACCACCCGCGAACGTGAGCGTGATGTTCATGCCCATCGGGAACTCGAGCAGGTCCGTGCCGACCTCGGGGAACACCGACTGCTCCGTGAGGCCCATGCTGTAGTTGCCGCGACCGTCGAAGTGCCGCTTCATGCCGCGGAAGTCGCGGATACGCGGGATGACGACGTTCACGAGCCGGTCGAGGAACTCGTACATCCGCACGCCGCGCAGCGTCACGCGCGCACCGACCGCCATGCCCTGGCGGAGACGGAACTGCGCGATCGAGCGACGGGCACGCGTCACGACGGCCTTCTGACCGCTGATCTTCTCGAGAATGGTGACGCCGTTCTCGAGCAGCTTCTTGTTGTCCTTCGCGCCGCCGATGCCCATCGAGAGGCTGATCTTCTGGAGGCGCGGAAGGGCGTGGGCGTTCTTGAGACCCAGCCGCTCCTGGAGGCGCGGGCGGATCTCGTTCAGGTACTGCTCACGGAGACGTGCCATGTGCTACTCCTCCCCGGTCTCGGCCTTGGCGGCCTTCTTGGCAGTGGCGGCGCCACCGGTCGACAGGGCAGCGCCGGTGCGACGCGCGACGCGCGTGCGCTTGCCGTCCGCCTCCTGCACCTTGGTGCGGGTCGGCTGGTTCGTGTCGGCGTCGATCGGCATCACGTTGCTGATGTGGATCGCCGCCTCACGACGGACACGACCGCCCTGGGGGTACTTCTGGCTCTTGCGGATGTGCTTCTGGATGTAGTTGACACCCTCGACGATCACGCGGTTGCGGTTGGGCAGGATGCGGATCACGCGTCCCCGCTTGCCCCGGTCGTTGCCCGAGATCACGGCGACCATGTCACCAGCACGAATGCGGGCAGGCATCAGACCACCTCCTGTGCGAGGTTCACGATCTTCGTGAAGCCCTTCTTGCGCAGCTCGCGGGCCACGGCGCCGAACACGCGCGTGCCCTGCGGGCTCTTGTCTTCCTTGATCAGCACGATGGCGTTCGAGTCGAAGCGCACGTACGTGCCGTCGGGGCGACGATGCGGGTTGCGGGTGCGGACGACCACGCCACGCACCACGGTGCCCGTCTTGATCGGGCTCGAGGGGATGGCCTTGCGCACGGACGCGACGACGACGTCGCCGATCTCGGCCGTGTGCTTGTTGCCGCGCCCCACCACCTTGATGGCGTGACAGCGCTTGGCGCCGCTGTTGTCAGCGACGTCGAGCCAGGTGCGAAGTTGGATCATGCCTCACCTCCCTGGGCCTCCGCCTCCAGGCGGCCAAGGCGGTCTCGACGCACGACGCGGACGAGGCGCCAGCGCTTGGACTTGCTGAGCGGGCGGGTGTGCGCGATCTCGACCACGTCACCCTCGCGGGCTTCGTTGTTCTCGTCGTGCGCCTTGTACTTGATGGACCGGCGGATGTACTTGCCGTACAGCGGGTGCGGCTTCAGGCTCTCCTCGGCGACGGTGATGGTCTTGTCCATCTTGTCGCTGAGGACACGCCCGACGACGGTCAGCCGTCGCCCGCGACCCGACTCATTGCTCGTTTCGGCAGCCATGACTACTTGGCCTCCTGGTCGGCGCCCGTGCGAATGCCGAGCTTCCGTTCCCTGAGAATGGTCTTGATGCGCGCGATGTCGCGCTTGGCCTTGCGCAGCGCACTCGGGTCCACGGTCTCTTCGCTCTGGCCGTGGAAGCGACGCTTGAAGATCTCCTGGCGCAGACGAACGAGCTCCTGCTCGAGGTCGTTGTCCTCGCGGCGACGGATGTCACGAGTCCTCATGCCTTGGCCCTCCGCCGGACGAACCGGCACTTGATCGGCATCTTGTGCGCCACCTTGTTCAGGGTGCGCTTGGCCTGCTCCTCGTTCACGCCCCCACCGACCTCGTAGAGGATCGTGCCGGGCTTGACGGCAGCCGCCCAGTAGTCGGGCTCGCCCTTACCGGTACCCATGCGGGTCTCCTCGGGGGTCGAGCTGATCGACTTGTGCGGGAAGATGCGGATGTAGATCCGACCATCGGGAGCGCCGCGGACGGCGGCCACACGACCGGCCTCGATGACGTTGGCGGGAATCCAGCCGTGCTCGAGGGCCTGGATGCCGTAGTCGCCGAACGCCACGGTGTTGCCGCGAGCCGCGTTGCCCTTGAGGCGACCGCGCTGCTGCTTGCGGTACTTGACGCGCTTGGGCATCAACATCAGTACATCTCCTCCCGGCGCTTCGGCTCGGCCTTCGGCAGCGTGCCGAGGTAGACCCAGCACTTCACGCCGATGACGCCGTACGTGGTGCGGGCCTCGGCGGTGCCGTAGCTGATGTTCGCCTTCAGGGTCGAGAGCGGGATCGAACCCCGCGACTGCTTCTCGGTACGCGCGATCTCGGAGCCGCCGAGGCGACCCGCGATGATGATCTTCACGCCCAGGGCGCCGCGCTCCATGGTCTGGGTGACGGCGCGCTTGAGCGTGCGGCGGTACGCCGCGCGCTTCACGAGCTGCTCGGCCACGCCCTGCGCCACGAGGGTGGCGTCGAGCTCGGGCCGCGAGACCTCGACGATGTCGAGGCCGACGCGACGGCCGGTCAGCTTCTCCATGCGCTTCTTGAGCTCTTCGGCCTTCACGCCCTTGCGGCCGATCAGCACACCCGGCTTCGCCGTGTGCACGATCACGCGCAGCTGGTCGGCCTTGCGCTCGATCTCCACCTTCGGGATGCCGGCGCCGTAGAACTCCTTCTTGATGAAGTTCCGGATCTCCCGGTCTTCACGAAGCAGGCGAGCGAAGTCCTTCTTGCCGGCGTACCAGCGGGACTTCCAGTCCATGTAGATGCCGGTGCGGAACCCGACGGGATGCGTCTTCTGCCCCATCGATTACTCCTTCTCCGCCAGACCCACGGTGATGTGGCTCGTGCGCTTCATGATCGGGAACGCGCGACCCATCGCGCGCGGCTGCCAGCGGCGACGCCCCTGGAGCAGCCCGGCCCCATCGACGCGGGCGTCCGCGACGACGAGGTTCTTGAGGTTGACGTCGAGGTCGTTCGACGCGTTGGCGAGCGCGGAGCGGATGACCTTGCGGATCATCGGCGCAGCGCGCTTGGGCTCGAACTCGAGGATGCTCAGCGCCTCGTCCACGGGCTTCCCGCGGACCATGTCGATCACCAGCCGCGCCTTGTACGGGCTGATGCGTGCGTCCTTGTGCGACGCCCGGAACATCTTCGGGCCGGGCGCGGCAGCTTTCTTTCGCTTGCCCATCGGTGCCCCCTACTTCTTGCCCGCGTGACCGCGGAACAGGCGGGTCGGCGCGAACTCGCCGAGCTTGTGACCCACCATGTCCTCGGTGACGTACACGTTGATGAACGTCTTGCCGTTGTGGACCTGGAACGTGTAGCCCACGAACTCCGGCACGATGTCGCAGCGACGCGCCCAGGTGCGGATCGGCTCCTTGCGCCCGGTGTCGGCCTGATGCATGACCTTGTCGAAGAGCTTGTCGTCGACGAAGGGTCCCTTTTTGAGGCTTCGGCTCATCGGTTACTTCCCTACGAACTTGCCGCGCTTGCGACCGCGGAGAATCAAACGGCTGGACGTCTTGCGCGGGTTGCGGGTGTTGCCGCCCTTCGACAGCTTGCCCCACTTCGAGCGCGGATGACGGCCACCGGCACGGCGCCCCTCGCCGCCACCCATCGGGTGCGCGACCGGGTTCATGGCCGAACCGCGCACCTTCGGGCGACGGCCCAGGTGACGGTTGCGACCGGCCTTGCCGATCTTGATCAGGCTGAAGTCCGCATTGCCGACCTGGCCGACGGTGGCCCGGCAGCGGATGTGGACCTTGCGCATCTCGCCCGAGGGGAGGGTGAGCAGCGCGTGCCGCCCTTCCTTCGCGCTGAGGATGCAGGAGGTGCCGGCGCTGCGCGCGAGCTGCGCGCCCCGGCCCGGGACGAGCTCGACGCCGTGCACCACGAGGCCGACGGGGATGTCCTTCAGCTCCATGTTGTTGCCCGGCTTGGGCTCGGCGCCCTTGCCGTTGTGCACGGTGTGGCCGACCTTGATGCCGTTCACGGCCAGCACGTAGCGCTTGTCGCCGTCGGCGTAGCTCAAGAGGTGCAGGCGGGCGTTGCGGTTCGGGTCGTACTCGAGCGCCACGATCTTCGCCGGCACGCCGTCCTTGTCCCGGCGCTTCCAGTCGATGATGCGGTAGAGGCGCTTGTGCCCGCCGCCACGGCGGCGGACCGTCATGCGGCCCTTGTTGTTGCGGCCACCGGACTTGCGCAGACCCTGCGTGAGGCGCTTCTCGGGGCGCTTCTTGGTCAGGTCGCTCGTCACCATGTACGAGAGGTGACGCTGCCCGTTGGTCATCGGCTTTACGCGGCGAATCGGCATGTCGGATTCCCTGTCTTCGGCTTCCAACGAAGAGCGGGCGCCCCTCTTCGGAGCACCCGCTCAGCGTGAATCAATAGAACTCGATCGTGTCCCCGTCGCGGAGTCGGACGATCGCCTTCTTCCAGGTGCTCGTCGACCCCATCACGCGACCGAGACGACGGGCCTTGCCGACCGTCGTGCCGGTGCGCACCGAGACGACCTTCACGGGGAAGAGCGACTCGATCGCGGTGCGGATCTGGACCTTGTTGGCGTTCAGCTTCACCTGGAACGTGTACGCGTTCTCGCGCTCGGCGAGACGCAGCGTCTTCTCGGTGATGAGCGGGCGGAGGACGACGTCCTCGGGGGCAATCGGGGTACGCATCACTCACTCCCTTCCGCAGCGGCGGCGGCCGGAACGCTCGCGACGCGGCCCGCGAGGGCCTCGAGCGCGCCGTCGAGCAGCACGAGGTGCTTGTGGGCGACGAGGTCGTAGGCCGTGAGCTCCGTCGCCGGCATCGCACGCACATAGGGCAGGTTGCGGACGGAGAGCACGATGTTCTCGTCCACCTTGCCGGGCGCCACGATGAGCGCGCTGGGCGCCGCGCCGAGCGACTCGAGCGCCTTGGCGACGGTCTTGGTCGACGGCTTGTCGAGGGACGCGCCCGACCAGGAGACGACCTCCTCGTCGCGGAACTTCAGCGAGACGGCGACCTGCAGCGCCTTCGTGAGCGCCTTCTTCGGCATGCTGTACGAGAAGTCACGCGGGTGCGGGCCGTGGGCGACACCGCCGCCCCGGAAGATCGGCGCGCGACGATCGCCGTGACGAGCGCGGCCGCTGCCCTTCTGACGCATGAACTTCGCGCTGGTGCCGGAGACGAAGCGCCGGGTGCGCGTCTGCACGGTGCCCTGTCGGCGGTTGGCCTCGTACATGAGGACCGCCTCGCGGAGCACGACCGGGTTGTGGCGCTCGCCGAAGGCCGACGTATCGACCTCGGCGTTGCCGACGTTCCCGTTCGCGAGGGATTTGATGGTGGCCATGGTGGTTGCCTCTCCCGCCTCAGACCTTGATCTTGATGTCGACGCCGGCCGGCAGGTTGAGCTTGGAGATCGAGTCGACCGTCTTCGGGGAGTACTCCTCGATGAAGACGATGCGCTTGTGGGTCCGGATCTCGAACTGCTCACGCGACTTCTTGTCGATGTGCGGCGAGCGCAGCACGGTGTAGCGCTCGATGCGCGTAGGAAGCGGGATCGGGCCGCGCACGCGCGCGCCCGTCCGCTTGGCCGTGTCGACCAGCTCGGCAGCGCTCTTGTCGAGCGCCTCGTGGTCGTAGGCCTCCATCCGGATCTTGATGTTCGGACTGCTCATCGGTTCCTGCTCGCCCCTCGGCGCTCGGTACTCGGTTACGCGCTCGGACCGCACCGGAGGCAGGGCGCCCCCGCGGACGGGATCGAGTGCTCGGGTTTCGCTTCCGGCGCCGGCCGGGGCCGACTCATTCCGGAGGTCTGTCCTTCAGGGACACGCACCGGAAAATGGACGCGAAGGGCGTGATGTTAGGCGCACGGCGCCGCTTGCCCAGGCGGGGCGAGGGGGATTTCCGGGGCTCGCTAGTCCAAAAACAGCAGCCGCTTGGCCTCTGCCGCGGGGACCTCGCGCCATCCCGCGGGCTCCATCGAGTACCCCGCCCGCCCCTGGGTGAGGGACCGGACGGTCGTCGAGTAGCCGAACATCTCGCGCAGGGCCACCGTGCCCCGGATGAGGCGCAGGTCCCCCTGGAGCTCGTCACCCTCGAGGTGGGCGCCGCGCCGGATCAGGTCGGAAGAGACCGGCCCCACGAAGTCCATCGGGGTGGAGACCGCGACGTGCATCAGGGGCTCGAGGATCATCACCCCGCCCGCCTCGCAGGCCTCGCGGAAGGCCTCGCCGGCCGCGGCCTGGAAGGCCACATCGGTGCTGTCCGTCTCGTGGGCCCGCCCACCAACCAGGACGACCTCCACGTCGATGACCGGAAAGCCCAGATCCAGGCCGCCATCGGCCGCGAACCGGGCCCCCTCCTCCACGGACGGGACGAAGCTCGGCGGCACGGTCTCGGGTGGCGCCTCGGCGCGGAAGACGACGCCCGAGCCCTCGGCCCCGGGCCGGACCGTGAGCTCGACGGTCGCCGTCTGCTCCACCCCGGCGATCAGGCGCTCGAAGGTGTGGCTCGCCCGGCCCTCGCCGCGAACGGTGTAACGGTGGGCCACACGGGGGTTTCCGACGTTCGCCTGGACCTTGAAGTCGCGCAGGAGGCGGTTCTTCAGCACCTCGAGGTGCAGCTCCCCCATCCCCGCGATGATCGTCTGGCCGGTCTCGTCGTCCGTCCGGACCCGGAAGGTCGGATCCTCCCGGGCCATCTTCCCGAGGCACTCGTCCATCTTGGTGCGGTCGGCCGTGCTCTTGGGCTCGATCGCCATGGAGATGACGGGCTCGGGGAAGGCGATCGACTCCAGCGCGATCGGATCCGCCTTGTCGCAGAGCGTGTCGCCCGTGGCGGTCTGCTTGAGGCCCACGAGGGCGACGATGTCGCCGGCCTCCGCGGTCTCCAGCTGCTGGCGCTCCTCGGCGTGCATCCGCAGGATCCGCATCGCCCGCTCGTGCTTGCCCAGGCGCGGGTTGAACATGCCCTTGCCCTGCTTGAGCGTGCCCGAGTAGATGCGCGCGAAGACCAGGTCGCCGTGGCGGTCCGTGATGATCTTGAAGGCCAGGGCGCAGAGCGGCTCCTTGGCGTCGGGCTTGCGCGCAATGACCTTGTCCGGCTTGCCGGGGACGTGGCCCTCGACCGCGCCCACGTCGAGCGGGCTCGGGAGGTAGGCCACGACCGCGTCCAGGAGCGGCTGGACACCCGCGTTCTTGAGCGCCGTCCCGGCGAGGACGGGGAAGAGCCTCGCGGTGAGCACCGCCTCGCGCAGCGCCTTGTGGATCTGCGCCTCGGTGGGCTCGCCGCCCTCGAGGTACACCTCGGCGATCTCGTCGGAGAAGTCCGCCAGACCCTCGATCAGCTCACCCCGGCGCAGCTCCATCTCGTCGGCCACGGCATCCGGGATCGGCGCGCGCACGACGGTCTCGCCCTGCTCGCCCTCGAACGTGAGAAACTCCCGCGTGATGAGGTCGACGATGCCCCGGAACTCCGTCGCCGCGCCCACGGGGACGGTCAGGGGCACGGTGCGCCCGCCCAGGCGGCTCTGGATCGTCTCGACCGAGTGGTCGTAGTCGGCGCCGCCGCGGTCCATCTTGTTGATGAAGCAGAGGCGCGGGACGCCGTAGTGGTCGGCCTGGCGCCAAACCGTCTCGGACTGGGCCTCGACGCCGTGCACGCCGTCGAAGACGACGACCGCGCCGTCGAGCACGCGCAGGCTGCGCTCGACCTCGGCCGTGAAGTCCACGTGGCCGGGGGTGTCGATCAGGTTGAGCGTGGAGCCGCCCCACCGGATCGTGGTGGCTGCAGCGGTGATCGTGATCCCGCGCTCCTGCTCCTCCTCGAGGTAGTCCATCTTCGCGGACCCCTCGTGGACCTCGCCGATCGCGTGCTCCTTGCCCGTGTAGAAGAGGATCCGCTCGGTGGTCGTCGTCTTGCCCGCGTCGATGTGCGCGACGATGCCGAAGTTGCGCAGGTTCTCGAGCTTGGCGGCTGGCGGCTTGGCGGTTGGCGGTTCCATGCGGCGCGTGATGCTACGCGGGAACCTGCACCGGACGAAGGGGCGACGCGCCCTTACGCGACGGGCAGCTTGAAGACGAAGACCGCCCCGCCGCCTTCGAGTGGCTCGTAGTGGATGGAGCCGCCCCAGCGCTCGACCGTGATGCGGCAGTAGTAGAGGCCGAGGCCCGAGGTCCCCCCGCCCGTGCCGCTCACGAACCGGTCGAAGAGGTTGTCGCGCAGGTCGTCGGGCACCTCGTCGCCCTCGTTCTCGACGCGCACGACGAGGCACTCGCGCCGCCGCGAGACGCGCACCGTCACGCGCCCCCCGCGTGGGGTGTGCCGACGGGCGTTCTCGAGCAGGTTCGCGAAGACGCGCTCGATGCGGCTGGCGTTGCCGTGCACGAGCACGTCCTCGGCGTCCTCGTCGACGGCGATGTGGATCTCCCGCTCGATGCTCGTGAAGCCGGGCTCCATGTACGCGGCGACCTCGCGCGCACACTCGGACAGCGGCAGGACCTCGATCTCGCCCTTGCCCTCCCCGAGGCCGCCCGTCTCGCGGAACACTGCGGCGATGTCCTCGATCAGCCCTTGCTGCTTCTGACAGCCGCGCCGGGCCGTGTGGAGCATCGGCTTGGCGGCCTCCGGCAGGCCCGCCGTCTTCCCGAGCAGGTCGACGGCGCCGACGATGCCGGTCAGGGGGCCCTTGAGGTCGTGCACGATCGTGTGCAGCAGCACCTCGCGCTGGTCCTGCTGGCGCCGCAGGTCGTCGAGCGCCAGGCGCCGGTCGCGGGCGAGCTGCAGGGCACGCTGCCGCTGCCAGTACTGGTCGCCAAGGAGCTCGACGAGCAGCACCGGGCCGACGGGCGACAGGTACATCGCCGTCGCCTCGAGGTGCAGGTCGGAGCCGAACGCGCCGCTCTGGGTCCAGGGACCGGAGTGCGCCAGCCCGCTGGCCCGGCGCTCCCACACCTCCTCGGCCTGCGACACGAAGCTCTCGAGGTAGGGGAACGTCTCCGCCAGCACCACGCGCCCGGTGTCGGGGAGGAGCTCGCGGGCCCACGCCGGGACGCGCGCGAAGGGACGGAACGCGTCCTCGCCGGCCTGCTGCAGCACGAGCACGCCGAGGGCGTCGGCGAAGCCGCTGGCGTCACGCTCCAGGTCCTCGCGCATCCGCAAGGCGGCCTCGTGGCGGCGCTGCTGCTCGGCCTGGCGCTCGAGCAGCTTCATCGCCACGTCGAGCATGAGCACGCGCGTGCCGCCCTCGTGGGGAATGACGTGCACCTCGGCCGGGAGCGACTCCCCCATCTGGACGAACGGGAGGGCGAACCCCTCCCCGCCCGCAGGCGTCTGGCCGACGAGGAACGGCAGCGCGTCCTGGGCGCGGTCGCCCGCGGCGAGCGGCGCCAGCCCGTAGCGGTCGAGGTCGCCGCCGGCACTGCGGACGGTCCCGTCGGGCGCGATGTCGATCCACGCCGGGGTCCGGCGCTCGAGGGTGACCGCCTGCCAGTAGGCCGCCAGCTCGGAAGGGACGCCCATCAGCGGGCCTCCACCAGCTTCTCCACGAGCACCGCGAACGCGTCGTCGACACCGTCGCCGGTCTTGGCGCTGGACTGGATCACGCGGCACCCGGGCCGGTTCGGCCCCTGCAGGTCCTCGTCACGCAGGCGCCAGTCGGAGGTGAGGTCGCTCTTGTTGAGGAGCATGACCATGGGGATCTCGCCGAGGTGCGCCTCGGCCCACGACTTGAGCCGGCGCGCGACCGCCAGCGTCTCGGGGCGCGTACCGTCGACGACCAACAGGCAGGCGTGGGCGCTGTCGATGTAGCTCGGCTTGATCGCCTGCTCGTCGTCCTCGCCCTGGATGTCCCAGATCACGAGGCGCGTCGTCTCGCCGTCGACCGTGACGTCCTTGCGGTCGATCTTCACGCCGACGGTCGTCAGGTACTTCTCGCTGTAGCGCCCCTGGACGTAGCGCGCCACGAGGCTCGTCTTGCCAACCGCGAACGCGCCGAGCATGCAGATCTTCTTCTGCTTCACTTGTCGCTGTCTCCCCCGGCGGGCACGGGCCGGAGTTCGCAGACTACGCGGATGCTCGCCGGTTCGGCAGCGGCATCTTCGGAGGCGGGGAACGCGCCGGTGACGGGTTGGCCGCGACGCTTCAGGTAGTCGAACAGGCGTCGCGCGAGCGTGTCGGTGCCGTCGCCCGCGTAGACGACGCGCAACCGAGCGAGCAAGCCCGCGTCCTCGGAGCCGGACGTGAGCGCCTTCATCGACCCGAGCAGCTCGGCGGCCTTGGCGTCGAAGTCGGCCTCCGCGGGCGCCATCCACACGGCGGCCTCGACCGCCTTGCGCAGATCGATGATCGCGTCGAGGCGTCCGTCCCCGACGACGGCGGAGAGGTCGAGCGTCTCGACGCCGACCGCGATCGGTGCGGTGCGGCGCGCCGCCTCGATCCAGCGGTGCGGGGCGCGCCCCGCCACGCGCAGGGTGCCGTCCTCGAGCGTCAACGTGATCGTCGGCAACGGGCGCAGCGCCTTGGTGATCCGCTCGAGCACGAAGGGTTCGTGCGACGCGTGATACGGGTCGAAGGTCAGCGCGATCTCGTTCTCGGGGAGCTCGATGCCTTCGAGCAGCGTGATCGGCTCGCGCGCCATCGGATCGCGCAGGCCACGCGCATGCAGCGCCCCGTCGGAGTCGCTGGCCCAGGTCACCACGATGCCGGGCTCGTCGCGCAGTGCTTCGAGGTAGGCGTTCCAGCTGTCGCGCCGCTCGGCGGCGCGCGTGGTCGCGACCACCCACCAGGAGATGAGCGCGATGATCCCGCCGAACACCAGCGTCCAGAACAGGAAGGACGAGACCGTGCGCTCCTTCTTCTCCTTGCGCTGCTCCAGCAGGCACTCCTCGAGCACCGCCTCCACGCCCGCGAACTCGGAGGGATCTCCCTCGAAGCCCGCGAGCGGTACCTGGTAGTCGGCGTGGATCGTCTCGACCGCCTCGACCAGCTTGGGCCGCAGCTGCGGCGGCGGGATGCCGCGCACCACGGCCGCGAGGATGGCCCCCGAGCCCTGCTCGATCAGCAGGTTCAGGTCGCCCACGCGGAAGGTGTCGAGCCCACTGCCTTCCTCCACGTCGAAGGAATCGTGCACGAAGTCGCGGATCGCCGTGAGCATCGCCGAGACGACCTCGGGCTCCTCCGCATCCTCGCCCGTGTTCGTGAGCTGCTGGATGAGCAAGCCGCTCTTCCGGTGGATCAGGAACATCTGCTCGACGCGATAGACGAGGTTGTGCGAGAGCGCGATCTCGCCATAGGACTTGCCCGTGCGCCAGGCCTGGATGCGCCACTTGAGGCCACGGAAGGTGAACGCCGACTCGACGGTGCGGTTGATGGAGCCCACCATCGAGGCCATCGACTGCGAGATTGCCTTGCGGATCGCCGGACCGATGATCGGGAAGATCACGTCGACGATCGCCTGCGGGTTGCGGCGCACGGAGTCGCTGAGCGTCGCCTCGATCGTGGGCCGCATCGCGGCGGCGAGCTGACCATCCTCCTTGGAGCGGATGACGATCGCGCGTGCGAGCACCTCGCCCACGTCCTTGGCCCGGCGCTCCGGGTCGATCACCCGATCGCGGACTTCACGGACCTCGAGATGGTTGGTGCCGACGAGGATCTGGCGCAGCAGGTCGAGGTCGGAGGTCCCCTTCGCGGGGGACTTCGCACCTCGCTTGCGGGGCTTCTGCTGCGTGCCGTCCGGCGTCACGTCTACTCCGCGGGCGCCTTCGCCGGCTCGTTCGCGAGCTGGCGTCCCATCTCGACGAGCATCTGGCCCAGCTGCTCGCGGCTCACCTTCTCGCTACGCAGCGTGTCGGCCTCGTGCGTCAGACGCGCAGTCATCTCGCGCACCTGCTTCTCGAGCGCGGCGCGTGCGTCGTCGAGCGCCTTACCGCTGTCCTTGTCCACGGCGTCGATGCGCTCGAGCGCAGCGTCCACGCGCGCGTCGAGCGCGTCGTCCTGCGCCTGCCCATCCGTCGCGACCTGCTTCAGCTCTCCCTGGAGCTGCTCGCGGAGACTGCCGAGCTCCTCCTTGAGGATCCGCTCGACGTCACCGATCTTCGTAAGCACCTCGCGGAACCGCGCGCCGAAGAGGATCTCGCGGACCTCGCTGATCCCCCCAATGTCCGGCGTGGTCGCCTGTTGCTCCTTGGCCATCTCATGCTCCAACGGACGTCACAAGAGGACCATGGTACGGGATCCGCGCAAGTGCCGCAGCGGGATGGCGCACGTGCCCCGCCGCCCAATCCGGCCTTCGCGTCTCAGTCCGCGACCTACGTGAATTGTTCGGGTACGTCCTTCGGCGGGATGTCCGCCGCCGGCCGTTTCGTGAAGGCCAGGAACTCGAGCACCGCGGAGCGCTGGTAGAGGAACAGATAGCCCACCGCAAGGCCCATCAGCGATGCGATCGCGTAGCCCACGCCGTAGTAATGCGTGCCGTTGTCGAGGCTCCAGAATGCCAGCACCGCGTTGCCCATCAGGAAGATGCCCGCCGTCACGAGCGCCTCCGCGCGCAGGTCGAAGTACAGGAGGATCAGCACGGTCACGAGCAACAGCACGTGGAAGAACGAGCCCAGGCAGCACGCCCGGAACACCGGCGCCGCATCGGGTGGCAGCCCCAGCATCGCCACGATCTGCGGCGCGAAGATCAGCACGGCGAACGTGACCGCCCCCTGCATGCGGACGAGCCGGATGGTCCCCCACCGGAGCGTCTCCAGCATGTGCGTCTTGCGCGAGTGGACCTCCTTCAGCGGGAAGTCGTGCAGGATCGACCCGTAGAAGCTGCGGTAGCCCTCGTAGAAGTCCGTCTCCACGAGCACCAGGTTCATCACCAACGCCGGCATCACCGTGAGGTACGCGAAGAAGCGGCACGTGTCGTACATCGGATGGATGTTCACGAGCGGCAGTACCGACACCCCGTCCGCCGACCAGAACACGATCTGATCGATCCAGATCCCGGCGTTGTAGAAGAGCCCGATCAGCACGAGGCGCGGGTACGTCTTCATGCTCATCAGGATCGAGTTGTCGGGCACGCCGCCCACGTCCATCTCGCGCACGATGCTCACCACCAGCAGCGCGAGCGTCAGTCCCTGGCCCGCCGCATAGCCGGCGATCAAGGCCGCCGTGCCACCGAGGCCCGGGATCTCGAGGATGTTGAATCCCAAGACGGCCATGGCGAGCAGCGAGAGCAGGCTGCCCTTCGCGTACGCCCACAGCACGGCGTTGAAGTCCTTCGTGGCGCTGAGCCACAAGAGCGCCACCCACGTCAAGCTCATGATGACGTAGAGCGCGACGCTCACGAGCGCGAGCGAGGCGGACATGCCCGAGACGATCGCGAAGAAGACGCCGATGACGACCTGCACGACGGCCGTCCACTTGAACGCCGCCGCGAAGGCGGGCAGGACGCGCTCGTAGCGCTTCGCGAAGAGCAGGTCGGCGATGCGACGCGTGAAGGACATCTGCACGACGCCCACCACGACGAGGCTGAACGCGAAGCCGTAGGTGACGAGCGCGCGGAACGCCTCGTACTCGACGCGGTCCGCGAAGAAGGGCGCGAACACCGTGACGATGCTCAGCGTGATGATCGTCATGATCCACGGGCCGGCTGCCACGAGCCCGGCGGACGCGTAGCCGCGCACACGCGAGAGCAGGTCGCCCTCGTCGCGGATCATGCGCCTGAGCTCGAACCCGATGCCGGCCATTTCAGGCGACCCCCTTCGCGTTCGCGTGGCGGCGATAGATCTCCGCGTAGCGGTTGACCATGTCCTGCTCGTCGTAGTACTGCTCGACGCGCGCGCGCATCGTCTTGCTCATCTGCTTGCGCAGCGCGTCGTCGCCGAGCACCTCGAGCAGCGCCTCGGCCAGCGCGCCCGGGTTGTAGATCGGGACCACGCGGCCGCCCTTGCCGAGCTCGCGGTCCGCGGGCAAGCGGCCGAAGAGCAGCTCGCTGCACGAGCCCACGTCGGTGGCGACGGTCGGCACGCCGACGGCCCCCGCCTCGAGGATGACGAGCGGCTGCGCCTCCGAGATGCTCGAGAGGACGCACACGTCGACCTTGGGCAGCTCCTCGATCACGTTCACCGAGCCGTCGAAGGTGACGTTGTCCCCGAGCCGGAGCGCCGCGGCCATGTTCACACACGCCTCGGCGTACTCCGGGTCCTCGTCGGCCGGACCCATCACCCGGAAGCGGACGTCGGGCATCTTGTCGAGCACGAGCCGCGCCGTGCGGAGCAACGTGCGCACGTCCTTGATGGGACAGACCCGGCCGATGAAGCCGACGGTCAGCGGGCGCTTGCCCGGCGGATCGTCGGGCTTCACCTTGAAGCGCGAGAGGTCGATGCCGTTCGGCACCACGAAGACGCGCTCGGGATCCGCGCCGTCATCGACCTGCAGCAGCTTGTTGCCCTCGTAGAGCGTGTAGATCTCGTCCGCGTGCTCGTAGCAGACGCGGCTCATCATCGCGAACTGACGCATCCAGAAGCGCTTGAAGTACGGGACGTCGCGCATCGACACGCGGCTGTCGATCTCCCCACCGGGGATCCAGGTCGCACGCTGGATGTCGATCCGGCGCTCCTTGGCATAGATGCCGTGCTCGGTGAGGAACATCGGGCGCTGCTGGCGCAGCTTCGCGCCGGCGGCCAGGATGCCGGCGTAGCCGGTGCACACCGTGTGATAGCAACGCGCCGGCGGTAGCTTCGCGGTCAGGACGTTCACGAGCGGCAGGAGCGCAAAGCGCCAGGTCCAGAAGAACTGGAGCAGCCCCTCGTCGCCGGCCTCGGCCTTGTAGGTCTCGAGCATCACCTCCCAGCCCTCGGGCGAGTCCAGGAGCGCGCGCTTGAGCTGGAGGATGTCCTCCTCCTCGTTGACCGCCTTGAAGAACTGGTCGAAGGCACCGGATGCGCCCTCGCGCAGATCCTTCATCATCTTCTGGAAGCGCCGGATCACGGGGCGCCAGTCGCGGTTGTCCGCCTTGGCGCCGCGCTCGATCTCGTCCTCCGGCTGGAGGTAGACCTCGCGCACGTCCACGAGGTTCTTGGGCAGCTCGTACTTGGGCCCGTTCGGGTACGCGCCCTTGCTCGGGCTCAGGTGCAGCACGCTGAACGTCAGGTCGTCGATGCGCGTGACGAGGCGATGCACCCACGACGACACGCCGCCCGTCACGAACGGGTACGTGCCTTCGAGGATCAGGCAGACGTCGGCCTTCTTCATGCCGCACCCTCCCGTTGGTCACCGGCGACGTAGTCCAACCAGCCCGGCAGCTCCTCGCCGCGCTGGAGGAGCTCCTCGGCGAGGCGCCGGACCGTGTCGAAGTCGCGCTGTGCGAAGGCCTCTTCGGCCTGTGTGCGCAGGAGCGCCGCCGGCGCCTCCTCGCCCTCGGCCCCGCCTTCGGCCGCAGCCGGTGCGGTGGCGGCGTCCACCAGCGCGCTGCGTACGCGCTCGGCCTCGGCGTCGTGCCACTGCGACATGGACTCATCGAGCGCACCACAGGACGCCAGGGCGGCATGCGCGTCGGCGTAGGCCGCGCGCATCGCCGGATCGTCCGGGTGCTCCTCGAAGTCGATGCGCGCAGCGTCCAACACCTCGCAGAGCCGCTGCTCGATGCCCTCGAGCTGGCCGTAGGCGAAGAGCCGGATCTCCGGATCGGAGGCGCCGAGACACTGCCGCAGCAAGCGGATGTGCTGCGGCTCGCCGAGGTCGGCCAGCCGCCGGAGCGCACTCCGCTTGTGGTCGGGTGTGCCGAACTCGAGGATCGCGCTGTAGCTCTCCGCGTCCGTCAGCACCTCGATGTCGCGCTCGAACTCGCCCGTGAACGGGCTGCGCTCCGGGCGCGGTTCCTCCGGCTCCAGGAACTGAGCGTGGAAGCGCGCTAGCTGCGCACGCTCATGGCTCCGGGAGCCGGCGTGATGGTTGCGCGTCGCCCAGGCGAGCATCGGTCCAACGACAGGTACGCACAAGGTCATGACTCTTGCGAGCTGTCGTTTCGCCTCACTTCGCTGAGCGACGCGCGCTGACTCCGGTACCCACCCCGAAAGGTACGTTGCCAGCCCGTGGAGAGCGGCCGCCAGCGCCAAAGTGGCGCTGGGACCAGCCCATGCCAACACAACAGCAAGGGTGTCCACCCAGGTGGCCAGTGCACATCCCATGCGTGCCGTGATCGCGCGGCCGGTCATTCGTCCGCCTCCACGAGCTGGAGCAAGGTGAGGGGGGCAAGTCCCTCGGCCTCGCATGCAACGATTTGGGGTTCCGGAATCAGTGAGAGTTCAGGTCCACCCGCGTCCCGCAACACTGCGAGGACACGTGCAGCCGCTACGTCCGCGCTATCGCGATCCGTGTTCGGCATCAGGAGGACCAGGGAATCGGGGTCGAACCAGTACAGGCCGTCAGAGGGGCGCAGCTGCTCGAGCGCCTGGCGTGCACCGGTGGGCCACGGACGACCGCCGTCGGGCGAGACGCCGTGGAAGATGGCGAGGTGACAGGGCGCGCCCGTCTCCTGTGCGACGCGCGCCTCGACGCGCAGGCGACGCAGCAGCCCATCGAGATCACCCAGCTCGCCGAGCGGCGGCACGAGCAGGGGAACGTCGTCTTCGAAGGGCTGCGCCGCGTGCTCGCGGAAGTGCGCATCCATGCGCTCGATGAACGAGTGCAGGTCGGGCGCCTCTGAGTCGACACCGAGCAGGCGGCTCTCGATGCGCAGCGTCGTGTCGGGCCGCGTCTCACCCTCGAGCTTGAGGTCCGCGCCGTCGTAGCCGGCATCGACGCCGGACATCACGAGCACGTAGCAGCCCGGGTGCCCGAAGCGGTACAGCTCGCGATCCTCGAGCACCGGCGAGAGCTCGTGGACCAGCGCCCGCTCGAGCTCGTCGCGCGCCGCGGTCGAGCGGTAGCGCCAGCCGGCGACCTGCACGATGGCCACGCTGAGCGGCGTGCCGTAGCGCGTGGTCCGGTCGAACTCCACGCGGAGGCGCTCGCTGAGGTCGGCCTCCCCGCGCACGGGCCTGAGTCCGACGGCGTCGTCGGCCTGAGAGCCCCACCCCTTCACGGCCAGGGTCGTGCTCGCCCACTCGGCGATGCCGAAGAAGACGGCCGCCGCGCCCGGGCTCACCAGGCGCGAGGGGATCTCGTCGACGACGAGCAGGCCGTGCAGGCTGCCGTCGGGGGCTTCCAGGGGTGCAACGAAGAGCGGGTCGCCGGGCTGGACCCGCGAGCCGAACTCGAACGCCTTGATCTCGCATCGCATGCGGATCGCGAAGGCGATGAGGTCACTCTGCGCATAGTGGGCGATGCGATCGAGTCGCTCGCCCTGGACCCATCCGCGCTCGGCGGCGAGACCGAGCCGTCCTTGCGCATCGACCAGCCACACGCTGGCCTTCGATGCGCCGCAGTTCTTGTTCACCAGGTCCAGGAGCATCGGATAGAGGTCGTCCGATGGGCCTTGCTGGAGCTTCGCGGAGCTCTCGATCAGGTTGGCCAGGTGGACCGGCTGCTCTTCGATGCGCTTCTTGAGCCGGTGCAGCGCCGTGAGCAGCGTCTCGCGCTCGTATGAGAGGCGGCGCGCATCCCGTTGCGCCGCTTCGAGCTCGGCTGTGGCGTTGTGGAATCGTCTGGCGTGCGCGTCGTGGATCTCGCCCACGAGGAACCCGCCGAAGAGGAAGAGAAGGGTCGACTGGGGCTCGGCGAAGATGAGCCCGATGGCCCCGCCGAGACCGTGCTCAGGCGAAAGCCCCAGGATCTGGATGCCGACCGCGATGAAGGCGCTGGTGAGGCCCGCAATCGTCCCGTGCGCGGCGGCCATGCCGAGCACGATCAGCCAATAGGGATGGGGATGCAGGCCGAAGTGGCCTACGGGACCGGGCGTCAGCGTCGCTTCAATGAGGACGAAGAGCGCGAACAGGAAGAGGACGTCCCGCAGCCAATGTGCAGCACGCCATCTAGAACCAGATGTCGAGTCGGAGGTCGACGTGACCCGACTCGCCGTCCTGGAATCTGTCCTGGTTTCCGTAGCCCGCGCGGAGCTCGAGCCCGAATCCGGCCCAGAGGTCGGTACGCAGTCGTCCTTCCGCGCCCCAGACGAATCCCTGGACGCGCAGGTCGAGCCCTGCGTAGACCTCGAAGGTCGCATCTACCACCTGTTCCCAGTTCCTCTGAGCGCGCATGACCGCAATCAGAAAGTCGAACCGCTTGCCCAACGGCACGACCTGGGCTGTGGATCTATCGTCCAAAAGGGCTGTCCCGCTGTAGACGAGACGGCCGGCGAGGAAGGGCGGCTCGGATTCGGAGAACTTCTGCCCGATCTCGGCCCGCCAGGTGGCCCACCCATCGGACGTTCGGCCCTGGGTGGGATCGATCACGGAGATGCGGTCGTAGGAGGCTGCACCGGCGATCCAATGCCAGTCGCCGAGCTCCCGGTAGCCCTCCACGGCGACGCCCCGCTTGCGCCCGCCGAGTGCCGGGGACGCACCCGTCTCCTCCATGAGGACGTCGTAGCGCCCCTCGAGGCGTAGGGTTCCGTAGGGGTCGCTCTCGAGGATCCGGACACCGGCGCGCACGCCCACGTCCGGGCCCGCCTTGCGATCGATGTAGAGCTCCGGCGCGAGGAAGACCTCGTTGCGGCGGCTGTAGCGCCAGCGCACCTCGGGCGTGATGATCCCGAACTCGTCGCGCGCCTCGCGCTGGGACTGCTCCTGGAACCCGGAGTACCGCGCGTACTCGGCCTTCAGCGCGAGCGTGATCCGGTCGCACGGGCACAGGGCGTACACGCCCTCCGCCCCCACGCGAGACCAGTCGTCGTCGCCGGCGAAGCGGTAGTAGCCGATGGCGGAGGCACGCGGCCCCAGGTCGAACCGCAGGTCCCGGAGAGCCCGCTTCAGGAAGTCGGCCTCACCGCCGGCGCGGATCGCGGCCGCGTAGGCGAACGCCGCATCGCGGTAGCGCCCCGCCTCGCGGAGGGCCGTGCCGTGATCGGCGTGCAGCGAGGACGTCCGCGGGCCCTCGTCGATCAGCGATTCGAGGTCGCGCACGGCGCCCTCGTAGCGCTTCTCCTTCATCTTCACGGCGGCGTCCGAACGGCGCACGCGGCGATCCTCGGGCTGCACCGGCTTCGCTTCCTCGAAGCGCGTGCGCGCTTCGCGAACCCGATCGGCAGCAAGCAGCGTGTCGACCAAGTCGAGGCGGATGTCGATGTCCTCGGGCTGCTCGGCGATCAGCGCCTCGTAGCTCCTGACGGCCTCGGCCACGTTGTCGAGCCGGCCGTGGATCTTGGCCCGCATCGCGCGCTCCATGCGCGTCGGGTCGGGCGCCGCCTCGATGCGGGCGAGCGCGCGCCGGAACTGGGTGCGCGCCATGTTCTTGGTCACGAGCGCCCAGCGGATCTCGCCCAGGATGAACATCGCCTCGGTGCGATCGCTGCGCTGGTCGGGCGTGCTGTCCGACGCCGCGAGCGCGATGCGGCGCTCCAGCAGCGGGATCGCGCTGTCGTAGGCCCCGTCCCAGGCGTAGGACTGCGCGAGGCGCAGGAGCACGCGTCCGTTGTCGGGGTTTCGGGCCAGCGCGCGCTCGAGCACCCGCCGCGCCTCGTCGTAGTCCTCGAGATCCAGCAGGAGGTCGGCGTAGGCCGCGCCGTCTTCCGGCGTCGCATCCGGCGCCTCGGCAAGCGCGCGCCGCTCGATCAGCGCCTCGTCCTTGCGGCCCGCGACCATCAGAGCCTCGGCGTAGCGCACGCGCGCCTGGCGCGTGGCGTTCTCGGCCCGCGCCCGCGCTTCGAGCAAGGGCAGCGCCTCGTCGTAGCGCTTGGCCGCCAGGAGCGTCTCCGCCAGGTTCGCGGCCGCCTCGGACTCGGGGCCCTGCTCCGCCAGCAGGTCCTCCCAGATACGCACGGCCTCGTCGTTGCGGCCAACCGCACCCAGGAGGTAGCCGAGCTGCAGGAGGTTCTCCGCGTCGTCGGGTACGAGCTCGCGCAGGGCCTCGCGGGCCCGGATCTGCATCTCGTTGTCTTCGGCCCAGCCCGCGCGCTCGACCCAGGCGCGGATCGCGTCGACGTCCCCCGGGTTGGTGCGCGCGCGCTCTTCCTCGAGCTGCGCGGCGGCGACGGGATCGGAGCGATCGAGCACGGCCAGCAGCCGCTCGCGGATCGGCTCGTGCTCGGGGTGCCGGATGCGGAGGAACTCGAGGACCGTGCGCTGCGTGTCGTCGTCGAGCTTGTCCGCGACGACGTCATAGAGGCGCGTGCGCTCGACCGCCGTGTCGTCGCCCGCGCGCAGCAGCGTGATCGCCTGCGCCTCCGCATCCTCGACGCCGTAGGCGCGAGCCGTGGGATAGACCGCGAGGAACTCCGCCACCGTCCGGCTCTCGGCGAGCGAGGTCGCAAGCAGCTGGCGGATGCGCTCACGGTTGCCGGTCGTGACGTAGAGGTCGATCAGCTGCGCACGGTAGCGCTGCTTGAGCTCCGGATCGGCGGAGCGCGTGATCTGTCGCTCCAGGTGCGCGACGAGCGCGTCGTCCATGGAACGCGAACGGTAGAGCTCTTCCAGGCGCACGGCGTATGCCGGCTGCCCGGGCAGGCTCTCGAAGCGTCCGTCGGGGAAGTCCTCGACCAGGCGGTCGAGCTCTTCGATCGCAGACTCGTAGCGCAGGTCGAGCAGCGAGACGGTGACGTAGCGCTCGCGCCAGGGCCGGGGCGCCGTGCTGCGCCCGGCCGCCTCGAGCATGAGCTCGAGCGCCAGGTCGACCTGACCCGACTGCAGCGCGATCTCGACCGCCGGGCCGTACGCGCGGTCGTCACCGGGCTGCCGCGCGGCGTCGACGGCGTAGGGCAGCGCCTCTTCGCTCCGCCCCAGCCAGGTGAGCAGCGAGAGCAGGCGCGACCGGTAGCCGCCCTCGAGCTTCTCGCGCGGGACCTTGAGCCAGGCCTCCGCCTCGACGGTGGGCAGGGAGAGGTAGCCGCCGAGGATCGCGCGTTGACGCCAGATGGCCTCGGGGACCGGTGCCGGAACGGCCCCCGTGATGGCCAGCGCCTCCTTCAGGCGCTGCTGCGAGATGTACCCGCGCAAGAGTTCCTCGACCGTCGCGACGCGACCGGGCTCGGCCTCGAACGCGCGCAAGAGCCAACGCAGCCGGGCCCGCGGCCGGTCCTCACGCTCGTATCGCGTGGTCAGCGTGAGCGCGAGCAGTCCGCGCTGGGCGGGCGTGCGCTCGGCCCAGCTGGCGAGCACCGCCACCGCGGCGAAGTCAGCCTGCTGCGGCAGCTCGTCGACGGTCGACACGCTCGGGATCGCGCTCTCGTCCGTCGGACGGAAGAACGCGTCGAGCCAGCCCTCCATCTGATAGTCGGCGAGCAGCAGACGCAGATCGGGCGCGACCTCGCCCGCACTCCGCAGCTGCGTGAAGCGGTCGTCGAAGGCCTTCGCCTCCTCGCGGGCGCGCGCGAACGACGCCTCGATCTCCTCGCGGAACGGATGGTCTGCGGGCAACGCCGTCCCGAACCGCGCGATCTCGAACCGCAGCCCGATCAGCGCGCTCTTGCGCTCGGGCGTCTCATCGGCCGCCTCCAGGATGCGGATCGCCGCTCGGGCATCGCCCGCCGCGCGGGCCTCGGCAAGGACCGGATCCTCCTTCGGCGGCTCCGGCGTATCGGGCTCGTCCGGGGTGTCCGGTTCGTCGGGCTTGTCGGGTTCGTCCGGCGTGTCCGGCTCATCGGGCATGTCCGGTTCGTCGGGCTCGTCGGGCGTGTCCGGCTTGTCGGGCTCGTCCGGCGTGTCGGGCTCGTCCGGCGTGTCGGGCTCGTCGGGCTCGTCCGGTTCACCCGGAACCTCCGGCCCCGGCTGATCCGGGGGCGGGGTCGGATCCTCGGAGCCCGTGCGCGGGAGCACGAGGAAGACGATCGCAGCGATGGCCACGAGCGCGAACAGCAGGGCTTCCCACCAACGCAACCTCACGGGAGCCGCACCTCCACGCGATCCGGACCACCGGGCTCCAAGCGAACCAGGACACGGCCGTAGGCGCCGACCTCGAGCGACCGCCGCGCGTCACCGACCACGAGCGTGGCCTTGCTGCCCAACGGCAGGCCCCCCACGAGGACTCGACGGTCCACGTAGTCGGCCTCGCTCATGAACGTGAGCGACCGCTCGTCGAGACGGACATCGGTGAGGACGTGGTTGCTCTCGACCACGTGCAGGCGACCGGGCACGCGGTCCGAGAGGACGACCTCCGCCGTGTCTCCGGTGAGATGCAGGAACAGCGCGCCCTTCATCTCTCGCGCACCCGCAATGCCCTTGCTGCGCGCGAAGTCCACGGCCCGGCGCTCACCGTCGATGCGCACCGTCCGGCACGCGCCGTAGTTTCCGAAGCGCCAGCCCGCGGCGGTGCGATCGATCGTCATGCCGAGCGCGCCCATGACGGCGCCGGCGTACATTGAGGCCGTCGCGACGAGCGTCTCTTCCTCGAACGCCCACCGGCGGATGAGCGTCTGCAGGGCGCGCAGGCGGGCCGGACGCTCCGCGCTGTAGAAGTGCGCGTAGACGTTGGCCGGCTTGAGAATCCGCTTCCCCCCCGTGCGCTCGAGCGTGATCGCGATGTTGCCGAACGCAGCCGGGTGGTCGGTGAAGAACCCCGGGAACTCGTTCTCGTTCGCGGCCCCGGCGTAGACCTGGATGCGGCCCCCGACGCGGCGGATCCACGGCGTCACGAACCCCACAGAGTCGTAGGCGGGATCCCAGCGGAAGGTGCCGCCGTTCATGTTCCAGGCGCCCAGGTCATCCGCGGCCTGGATGGCCGGGGGCGGCGGTACGCAGTCTCCCGTCCAGAGCATGCCCACGTCGTCATCGCCCTCGGGCATGAGGTAGCGCTGGATGAACTGGATCGAGTCCCGCACCTCGCTCGCGGGGCTGTATGTGAAGCCCGTGAGGCGCGGATAGCCGAACTTCGCCAGGTCCTCGGGCGTCGGGCCCCAGGGCTCGTTCCACTTGTACGGGTGCAGCGTGCCGTGGCTCGCCGCCTCGACATACGGCAGCGCAAAGATCGCCTTGGCGATCTGCATGCGCTTCGTCGGCGTCTCGGGCGCGAGCTCGGGCGTGAGGCTCGCGACGATGATCGACATCGTGCAAGGGATGCGGAACTTCTCGAGCACGTCGGGGATGAAGATGTCGCCGCAGAACGACTTGCCATCGACGGTCGAGATGCTCTCGAAGCCGTCCCCGTCCACGTGGAAGACGAAGAGCCGCCGCCCCCACAGCACGGACGGATCCGGCGCCGGCACGCCCTGCATGCCCAGCGCTTCGCGGAAGAACGGGAAGGGATCGAGGGCCCAGCGCCGCTCGCCTTCCTTGGAGCCCTCGATCACGGTCCACGGGCTGAGCGCGATGCCCCCCCACGGCCCCGTGACGACCGGCGTGCGCACGTCGTCGGGCGCTTCGCGGTCGCGCGTCTTCAGCCAGACCCGGTTGGACGCGGCCGTGCTGTACGGCCCCGTGTGCGTCGCGATGCGGCGCGGGTCGTACTCGAGCCGGCAGGCGTCGCCGGCCACGAACTCCACGGCGATGCGCGCCTTGGCGTCCGTGTAGCCGTCCTTCCACGCCATCCCGAACGGCTCGAGCCACTTCGAGAGTCGCGGCTGCTTCGGGTCGTCGGCGTCCTCGCCGGGGAGCGCTTCGAGGTGCACGACGCGCAGCTGGCGCGCGGGCACCTCCTTCTCCAGCCAAGGCCACACCCATTCGGGCATCTCGTAGGGCTGCTGGAGCCAGGTCACCACGGCGCGCGCGTCGGCGAGCCACGCCGCCGGCGGCGGCCCGTCCTTGACGTGCTTGGTGCGCACCACCAGGCCGAGCCAGTTGCAGGGCATCTCCACCGTCTGGTGGATCATGTTCTCCGCCTCGGGCGTGACCGGATCGTCGGGTCCGTCGTAGAGCGCGATCACGGTTCGGCGGAGCGGCGTGACGCCCGGCTCTTCGGCCGTCGCGGGCGTGGCAAGCAGCACGACCCCGGCCAGCACGACGGCCAGCCGGATCAGGCGCGCAAACCGGTGCTGCCCGAACCCTCCCATGGTCGCGGCATGCTACCCGCCGCATCGCCTGTCCCCGAGCCGCGAACCCCGGGGAACCGCCCCTGTTAGCCCCCCTGAAGGCCCCCCGCCGTCATGCCCGCGGGTCCAGGCCCGGCTGGTCCCACGGGCAGACCTCTTCCCGCATGCCGTAGCGCATCACAGGGGGATCGACGGCCTCGACGGACACGATCTCGACCTCGATCTCATCCCCCTCGCACATGTCCGCCCGGATCCACGTGCTGTGCATCTCGCCCTGAAGCCCGCCTACCGAGAGTGACAAGAGCGCATCGCCCCCCGCCTGGCGTGCCGTACTCCAAGAAAGGATGCAGCCCACGCTGCCGTCCCCTCGGTATCCAGCCGTCCGCCACGGCTCGCCATTGACCCGCAGGGCGATCCCGAAGAAGAGGTCCGAAGGAAAGGAAGGCCGAGGGCCGTCCTCGACGGGCCAGGCCACATGGGGCGGATCGAGCTTCGGCTCCAGGCTCAGCGCCACGTGGACCCGATCGCCTAGGGCCAGGCCGTCCAGGCTGCCGCGGGTCGGGCGATCTCCCTTGTTCGGGAACTGCTCCCACGTCTCACCGAGCTTCCCGATCACGCTCATGTAGGCGTCGGACGCACCGGTCTCCGCGTGGCGCTCGACCTCGATGTGGAGTGCAAGCAGGCAATCGTCGAGCGGAGATTGGACGCGACACAGCAGGTCGTCGTTCCGATGCAGCGTCAGCGTCGGCAGGAGCTCATCCACGCCGCGACGATACGCACGCACGGCCGGAAATTGAAAGAGCCGGCCGTCGATTGCATCGAGGCCGGCTCACAGATGGCGACGCTACGCGTCGCTACCAAGCAAAGTGGGCGAACGCCTTGTTGGCTTCCGCCTGCTTGTGCGCGTTCTCGCGCTTCATGTAGGCGTTGCCTTCGCGGTTGTAGCCGGCGAGGAGCTCCTCGGCGAGGGCGACGCGCATCGGCTTGCCCTTCTTGCCGCGGGCGGCCTCGAGGATCCAGCGGAACGCGAGCGCGCGCTGGCGCTTGGCGTTGACCTGGACCGGGACCTGGTAGTTGGCGCCACCGACACGACGGCTGCGCACCTCGACCATCGGCTTGATGTTCTCGACGGCCTGCTTGAAGACCTCGATCGGCTCGCGGTCCTTGACGCGCTGGCCAATGACATCGAGGGAGTCGTAGAAGATGCGCTCGGCGGTCGAGCGCTTGCCGTCCAGCATCAGGTAGCTGATGAACTTGGACACGTTCATGTCCGAGTAGACGGGGTCGGGCTTGAGAAGGTGCTCGAAGCTCCTGTAGTACTTGCCTGCCATCGTGCTTCCTACTTGTCCCGCTTCTGGCCGTACTTCGAACGCTGCTGCTTACGACCCTCGACGCCGCTGCAGTCCAGCGTGCCGCGGATGATGTGGTAGCGAACACCGGGCAGGTCGCGCACGCGGCCGCCACGGACGAGCACGATGCTGTGCTCCTGGAGGTTGTGTCCCTCGCCCGGGATGTAGGCCGTGATCTCACGACCGTTCGACAGGCGGACACGAGCGATCTTGCGAAGCGCCGAGTTCGGCTTCTTCGGCGTCTGGGTCTTCACGGCGAGGCAGACGCCGCGCTTCTGGGGGTTCCCCTGAAGGACGGGCGCTTTGCTCTTCCGGCGGACCTGCTTGCGGCCCTTGCGAACCAGCTGGTTGATCGTCGGCATCGGGACTCCTGGTCGACCCCCACCGACGCGGTGGAGGGTCTCTCTGCACTTCGGGCCCTGGATCGAGCGCGAAGCCGGTGAAGGTACCCGGGGGGCGCCTCCGCCGTGAAACGGTTTCCGGGGCGCCGGGATCCCACGGATCCCGGCGCCCAGGGGGTGAAATGGGGCCTAGCCCTCGGGGGTGGGCTCGTCCGAGCCGCCCGCGGTGCCCGTGGCTGCGCCGCCGAGCAGGTCGTCGCCGCCGCCGAGCAGGTCCTTGAGCTCCTGGAGCGCCTCCAGGTCCTCCGGCATCTCGGCGAACCCGGCGACCGACTCCTCGAGCGGGATGTTCTTCTGCACCCGCGTCTTGAGGTACGAGCCGAAGCCCGTGCCGGCCGGGATCAGGTGACCGAGGATCACGTTCTCCTTCAGGCCGACCAGGTGGTCGACGCGGCCGGAGAGCGCGGCCTGGGTGAGCACCTTGGTCGTCTCCTGGAAGGAGGCGGCCGAGATGAAGGACTCGCTCTGGAGCGAGGCCTTCGTGATGCCCAGAAGCAGCGGCTCGGCGCGCGCGGGCTTACCACCCGCCTCGATGACCCGCTTGTTCTTCCGGCGGAAGCGGAACTTGTCCACCACCGCGCCCGGCAGGAGGTCCGTGTCGCCCGGATCCTCGACGCGCACCTTGCGCAGCATCTGACCGATGATGATCTCGTGGTGCTTGTCGTCGATCGTCACGTTCTGGCGACGGTAGACGTTCTGCGCCTCGGCCAGCAGGTAGTCCTGCAGCGCCTCGACACCGGAGATGCGCAGGATGTCGTGCGGCACGAGCGGCCCGTCGACGAGCGCGTCACCGGCCCGCACCCGGTCGCCCGAGTGCACGCGCAGGTGCTTGCCGTGCGGCACGAGGTGCTCGTGCACCTGACCGCCCTCGGCCTTGACCAGGATCATGCGCTTGCCGCGACGCTTGTCGCCGAGCTCCACGACGCCGTCGATCTCGGCCAGCGTCGCCGGCTCCTTCGGACGGCGCGCCTCGTACACCTCGGTCACACGCGGGAGACCACCGACGATGTCCTGCGTACCCGTGACCTCGCGGGGCGTCTTGGCCAGCAGTGCACCGGCCTCGACCACCTGCTCGCTGTCCACCTCGAGGTGCGCCTTCTCCGGGATCGGATACAGCGCGATGGGCGTGCCCTTGTCGTCCTCGATGATGACCTGCGGGTGCAGATCGCCCTTGTGCTCCATGATCACGCGGCGCTTGACGCCGGAGCCCGGATCGACCTCCTCGCGCATCGTCTTGCCCTCGACGATGTCGTCGAAGCGGATGACGCCGGCGCGCTCGGCCAGGATCGGCACGTTGAAGGGGTCCCAGGTGAAGAGAACGGCCTTCTCCTTGATCGTCTGGCCGTCCTTCACCTTCACGACGCCGCCGAGCGGCACCACGAAGCGATCGAGCTCGCGACCGCGGTCGTCCTCGATGAGGATCTCGCCGTTGCGGCTGATGCAGGTCCACTCCTTCTTGCCGCTCTCCACCACGTTGAGCTCGTGGTAGCGGATGACGCCGCTGGTCGTGGCGCGAACCTCCGACTCCTCGACGCCGCGCGTGGCCGTTCCACCGATGTGGAAGGTACGCATCGTGAGCTGCGTGCCGGGCTCACCGATGGACTGGGCGGCGATGATGCCGACCGCCATGCCGAGCTCGACGAGGCGCCCGCGGGACCGGTCCATGCCGTAGCACAGCTGGCAGATGCCGCGTGAGGCCTCGCAGGTGAGCGGCGAGCGCACGCGCACCTTCTCATAGCCCATGTCCTCGATGCGGGCCGCGATCTCCTCGGTGATCACCTCGTCCTCGCGGACGACGACCTCGTCGGTGACGACGTCGATGATCGTGTCGCGGGCGACACGGCCGGTGATGGCCTGCGCCAGCGAGACCTCGAGCTTGTCGCCCTTGTAGATCACGCCCTTGCTGATGCCGTTCAGCGTGCCGCAGTCGTGCGAGCCGATGACGACGTTCTGCGCGACGTCCGACAGCTTGCGGGTCAGGTAGCCCGAGTCCGCCGTCTTGAGCGCCGTATCCGCCAGGCCCTTACGCGCACCGTGCGTCGAGCTGAAGTACTCGAGCACGTGCAGGCCTTCGCGGAAGTTCGACTTGATGGGCGTCTCGATGATCCGGCCCGACGGCTTCGCCATCAGACCGCGCATACCCGCCAGCTGGCGAATCTGCTCGACCGAACCACGCGCACCGGAGTTCGCCATGGCGTACACCGGGTTGAGGTAGCGGACGCCGTCGCGCTCGTCGCTCATGAGCGTCTTCATCATCACGCGGCCGACCTCTTCACGAGCTCGGGTCCAGACGTCGATGATCTTCGAGTAGCGCTCGCTGCGCGTGATCTCACCGCGGCGCAGGTGCTTCTCGATGTCGCGCACCTCGGCCTCGGCCTCGCCCAGGATCTCGGTCTTCTCATCGGGAACGCGCATGTCGTTCTTCGAGAAGGAGAGACCGGCGCGGGTGGCCGACTTGAAGCCGATGTCCTTGATGTCGTCGAGCAGGCGCAGCGTCGAGCCCTTGCCCAGCAGCTTGTGGCAGTCGCTGATGAGCCCGCCCAGGTTCCGCTTGTTGAGCGTGTAGTTGTAGAAGGGCATGCCGAAGGGAAGGATGTCGTTGAAGAGCACCCGACCCACGGTCGTCTCGATGATCGGCAGCGCTTCCCACTGACCGGGACCGGTCGCGACCGTCATCCCCTCTTCCATCCGCAGCATCACCTTGTCGTGCACGCGGAACTTGCCCTCGCTGTAGCCGAGGAAGACCTCGTTGCGATGCGTGCAGCGCGGCACCTTCGTCTGCTCGACCGGGAAGTCGGTCGTCAGGTAGTAGATGCCGAGCACGATGTCCTGCGACGGCGCGATGATCGGCCGGCCGTGCGCGGGCGAGAAGATGTTGTTGCTGGACAGCATCAGCGTGGTCGCCTCGACCTGCGCCTCGTAGGAGAGCGGCAGGTGGACGGCCATCTGGTCACCGTCGAAGTCGGCGTTGAAGCCGGTGCAGACGAGCGGGTGCAGCCGGATCGCGTTGCCCTCGATGAGCTTCGGCTCGAAGGCCTGGATGCCCATGCGGTGCAGCGTCGGCGCACGGTTCAGGAGCACCGGGTGCTCGCGCGTCACCTCTTCGAGGATGTCCCAGACCTCCTCGTCCTTGCGCTCGAGCATCTTCTTCGCCGACTTGATCGTGTCGGCGTAGCCGAGCTCCTTGAGGCGCCGGATGATGAACGGCTGGTAGAGCTCCAGCGCGATCTTCTTCGGCATGCCGCACTGGTGCAGCTTGAGGTCCGGGCCGACCACGATCACCGAGCGGGCGCTGTAGTCGACGCGCTTGCCGAGCAGGTTCTCGCGGAAGCGGCCCTGCTTGCCCTTGATCATGTCCGTGAGGGACTTGAGCGGGCGGTTGCTCGAGCCGAGCACGCTGCGGCGGCAACGCGCGTTGTCGAACAGCGCGTCCACCGACTGCTGAAGCATGCGCTTCTCGTTGCGGATGATGACCTCGGGGGCGTTGAGGTCGAGCAGCTTCTTCAGGCGGTTGTTGCGGTTGATCAGACGACGGTAGAGGTCGTTGAGGTCCGACGTGGCGAAGTTGCCCGAGTCGAGCAGGACGAGCGGACGCAGGTCCGGCGGGATCACGGGGATCACGTCGAGCACGAGCCACTCGGGCTTGTTGCCCGAGTCGCGCAGGGCCTCGACCGTACGCAGGCGCTTGAGCAGGTCCTTCGTCTTCTGCTTCGAGCGGGTGGCCTCGAGGTCGGCGCGCAGCTCCTGCGACAGCCGCTCCAGGTCCATGTCCTGGAGCATGAGCTTGATCGCCTCGGCGCCCATGCCGGCCCGGAACGAGTCGCCGTACTTCTCACGCGCCTCGCGGTACTGCTCCTCGGTGAGCAGCTGTGCGTCGGTAAGCGGCGTGTCGCCCTTGTCGATGACGACGTAGTCCTGGAAGTAGATGACGCGCTCCAGGCTGCTCGTCTTCATCTTCAGGAGCGTGCCGAGACGCGACGGCATGGCCTTGAAGAACCAGATATGCACGATGGGCGCGGCGAGGGCGATGTGCCCCATGCGCTTGCGGCGCACGCGGCTGTGCGTCACCTTGACGCCGCAGCGGTCGCAGATGATGCCCTTGTGCTTGATGCCCTTGTACTTCCCGCAGAAGCACTCCCAGTCCCGCTCGGGACCGAAGATGCGCTCGCAGAAGAGCCCGTCCTTCTCGGAGCGGTAGGTGCGGTAGTTGATCGTCTCGGGCTTCTTCACCTCTCCGTACGACCACGAGCGGATCGTCTCGGAGGACGTCAAGGTGACCTTGACGGCGGTGTAGTCGTTCACCCGGTTGAACATGCTCTCGATCATCGTTCGATCCTTTCCGCTTAGGGCCTAGAGGCGGCTCTTCTCGAGCTCGATGTTGAGCGCGAGACCGCGGATTTCGTTGCAGAGCACCTCGAAGGACACGGGCGTGCCGGCTTCCAGCACGTTCTCGCCCTTGACCATCGACTCGTAGATCTTCATCCGGCCGTCCACGTCGTCGGACTTCACCGTCAGAAGCTCCTGGAGGATGTTGGCGGCGCCGTACGCTTCGAGCGCCCACACCTCCATCTCGCCGAAGCGCTGCCCGCCGAACCGCGCCTTGCCGCCCAGCGGCTGCTGGGTGATCAGGCTGTACGGGCCGGTCGCACGCGCGTGGATCTTCTCATCCACGAGGTGGTGCAGCTTCAGCATGTACATGTAGCCGACCGTGACGTTCTGATCGAACGGGCGACCCGTGCGACCGTCGAACAGTCGGACCTTGCCGTCCGGTGGCAACCCGGCGTCCATCAACATCCGTTCGATGTCGCCCTCCTTGGCGCCGTCGAAGACGGAGGTCACGACGCGGTGGCCGAGGAGCTTCGCCGCGAGTCCCAGGTGGGTCTCGAGGATCTGCCCCACGTTCATACGGCTCGGCACGCCGAGCGGGTTGAGCACGATGTCGACCGGCGTCCCGTCCTCGAGGAACGGCATGTCCTCGATCGGCAGGATGCGGCTGATCACGCCCTTGTTGCCGTGGCGGCCGGCCATCTTGTCGCCGACCGACAGGTTGCGCCGCGTCGCCAGGTAGACCTTGACGACCTCGAGCACGCCCGTGGCCAGCTCGTCACCGCGCGAGAGGCGGTTGACGACCTTGTTCTTGTACGCCTCGGCATCGTCGGCCCGACGGAAGTGGTCGCGCGCGATGTGATAGAACGGATCCTCCGGCTTGAGGCCGGCACCGCGGATGGTCGTGGCCAGCCGCTCACGCAGCTCGCGGAGCTCCGGGAGCGCCTCGACGCCGTTGGCCGTGAAGGGCTTGCGCGTCTTCGGGTCGACCATCTTGCGGCCGAGCATCTCGTCCATCTTGTTGATGAGCGACTCGAGGATGCTGCGGAACGACTGCTGGAACGCCTTCTCCGCGTCGCGGATCTTGCGCTGGTTGTCGGCTCGCTCCTCCTCGGTGATGTTCACCTTGCGGGAGAACTTCTTCGTGTCGATCACGATGCCGTTCACGCCCGGGGGCACGGTCAGCGAGTCGTTCTTCACGTCCTCGCCGGCGCGGCCGAAGATGGCGTGGAGCAGCTTCTCCTCGGGGGAGAGCTCGCTCTTGCTCTTCGGCGCGACCTTGCCGACCAGGATGTCGCTCGGCCGCACGTGCGTGCCGATGCGGACGATGCCCTCGTCGTCCAGGTTGCGCAGCGCGCGCTCCGAGACGTTCGGGATGTCGTTCGTGAACTCCTCGCGGCCAAGCTTCGTCTCGCGAATCTCCACCTCGAACATGTCGATGTGGATCGACGTGTAGGCGTCGTCGCGCACGAGGCCTTCGCTCACGAGGATCGCATCCTCGAAGTTGTAGCCGTCCCAGGTCATGAAGGCGATCAGCGCGTTCTTGCCGAGCGCGAGCTCGCCCTGCTGGGTCGCCGCGCCGTCCGCGATGATCTGGCCGGCCTCGATCTTGTCATCGAGGTTGACGATCGGCTTCTGGTTCTGGCAGGTGCGCTCGTTCAGACCGACGAACTTGCGCATGGTGTAGACGTCGTCGTCGACGACGATGCGGTAGGCATCGACGTAGCGCACGGTGCCGGCGTTCTTCGCCTTGACGACCATGCTGGAGTTCGCCGCGACGACCTTCTCCATGCCCGTGCCGACGATCGGCGGGTCGGTCTTGAGCAGCGGCACGGCCTGGCGCTGCATGTTCGAGCCCATGAGCGCGCGGTTGGCGTCATCGTGCTCGAGGAACGGGATGAGCGACGCCGAGACGCCGACGAGCTGCATGGCGCTGACGTCCATGTACTCGACGTCCGTGGACTTCACCATCAGGAAGTCGTCGTTCATCCGGCCGAGGATCGTCTTCTCGACGATGTTGCCGTTGTCGTCGACGACGGTGTCCGCCGGCGCGAGCACGCGGTCGAGCTCCTCGTCCGCACGCAGGTAGATGATCTCGGGGTTGACCTTGCCGCCCTTCACGCGCCGGTAGGGCGTGATCAGGAAGCCGTACTCGTCGACGCCGCTGTAGATCGCGAGCGACGAGATGAGACCGATGTTCGTGCCCTCAGGCGTCTCGATCGGGCAGATGCGGCCGTAGTGGCTGATGTGCACGTCGCGCACCTCGAAGCCGGCGCGCTTGCGGTTCAGACCGCCAGGGCCGAGCGCCGAGAGGCCACGCTCGTGCTTGAGCTGCGAGAGCGGGTTGGTCTGGTCGACCACCTGCGAGAGCTCGCCGCGACCGAAGAAGTAGTCGATCGCCGAGGAGATCGTCTTCGAGTTGATCACCGACCGCGGCGTGACCGTGTCGGAGTCCTCGATGTTCATGCGCTCCTGCGCGGTGCGGCGCAGCTTCAGGAAGCCCTTGCGCATCTCGTCGGCGCACAGCTCCGCGATCGTGCGGATGCGGCGGTTGCCGAGGTGATCGATGTCATCCACCTCGCCCTCGCCGGCGCGCAGCTTGAGCAGGTAGCGGACGGCCTCGACGAGGTCCTCCTTCGTGAGCGTCTGGAGGTCCTCGGGGAAGCTCGTGCTGAACTTCCGGTTGAGGCGGAAGCGACCGACCTTGCCGAGGCGGTAACGGCTCTCGTCGAAGAACTTCTCCTTGAAGAGCTCCTTGGCCTTCTCGACCTGGGGCGGGTTGCCCGGACGCAGGCGGCCGTAGATCTTGAGCAGTGCCTCCTCGTGGGACTCGGTGGTGTCCTCACGCAGGGTGTTGACGATGAGCGGATCGTCGAGATCGACGATGAACTCGACGGCCTCGACGCTCGACTGCTTGAGGCGCTCGACGGTGTCGTCCGTGATGAGCTCGAGGGCGTCGACCAGGATCTCGCCCGTGTCCGCGTCGGCGTACTGCATGACGCTGTGGCGACCGAGCACGGCGCGCTTGAAGTTGCGCGCGCCCGTCTTGACGGACTTGGTGTCGTAGAAGAGGCGGATCAGATCCGCGTCCGTGCCGTACTCCTCGCTGATGGCGCGCAGCAGGATGGTGGCGGGGAACTTGCCCGACTGGTCGATGCGGACCGTGAGCAGCTCCTTCTTGGAGACGTTGAGCTCGATCCAGCTACCGCGCTCGGGGATGAGCCAGCAGGAGTGCAGCTTGCGCTCGTTGCTGTGCACCTCGACCGAGAAGTCGACACCGGGCGAGCGGTGCAGCTGGGTGACGATGACGCGCTCGGTGCCGTTGACGATGAACTCGCCGCCGCCGACCATGATCGGCAGCTCGCCGAGGTAGACGTCCTCCTCGACCGGCTCTTCCTTCTGGAGGCGCACGCGGACCTTGAACGGGCGGCCGTAGGTGAGCTTGAGGTCACGGCACTCGTCGGGGGTGTAGCGCGGGCTGCCGAGGTCGTAGCCGACGTACTGCAGCTCCATCGTCCCGTCGTAGGACGGGATGGGGAACACCTCGCGAAGGACGTTCTCGAGCCCGGCCTGCTTGCGGTGCTCGGGCGGCACGTCTTCCTGCAGGAACGTCGAGTACGACGACAGCTGCAGATGCGAGAGCGGGGGAACTGCGTGGGCGCGCTTGCCGCCGAAGACCTTGACGGGCAGGCTCGCGTTCGACTCACCGAGGAGCGAGCCGAGGTCGCGCGGTCCCGCGCCCTTCAGATCGCCATTCCCCGAGACACCATTGCCGTTCGTCTTGCTCATCCAACTGACCTCCCGGACACCACGGCAATCGGGAGGCACGTGACCCACCGCGGCGCCATTGGCGCGGTGGTGACGTGGCGGCGGCCCGATCCAGAGGTGACCGTTCGTGACGGTGCTCAGGCCGCGCACCCGGATGGGGCTTCAGGCTGTCGCCTCCCCTCGGCCCGATGGGGAGTCGTTAACGAAGCCGCTCCGGCAGAATCCGGCGGTGTTTCGCCGCCAGATCGGAAAAGAGTACCCCCGAGGGAGGCCTCTGCAAGGTTACCGGGGCCAGTCCGGCCCCGGATGGGCACCACCGGCGGGGAGCCCCCGCCGGTGGGAAGCGTCGGATCGCGCCGGAATCGGCGCGGCGGGTCTACTTGACCTCGACCTCGGCGCCGGCGTCGGAGAGCTCCTTGGCGAGCTTGTCGGCATCTTCCTTGGAGATGCCCTCCTTGACGGCCTTCGGGGCGTTGTCGACCAGCGCCTTGGCCTCCTTGAGGCCCAGGCCGGTGGCCGCGCGGACCGCCTTGATGACCTGGATCTTCTGCTGGCCGGGGCTCTTGAGCACGACGTCGAAGGCCGTCTGCTCTTCCTCGGCGCCGGCGTCGCCGCCACCGCCAGGGGCCGCAACGGCGACCGCAGCCGGAGCCGCGGCGCTGACGCCCCAACGATCCTCGAGGGCCTTCACCAGCTTCGCCGCCTTGGCGATCGTCAGCTGGTCGAGGCTCGCGAAGATGGCCTCGAGCTCATCATCCAGCTCAACGGCCGGCGTCTGGGCTTCATCGGACATGACTGACTCCTGAATCACGGGAACGCTTCCCGTTCTCTGCCCCCCTCTGGGGAGCACTGACTCGTTCGAATTCCGGTTGCGTGGCCGGGCCTACTCGGAGGCCTCGTCCCCGCCTTCTTCCTTGTCCACCTTGGCCTGCAGGCAACGGGCGAGGCCGCCGTAGACCGCCGAGAGGCTCACGGCGATCCCGCGCGGGGAGCCCATCACGGCGCCGAGCAGCATGGCCTTGAGCTGGGTGAGGTCCGGCATATCCGCCAGGGCCTCGGCGTCGGACGGCGGCATGAACTCGCCGTCCGCGAAGGCGCCCTTGAGCGCCATCTTCTTGTTCTTCTTGCGCCAGTCGCGAACGATCTTCGCGATCGCGATCGGGCCCTCGCCGCCGTAGACCACGGCCGAGGGGCCCTTGAGCAGGTCGTCGAGCGCACCGAGGTCCTGGCTCTCGCTCTCGAAGAGGTTCTTGAGCGCCACCCGGGCCGTCCGGTTGTGGATGATCCGCAGCTTGGCGCCGCTCGCCGAGTCGCGCAGCTCCGTGCGGAACGCCTCCGAGGCCTCGACCGTGAGATTGCCGGGATCGATCAGCAGCAGCCCACCGCCGGCGTTCTCCTCGAGATCCTCCTGGAGCTGGGAGGCGAGCATGAGCTTGAGTGCTTTGGCCATGTCCTTCTCCTGTCCTTCGGGGCCTTACGCCAGGTCCAGCACGAGGCCGGGCGTCATCGAGCCCGACACGCTGACCTTGCGGATGTAGGTGCCCTTGACCGCCGAGGGCCTCAACGTCTTCACGTGGTCCATGAAGTGGAGGATGTTCTCCGCGAGCGCGCTGGCCTCGAACGAGCGCTTGCCCACGGGGACGTGCACGTTCCCGCCGGAGTCGGCGCGGAACTCGATCTTGCCCGCCTTGAACTCGGTCACCGCCTGGCCGATCTTGTCGGTCACGGTGCCCGACTTGGGGCTGGGCATCTTGCCCTGGGGGCCGAGGACGCGACCGAGGCGACCCACGACGCGCATCATCGCGGGGTGCGCGATGCAGACGTCGAAGTCGAGCCAGCCGTCCTGGATCCGCTTCGCGAGCTCTTCGCCGCCGACTTCGTCGGCACCGGCCTCGGTGGCCGCCTCGGCGTGCTCGCCCTCGGCGAAGACGATCACCGACTTCGACTTGCCGATCCCGCGCGGCAGCGACACGCTGCCACGGACCATCTGGTCCGACTTCTTGGGGTCGATGCCGAGGCGAACGTGGAGCTCGACGGTCTCGTCGAACTTCGCCTTGGGGAACTGCTCGAGAACGCCCAGCGCCGAGCTGATGTCGTAGCGCTTGTGCTTCTCGTACCCGGGGGTCGCGACGGCAGTGCGGTAGCGCTTTGTGGTTCGACTCATCCGCGTCTCTCCTACTCTCCCGACCGGTTCCCGCGGTGGCACCGAGCGGTAGACGAGCTTCCGGCCCCCGAATCGGGACCGGAAACGGCGATTTGTACGGGATCCGGGCCCGGGCGCCAGAAAAGGCGGGGGCGGTTCGTGGCGGGCCGCGGACCCGGCCCCCTACTTCCTCCGCCGCGCCCGGCGGCGAACGTCCTCGAGGCGCTCGCCCCGCTGGCCCAGCCGGTTCACGTTGATCTGGCGCTGCACCTGGGCGAGGGTCATGACCACGATGATCGCCAGGATGATCCAGAGCATCCGGGCAACGTACCGGGGCACGCGCCCAGGCCGCAAGGGGCGCTCCTGGGGGCGGTGACCCCGGCGCGAACGCGCCGCGACTAGCGGCCCTCGCCCTCGCGGCGAATGCCGGCCAGGCCCACGAACAGGGCGAGCCAACCGGCGGCACAGACAATGGTTTGGATCAGCATCGAGGTCTGTGTGTCATCCCGACCCTTGATGTGCGTCACCGTGATGCTGCTCAGGATCATGACCCCCAGCAGGAAGACGAGGGCCACGACGAACAGGAAGCCGCCGCCCCCCTCGTCCAGCCGCAGCCCGGCGACCTTCATCGTCAGCATGGTCGCCCCGAGCAATACGAGGCCCCAGAGCGCGAACTCCACCGGCATGGCGTGTCTCCTACTCGCTGCCGTCGACGCGATGCATGAGGGCCAGCGTGCCGAGCAGCGCGTACCAGCCCACGATCACGGCCAGGGCCTGGAGGACCACCATGACCTGGCTCAGGTCGCGATCGCGTGCGACGAGCGCAATGCCCTGGGCGGCGGCTGTCGCCAGGAAGAGGAAGATCGGCCCCAGGAAGCCGCCCTCGCGGAGGCGCATCCCCGTGATTCGCATGGCCACGATCGCGCCCGCGATCACCACCAGCCCCCCCACCGCAAAGTCCGTCGGCATGGCCTGCCTCCCCGCCGACATCGTACCGCGAGCGGGGAAACGTCGCGTTCGGCCCATCGCGGCGGCGAAGCCCATCCGCGGAGAGACGACTCTCGGGTCGTTGGGGCGAAGGCGCCGCAAAGCCGTGGAGGAGGCCGCGTGGTCTTCCACGCAACGACGACGCGGCGCAGGCCCGCCTTTCGCAGACTCGCCGGCTCGTCTGCTCATGCTCCTAC
>JASJAY010000090.1 GCA_030066775.1 Planctomycetota bacterium
ACAACGCGCGACGCGCTCGTCGCGAAGGCCGACACGACCTCCGCGAGCTTCAAGCCCGCCGGTCCGGCTGGCTACGACAGCGTCGAGGGCGACGCCGTCTGGAACGTGAAGGCCCAGAGCGGCTACCTGCGCTTCAAGGGCCTCAAGGCCAACGACCCGACGAAGGCGCAGTACCAGCTCTGGATCGTGGATCCGGGCCGTGACGCCGAGCCCGTCGACGGTGGTGTGTTCGACATCCCCGAAGGCCAGGACGAGGTCGTCATCCCGATCGACGCCAAGTTGGCCGTCACCGACCCCAAGGCGTTCGTGATCACGCTCGAGCAGCCCGGAGGCGTCGTGGTGTCGGAGGGTCCGCACCTCTTGATCGCAGCCGTCAACTGACGGGCGCGGTTACTTCATCCGACGATCGATCCAGTACCACTCCACGGGGCAGACCTCGCCGGTCTCGACGTCCGTCACGTCCACGATCAGACAGCCGGTGGTGGCGTCCTCCGTGGGCGTCACCTCGACGCCGAAGTTCGCGCTATGCGACGTCTCGCCCCAGCCGATCGGCCGCAGGTCCGCCATCCAGCCATCGGTCACTTCTCGAAGGCCGACCGCGACCCCCTGCCTCGAACGGACCTGGAACGGCATGAGGTTCGACACGCCCGGTCGGATGTACCCGAACATGCCGATGTGGCGATGCACGACGATGCTGCCGCCGGGGCTGCGCACCACGACGTTCGCGGGGTTCTTGGGGATGAGGCACGCGCCGCGTCGCGCGTGTCTCGCGGCCATATCCTGAAATGCCTGCGTGAGGATGTCGGCCCGCGGATCGCGCTGACCAGGGCCAAGATCCAACGCGCGCTCTCCCCGGAACCGTCGGCGCGCGCGGGCCGCAAGGAAGCGCAGAGCCATGGTGTCCACGTCCGCCGTGGGTTCATCGAGATCCGGCCAGCGATCGGCGATCCGACGCCAGCGGTGGATCGGCAGCCGTTCCGGATCCAGGTCCGTTCCCACGAGGGGGACCTGCTTCACGACCTGCTTCCGGTCGCCGGGCTCCATGCCCGGCGCCATCACGCGACCGACGGGCGTATCGGGAATGAACGCCCCGAAGCCGGCTACGCCGATCGTGAGCGCGACGGGCTCCGTGGCGATCGGGTGCGGATTCTCGAGCGTCATGCCGACGATGAGCGAGCGCCCGTCGCCGCCATCCACCCAGACAAGGTCCTCGCGCCGGATGACGGGCAGGAGTTCGGTCGCTGTTGACGTCGGCATCTGGAGCAGCGGAGCCGGGGCCGAATCGTCTACATCTCGCGGGGCCGTGGTCGTCATGCGCAGGCCTCCCTGGGCGCCCGACATCCGAGCGGCCCGTCGCGGGGCGCAAACGCGGCGAGATCTCCCGACAGTAGCACAACTCGCACATCGCGTGCGACCGGCGGGTCGTCGGTCCGCGATGCGACAGTGACCACCGATGTGCGAGCGCATCCCCGAGTCCGCATTTCCACCTCGACAGCTACGCCGTCGCGGCGTGCTCGCCGTCGCCGGTGCCGCGTTCGTTGCCGCGTGTGCACCGACACGCACGCGACGTCGTATTCACTGCGTCGCACCTGAGCCCGAGCCGCCGTCGCCGAAGGCGCCGCCCGAGCCCGCCTACCGCGTCTTCACCCGCGAAGACTGGGGCGCCGAGCCACTCAAGGACAACCACGATCCGATGAACGGCATCAAGCGGATCACGCTCCACCACACCGCCGAGCTGCCGGGCATGGACACACGCACCGACCTCGAGCTCGTCAAAGGCGTGCAGAACTTCCATCGGAACGAACGCGGTTGGGCCGACATCGGCTACCACTGGCTGATCGGCCGCGACGGAAACGTCTACGAGGGCCGCACGCTCGAGGCCCAGGGCGCGCACGCCGGCGCGGGCAAGAACGGCAACAACCTCGGCATCAGCGCGGTCGGTGACTTCACCACCGAGCTGCCGAGCGCCAAGCAGCTCGCCACGATCGAGCTGTTCCTCTCCGAGCAGCTGGCCCTCTACGAGATCCCCATCGAGGAGCTCCACGGCCACCGCGACTTCAAGCCCACCGAGTGCCCGGGCACATCGCTCTACGAGTGGCTGGGCGCGTTCAAGCAGGGCCGCGGCGCAGCCCAACCCGACGCCTAACGGCGACGGGGGGTTACGACCCCTGCTACCCGCCGGTGACGGCCGCCGTGGCGCCACGGCTCGCAAACGCCCATTCGACGGGCCCCGCCACTGGGTACGCGGGTTGCGGCCAGTCTGATCCGGTTTGTCGCCCTGGGACGCGAGATGATCATGCACGCCATCAAGCTGTGCGCTGTCCTGGCCGCCCTCGTCGCGGTCCTCGATGTCGAGAACGCCTTTGCCCGAGGAGGCCGCTTCGCCGCACGGGCACCTGGCTCTGCCGCGCCGTCCGAGGCGCGCCCCGATCCCGCAGCCGCGCCGGCCCCCGCCGGCCACGACGAGCCCGCGCCGGACCCCGAGCGCGAGACCCCGATCGCGCCGGCGCCCTCGGCGCCGGCCCTCGGCTCCTCCGATGCGCCGGGCACGCGCCGTGGATCGGCGCGCGGCCCCGGCCTCGCGGACTGGCTCTACTGGTACGAGACGAATCGCGAGCGCTTCGAGGACCTGCGCACCGTGACGCGCGTCACGGAAGCCAACCCCCTCTTCCATCTGGGTCGCGCCCACGGTCCCGCGATGGGCCGCGCGCTCGACGCCTTGGCCCCCGCGGACACCGCGCAGCTGCAGCGCGCCGTGCTGGCCGTACTCGACCAGCCCGGCCACTGGCCCGACACGATCGGCGCCGCCTACCTGGCCCTCGGCAAGGTCGCC
This sequence comes from Planctomycetota bacterium, assembly GCA_030066775.1. Lineage (GTDB taxonomy): Bacteria > Planctomycetota > PLA2 > PLA2 > JAEUHO01 > JASJAY01. The sequence goes on from JASJAY010000090.1 coordinate 2,834, forward strand.
GACCAGCCGCGCCACGTGGAGCGTCTGCTTCAGGGCCTCGACAAGTCGAAGAGCGCCTCCCCGCTCGTGCGTGAGTCGGCGGCCCTCGCATTGGGCCACCTGCGACGCCGCGATACAGAGCAGCGCTTCGCGCCCACGTTGCTGGATCCCGTCCGCGAGCGGCTCTTGGCCGTCGTCGAGGACGCGGCGTACCAGCCGCGCACGCGCGCCTTCGCGGCCGTCTCACTCGGCCTGCTCGGCGACCAGCCGGTCACCGCCGCCGCGCTTCAGCCCGCACGCCTCGCGCGCACCCTGACGATGCGCCTGATTGCACCCGACGTCCCGGAGGCAACCCGCGTCGGCCTCCTGCTCGGCATCGAGCTCGTAGCACCCGACCCGGCCCCGTCCGACGTACGCGCGATCCTGCGCCGGTGCATGCAGGACGGACGCCTCGGCACCCGCGATGCATCGAGCACGGTGCGCGCGCACGCAACGCTCGCGCTCGGCCGCATCGGCGATGCCAGTGATGCCAAGGCCGTCGCGGCGCTCCTGAATTCCCGCCGGACCCCGCCCTTCGCCCTGCGCCACGCGCTGCCGCTCGCCGCGGCGAGCCTGGGCCAGCACGAAGCCGCCCGCGGTGCGCTCGCCGATGCGCTACACGGCGCCGCATCCAGCTGGCGTGAGCCCAGCGCCCGCGGCCTTGCCCAGATCGCGTTGGCGGAGCTTGTCGCGCTCGATGCGCGCGCCGGCAGCGAGCGGCCGTTCGAAGGGCGTCACAACGCCGCGCTGCTCCTCTCGACGACGGAGCTTGGCACCCCGGCCAACCGCGCCTTCGGCGCACTGGCCCTGGGCGCGGCCGCGCGCCAGATCGACGCGTCGAACGAGTCACCGGCGTGGCAGGCCTGGCGCACCGCCGCCATCGAGCGCCTGCGCAAGGGCCTCGCCTCGAAGTCGGTGAGCCCGCACGAGCGCGCCGCGTTCGTCCTGGGCCTGGGCCTCGCGCGCGACGCGGAGAGCGGCGCGCGCATGCAGGCGATGCTCGTGGACAAGGACGCGCCCGACGAGCTGCGCGCCTACGCGGCGCTGGCCCTGGGTCACCTGGGCGTGCCCGAGCGCTCCGTTCGCGTTGCGCTCCAGGGCGCCCTGGACCAGGACGCGAGCGAGCTCTTGCGCATGCGCGCCACGACCGCCCTCGGCATGCTCGGCACGGCCTCCGCCAAGGCCCGCACGAAGGCCGTCGACCACCTCGTGGCGGAGCTGACCGCCGCTCGCTCGCTCATGGCACGCGGCCAGGCGGCGCTCACCCTCGGCCGGATGGGCGACGGCCGCGCAGTGCGCGCGCTGGCCTCGCTCGCCACCGACGACAGCGTCGCGCACGAGACGCGCGCGTTCGCCGTTGCGGCGCTCGGGCTGATCGGCGAGCGCGACACGCGCACCGCCCTGGCTCGGGTCCGCGAAGGCGCGAACTACCTGTCCGGCGCGGACGTGCTCACGGAGCTGCTCGACATCCTCTAGCGTTCCGCCGCGAGCTCCTCGCGACCGAAGCCCGGTGGCCGCGCAAGCAGGACGACGCGTCCGCCGAACCCACACAGGATCAGCTCGCGCGTCGCGTTGCGCCCGTCGAGCTCCGCGGCCGAGAGCCAGTGGCCCTTGTCCCCGTCCTCGAAGAGGGTCGTGGCCGTCCAGCCCTTATCCGTGCGCGTCAGCAGCTCGACCTTCTTGCTGTAGCCGAAGATCGCGACGGTCTCGACGCCGGGGCGTTCCCCGAAGGCACCGGCCGCGATCCCGCGCGGGCCCTGCGGCCCCAGGTAGATCGTCTCGTGCGCCCAGCGCCCGTCACGTCCCCGCTCGTGGCGCAGGATGCGCCCGTCGTCGTGCGTCGAGTAGAGCACGACGCGCTCCGGGCTCGCGCCGGCCCGAAGCGCGAGGCGCCCCATGCCCATCGGCGCTTTGTGAAGCGTCTTCCAGACGGGCCCGCCCACACCGATCGTGAGCAACTCGAGCCGGCCCGTGCGGGAGACGGTCGCAACGCTCGCCGGGCGCCCAGGCACAGCGGGTAGCACCACGGCGTCGCGAACGCGCCCCTTGAGGTCCATCAGCTTCGTGGTCGTGAAGCCCCCGTGCTCGCCGTCGGGCGTGAGGCGATAGAGGCCGCCCGGCCGCGTGAACACGAGCACCTCGGGCCCTTCGCTGCGGGGGTCGAGCTCGCCCGCGACGATCGTGTGGATCTCGCGCCCGTCGATGTGCGCGATCAGTCGCCCGTCGAGCAGCGTGTGGCCGTAGCGACGGATCTGGTACACGTTCCCGCGCCGGCTGCCCGTGTAGACCTCCGTCCCATCCACGCGCGCGTCGATGTCGCCGTGGGCAAGCCCACCGAGCCAGCCGCCGTCGTGCAGCATGCGGATCGGCGTCCACTTCCCGCTGTAGGACATCAGCACGTGGCAGTGGCCCTTGTCGTCGAGGGCCACGATCTCGGGGCAGCCGAGGTGATCGAGCAGCTGATAGGACTTGACCGTCCAGACGCCGACGCCGTCGTTATCCAGCACGAGCGACGCATGCCAGCCGCCCGCGGCGGGAAGCGGGGCCTCCGCCTTGCGCGGGTCCGTGTTCACCTCGGGTTCGGCATCCGGTTCGGCCTCGGGCGCCGGCGTCGGCTGTTCCTCGGTAGTAGGCGCCTTCGGCGCGTCGCTCTTGGGCGGCTCTCCCTGCGCCGCGGGCACGAGAGCGAGCGAGAGCAGCAGGCACACGGTCACGAGCAGCGGAACACGAGCGCGCATGGATCGATCCTCCATCCGCCTCGGCAGCGAGAGCGGGGAACCTGGCGCACCGATGCGTCGTGGCCCGCACTACGAGCGCTGTGCACGCGCCGCGTAGACGGGCGGCTGGCCTCCCCGGTGTCTCGGTGCCGAGACGCTGGCGGAGTCGGTGCAACTCGCGTTCCTGCAGCTGGGCCCGATCAACGGACTTCCGACTCGGGTCCGAAGCGCGCGAGGCGTCGTACCCCGGCTCCTTTTGCCGACCTCTTGCACGCACGCGGCTTTCGACCTCGTAGGCTCCCGATGAGGAGGCAGCCATGCGTGTACTCGTGATCGGATTGCTCGTCCTGGGCACAGCGGCGGCGTTCGCCGAAGAGAAGGCGAAGTCGGACCTGGCACTAGAGGTCCACCTGCCCGCGAAGGTCGTCAGCGGCGAGCCCTTCAAGTTGTCGTCGGTTTTCACCAACCGCGGCGAGAACCCGATCGAGCTCTTCGTCCCCGAGCACGTCAAGCGCGACAAGTTCCCGCTCTTTGTCTTCACCGACAAAGAGGGCCAGCGCTGGCGTCCCTACAACGAGCCCTACAGCGTCAAGCGGGCGATGGGCCTGCGCGGCGACATCGCCACGCTCGACTCCGGAGCGAAACGCACGTTCGACTACGAGGTCGCCAAGTTCATCAAGATGCAGGACCCGAACTCCCAGAAGTGGAACTCACCCGTCCCGCTACGCGCGGGGACGTACACGGTCGCGGCCGTCCACGAGCAGAAGAGCAACGAGCTCACGTACACGATCGACGGCGGCAGGTCCGCGAAGCGCGCCTACGAGGGGCTCTGGACCGGCACGATCACGAGCAAGACGGTGAAGCTCGAAGTGACGCCGCCGCGCACCACGACGCTCACGATCGACAGCCCCTACGAGCTGTACCCCCGGATGCCGTTCGAGCTGAAGCTCGAGCTACGCAACGGAAGCGACAAGCCCTTCGTCTTCGACGGGCGGATCGAGGTGATCGGCGCGAGCAAGGCCTACGGCTCCGGCAGCGTGGTGATCCACGCGCCGGGCTACGAGGCAGGCAAGTCCATGACGATCGCCGCCGGTCAGGTGATCTCCTGGAAGGTCGACATCGGCGAGCTCGAGTTCGAGCCGGGTCACCGCGCCAAGAAGCGCCATGCCGGTCCGGTGCCCCTGGCCACCATCCTCCACAAGCAGGGCATCTTCCTGCTCTACGCACGCATCGGCGACGTGAAGCAAGCGGGCCACGTGACCTCGAACGAGCTGTGGCGCATGCGCAAGCACATGTGGTAGCGGCGCTGCGTCGAAGCGCAGGCTAGACTCCGCGCCTCGGGGGAGCCGAGGAGACGCGCGCCATGGACATCCTGATTGCACTCGTGATCGGCGGCATCATCGGCTGGCTCGCGAGCCTGCTGATGAAGACCTCGTCCCAGCAGGGACTGATCGGCAACATCGTCGTGGGGATCGTCGGGTCCGCGCTCGGCTCGCGGCTGGCGCCCGCACTCGGCATCGTTCCGAGCGATGGGCTGGGGCGGTGGATCATCGCCGTCGGCGGCGCCGTGCTGTTGATCTACATCCTGAAGTTCTTCGGGTGGTTCAAGTAGCGAGGCGCGACCGGATGCGGTCGATTCGGCGCGGATCGGGCCCCATCTCCGTTCGAATCTGAAATCTCCGCACTCCCGGTGCAACCGGCCGTGTCGAGGCCGGCTCGTCGCCGTGGAGGTGCCATGCAGAACCCCGCCCGCATTGCCTGGATCCTGGTCCCCGTCCTGACGCTCGCCGTCGGCTGGGTTGCCTGGACAGGCCTTCCCACTGGCGACTCGGAGCCCGAGGCCCGCGCCCCGGCCCCCCCGACGACCGCCATCACTCGCAAGCAGGCCCGCCACCGCGACCGCGCGGCCTGGGCGCGGCGCATCCTCCAGGACAACGAGGGCCGCCTCCCGGCCAACCTCTACGCCCACGGCAAGGCCGAGTACGAGAAGATCGCGCGGCGCTCCTTGCAGAAGGGCCTCACGATCGGTGGCTGGGAAGAGCTTGGGCCTGAGCGGATCGGCGGCCGCGTGCGCGCACTCGCCGTCGGGCCTGCCGAGACGCCGAGGGGGCCGAGCACGCTCTGGGCCGGTGGCGTGGCTGGAGGCGTGTGGAAGTCTACGAACCGTGGCGCCACGTGGGAGCCCAAGACGGACTTCCTCTCGAACATCGCGATCTCTTCGATCGTGATCGACCCCACGGACGCGAACCGCATGTGGATCGGCACGGGCGAGAGCTTCGTGAGCCCGGGCGCCCAGCTGGGCGCCGGCGTGTTCCAGAGCACCGATCGCGGCGAGACGTGGACGCAGCTGCCCATCACGGCGACCTGGGCCTACGTGAACCGCCTCTCGATCTCCGCGGACGGAAACACGCTGCTCGCCGCCGTCGACGGCGGGCATCTCGGTGACGGCATCTACCGCAGCACCAATGACGGCAGCTCCTGGACCTTCCAGGTCGCCGGGATCTTCGGCGACGTGGACTTCCACCCCACGGACCCAACGCGTGCCATCGCCGGGATCACCGGTTTCGGGTACGTGAAGGCCGACGGGACGACCATCAACCTGCCGCTCGCCCCGCTCTACTACTACTCCAGCATCACGAACTCATGGACGCCGGCGACCGGCCTGCCCCTCACGATCCCGAGCGCCAACACGTTCGAGCTAAACGACAACAACGAGTGGACCCGAAGCCGCGTCAGCCGCGTCGAGACGGCGTGGGCCCTCGACGGGTCCGATGTCGCCTTTGCCTCGGTCTGGGTGCGTGGGCAGTTCTCGAACGGGAGCGAGGCGCGCCGCACGGGCGGCCTACTGCGCACGGAGAACGGCGGCGCATCCTACGACTTCGTGAACCGTCCGGCCGAGGAGCCCGGCGGGCGCATCGGCAATGGCGCCGCTTTCCTTGGCGACCAGGGCGACTACGACAACGCTCTCTGGGTCGGCATCGCACCCGATGACGAAGACCTGCCGGTGGTCGTCGGTGGCGTAGAGCTCTACCGCAGTCTGGATGGCGGCTCGATCCTGACTCGCATCACGGACTCCAAGCAGGACCCGGAGAGCGGCGGCAAGAGCGTGCACGCGGACCACCACGCCATCGTTGCGGACCGCACCTACGACGGCGTCAACCGGAACCAGGTCTACTTCGCCAACGACGGCGGCATCTACTACACGCCCAGCGTGCGCACGGCCGGCAACGACCCGCCGGACTACAAGAACGCGTGGCAGCGCATCAACGGCAACCTGCGCATCACCCAGTTCTACACGGGCGACGGCGCACGTACGGAGGGCGTGCAGCGCTGGATGGGCGGCACGCAGGACAACGGCACGCTCTACTTCCGCGACACCAACAGCGTGCTGGACCGCAACCGGGACTGGTTCACCGTGGGCAGCGGCGACGGCGGCGGCTGCGCCATCGATCCGCGCGACGCGCGCTGGATCTTCGGCAGCATCCAGCGCGGCGAGCTCTATGCGTCTGGCGTCGCCGACACGGCGACGACGCTCGCCGGGTTCCAGACCAACACGAACCTGGACGGCGCGGACTACAAGTACCCCTTAGACCAACTCAACAACAAGCCGGCGCCCTACCTCATCGAGGACATCCAGCAGCAGAAGGCGCCGTTCATCGTGCGCGGCGTCGCGCTCGATCGCACCGATCCCGAGACGCTCTACGTCGGCATCCACAAGCTGTGGCGTACGGAAGAGGTGCGGCGAGCGCCAACAGGTGACTTGAACGGCGGCACCGGCCCCGTATGGAACGACATCAAGGACGCGCTGCCCGACTTGCCCAACGGCGAGCGCAACTACATCTCCGTCGTGAAGGTGGACCGCAACGATCAGAGCCGCATCTGGGTCGGCCATGACGGTGGCCAGCTGTTCGTTCAGTTCAGCCTCACCGGCCAGCCCAACTTCGGGGAGGTCGGTCCGTTCGTCGAGCTGCGCCACCTGTCCAACAACGCGCTGATCGACGCAAACGCCCCGTGGCCGACGCGCGCCCTGACCGGCATCGCCATCAACCGAAACGACAGCAACCACATCTGCGTCTGTTTCGGCGGCATGCAGGAAGGCAACCTCTGGCAGACGTTCGACGCGGGCAACACCTGGTACCGGGGCGAGAACATGCCGGCGGTGGCGGCCTTCGACGTCGAGATCCACCCGGATCGTCCCGAGACGATCTACCTCGCGACGGAGGTCGGCGTCTTCACGAGCTACGACGGCGGCGTCACCTGGTCCACGAGCCCGGACGGCCCGCGAGCGGTGCGCGTCACGGACCTCACGTGGATCGGGAAGCGCCTCTATGCCGCGACCTTCGGTCGCGGTGTCTTCCGTCAGACGCTGCTCTACGCGGGGCCGCCGCTCATGCGCTGGGACGTCCGCGACCGGTTCCTCGTCCGCGGGCAGACGGAACTCTTCTCGTTCACCCCGCGCCTCGTCTCGGAGCCGCCGGGCGGGGATCCCTCCCTGTCCGATCTGGGCACCTTCGTGTGGAGCAACCAGCGGTCCGCCAAACCCGGCGCCTCCATCAAGTCCCCACTCGAGATCGAGATGGATGGCACGGACCTGGGCACCACCTCGCTCGGCCGCATCTACCTGACTCTCGTTGAAGCCAAGGACGCTTCGGGCGCCAAGGGCTGGCACGCCACGTCCGCCGTCGTACCGGCCGACGCCCGCGTCAGCACGCTGCTCGGATTGGTCGTCAAGGCCACGAAGGACGAGATGGAGCTGGCCAAGAACGGCCCGGACGCGGCCAAGACCGCCGGGCAGAAGAGCGGCGGGGGCGACCAGGGTGTTCCCACCGGCTACGACTTCCAGGACAGGACGAACTAGGAGCACGCCATGACGCCGATCCCCATACGACGCTTCGTCGCACTCCTCTTCGCCACCCTCTGCCTCGCTGCCTGCGGTGGCGGCGGCGGCTCCAGCGACGCCGCCAAGATCGAGAGCTATGCGGTCGACGCCGAGCGCACGTTCACGCTCTACGACCTGGACCAAGGCGCGCCCGGCGCTGAGCGCGAGGCCCTGGCCCGCGCGAACGCACAGGCCCTGGCCCTCGCCGACGACCCGAGCTTCCGCCTCGAGCTCGCGCCCGACGGCACGTTCCGCTTCCGCCTCTCCCAGAACGAGGAGGCGCGCGGCACGTGGACTCGCACGGAGGACGTCATCACGCTGGAGACGACCTCGCTCGAGGGCGAGTCCGCGTCCGGGACCACCGATGCAACCGTCGTCGAGGACGGCCTGCTGCGCATCGAGGTCGAGAAGACAGGGATCTACCTGCGCCGGATGCCTTGATCACCGGCGATCCGGAGATCTGGACACGGCTCGGCCCGCGCTCACTTCGGCCTCCCCGCAGGTCGATAGGAGGCGTCCGGCCTACCCGACCGGCGGCGCAGCAGACTGGCGCGCCGCGGTCCGGGCGTTTCTGCATTCGAAGTGTTTCAGAATGCAACAGTGCCTGTCGATAGGGCTCCTGTTGGGCGTGACACCTGGCAAACAGGACTCGCCCGGCGCAATCCCTCCGACCGCGGGGAGCGGTCGGACCCAGGGATCAGAGGACCGACACGCAACCACGAGCTTCCCGCGACGAGTCGCGGCGAAGGGCATGGTACCCACCGGCACCAGACGATTCGGGGGGATCGAGAAAGGACGGCATACCCAGACGCCCCACCCCGGGTAACCACGCTCATCCCGTACCCCGCTCGCGGCGGCATCCAGGAGGTGCCCCATGACGCGCACGACGAACTTCCCTGACGACCGCGATCCCAACGAGGGCATCGCGCCCGGGGAGGCACGCGGCGGCGGGAAGCCGCGGACCGACGCGATCGACGAGCTCTACCCCTTCCTCGATCCCAAGACCGTGCGCGACCTCAAGCGCATCGTCACCAACCGGCACCTCATGCCGCCCCCTGCAGATCAAGACGACCCGCAGTGGGAAGCCGCATGGTCCTACTTCCAGATCATCTACGTGCCGGCCCTGCGCATCTATGCGTACCGCCTGCTGCGCCGCTATGGCTTCGGCATCGACGCGTTCGTCGAAGCCGAGGACATCGTCAACGACTTCGTCGCGGAGCGCCTCGAGAGCGGCCGCTTGCGCCGCAAGGCGGGGCGCATCAAGAAGTTCCGTGCCTGGCTGGCGAAGCAGATGCACGACTTCACCGTGAGCTGGATCCGCAAGCGCTTCGCGCAACGCCGCTTCCCTCTCCGGGGCTTCGCCAAGGTCGATGCGATCGACAAGCTCGCCGTGACGACCCCGGGCCCCACCGAACGCGCCGAGCTTCGCGAGCAGGTCGTCATGCGGATCACCAAGCTGGTCTTGGCGCGCATCGATCGAACCAGCAAGACCTACGCGCTCATCCTGCGAGACCGGATCGCAAACGGCGGCAGGGAGTCGCCCGAGCTCGCCATGCGCCTGGGTCTCGATCCCAGCCGCATGGCCGACGTACGCCGGCGCGCGCGGGACCGCTTCCGTGACGAGCTCATCCGCGTCGCGCGCGAAGGCCTCTTCGCCGAAGACGACATCTCCGACCTGATCGACGCACTCAGGCGGCTCTTCCCAGATTAGCCGACGCGACCGCGCCACATCTGGCGTGGCGTCGCGACACAGGGTCATAGACGGACCACGACGGTCCACCTGCATCGGCACTCCGGGGGATCATGCCGCTCGACAATCGACAACTTCTGTGCCGCGAAGGCCTGCGCGACCTGCTGGTCCTAGATCTGGCAGTGGATCGCGACTTCGTGAGCGCCGCTACGGCCGCCGAGATCGTGCTCTGGAACCTCGTGCGGGAGCCCGGAACACCTTCGGTCGTCGTCGAGCAGCTCGTGGCGGAGGCGAGCCTCGATACACAAACGCTGCTCGCGCTGGAGACCGAAGCTGACCGGCTGATCCTGTTCGCAGGCGACCGGTCCTTGGCGGATCTGGGGGAAGGGGGCGTCGGCCGCGCGCTCCGCGAGAAGATGGAGCGGGCCCGGGCGGAGCGGCGTCAGCCGCTCTCGCATGCGGGCCCGCTCCCCTCGCTTCCGCCGCGCATCATCTCGGGCGAGCGCTTCCTCGTGACCGGGCTCCTGGCCCAAGGCGGCCAGGGACTGATCTTCGCCGCCGTCGACCGCGAGCTCGGACGTGCCGTCGCGCTCAAGTTCCTGCGCGTCGAAGGGCTCGAGATCGACCGCAACGATCCGTTCCAGTCCATGTGGGCGCCCGCAGATCGGGACCGCAACCAATCGCGTGTCGACGCCTTCCTCGAAGAGGCGCGCCGCACGAGCCGACTGGCGCACCCCGGCATCCTCGACGTCTACGAGCTGGGCGTGACCCCGGGCGACATCCCGTTCTACGTCATGCCGCTCGTGGACGGCCCGACCCTGGGTCAGGCGGTCCACGAGCGCTACATCACTCCGCTGGAGGGTCTGCGCGCACTCGGGCAGGTGGCCGAAGCGCTCGCGTATGCGCATCACGATCACGCGCTCGTCCACGGCGACGTGAACCCCGACAACCTCATCCTCGACGAGTTCGGAAGTGTGTATGTCCTGGACTGGGGTGCTGCGCGCTACACCGGATCTCCGGTCGATGGACAGGACGCGCTCGGATCCCTGGGCTACGTCGCACCCGAAGTACTCGAGGGCACCTGTGGTGTGCAGCCGAGCGCCGATGTGTTCGCACTCGGTGTCCTGCTCTTCGAGCTTCTGACCGGAAGTCGGGCCTTCCCGGGCAACACGCCCGAGGCCTACACGCAGGCGCTCCAGGCCAACCTGCCCATTTCGTCGCTGTTGCCCGTTCCCGCGGCCGACGAGCGCCTTTCGGACCTTTGCAACCGCTGCCTCTCGCTGGACCCGGCGAGGCGCCCGAGGGATGCCGGCGAGTTCGCCGCCACCCTCCAGGCTGCGCTCGCCGGCCGGCGTCGGGAGTAAGGAAGGAGACCACCATGCATCAACTTCAGTTCCTCGGCCGAACGGCCAAGAGTCCGGAGCGCGCGCACGCGCTCCGCGAGTTTGCCCAGTTCCATCGGATCGCCCAACAGGGCAGCATGCCCATGGACGTCCTGGAGAGCCATCTCCGCACGATGGGCTTTCACAACGAGGAGATCGCAGCGCTCATGGCAGACCCCATCGGGGCAAGCCACAACATGCTCCGGGCAACCGAGCGCGCGGGCGACCTTTTCGAAGAGCTCGAGTACAGGGCCGCGCCCGTGGGTCTCGTCTCGAACGTGCGTGCATTCGCCGACGCGATCGCAGACGTGCGGCAGCCCCTCGTGCTCGATCGCTGCGAGCGTGACGACGGCGATCGCTTCGCGATCTCCTACCACCTGCCGAGCTGCAGCAGCGCCGTGAGCGAGGGCGATCTGTTCTTCGCGGGCGTCGCGCTCGCCGCCAACGCCATCGACGGCACGGTGGCCGTCGCGCCCCGGGTCGTGCGCCAGGTCTGCGCCAACGGCATGGTCCAGGTGACGCACCTCACCGGGCAGCGGAGCATCTTCCGCTGTGACGCCGACGGCACGTCGGAAGGCGTCCTCGCCAACGCCATCCGTGCTGGCCTCTCCCAGGAGAACGTGACCGCGGTCGCGCACACGCTTCGCCCCCTGACGGCCATTCGCGTGCGCAAGCCCTTCGAGGCCCTCGCCGAACGGGGCGTCGTCGTTCCAGAGAGCGCCGTCGAGCGCGTGCAGAACGTGTTCGAGGAGAACGGGGACCCCACGGTCTACGGCGCGCTCAACGCGCTCACGCAAACGGCGCGAGATGCGACGGACGTGGCCGAGCGCATGGAGCTCGAGACGCGCGCTGGCTTCGTTCTCGGCGACATGGCACTGCTGCTCGACACGGCGTTCCTGGACGCGGTGGAGGTCGCATGACGACGCAAGCCGCGATCGGCGAGAGCGGGCTCACCGAGCTCGCTCTCGCCCCCCAGCTGAGACTCTCCCTGGAGAAGGCCCAGGAGCTCCTCGCACTCCTCGAACGCATGCCGGGCGGCGAGGCAATCGAGATGCACTGGCAGGCCGACGAGCAAAGCCCCAAGGTGCAGGTTGCCCCCCACCGGGAGCGCTTCGACAGCGCCGTCGACGCGCTGGTCCAGGAGGTCGGCGGGTTCGGTCCTCTCGACGACGGCAGTGCGGGTTGGCGTGAGCGCGTCGGCACCACGCCTGCACGCGTGCTGGTCGTGACAGCGGACCAGACGATCCAGGAGATCGCCGTCGGGTTCCTCAACGTCATGGGACTGGACCCCGTGGCCGTCGATGCAGGCTATGCAGCCGTGAACCGCGTGGAGGCCCGGGAGTACGACGTCCTGTTGATCGGCAGCACGCGCCTGGGCGACGTCGACATCAAGGACGTGCTCAGCGCCCTGAAGCCGTATCTCGCGATGACGACACCCGTGCTCTTCTGGACGGGGGACGCCTACACGGACATCCACGAGCTCGCCACCGACCTGGGCACACCCCTCCGGGTCCTCACCAAGCCCAATGACTTCGAGGGATTCCGTCGCGCCGTCCGGGAGGCGCTCGAGTGGCGCCACCTGTTCCGCATGCGCCGACACGTCGCGCGCTACGTGCGCGAGGAGGTCGCGCGCCAGGTACGCCAGATCGAGACCGACCTGTTCGGCGCACCCCTCGAAGCGCCATCTCCATCCCACACGCCAACCGAGGCGACGGTCACGGACCCACGCTTGCCGGTCCTGGCCGGCGCCCAGGAGCCCAATTCACCCCCTCCGACCATGTAGCGCGCGTTGGTCGATCCGACCCGATTGAGATCACCAGCCCAGCCTGATAGACCATGTGCGGGGACCGCGCAATCACATGAGCTTCACCGTCCAATGCGTCTGCGGGAAGGCGATCAAGGCGCGTGAAGATCAGATCGGGCGCACCGGACGCTGTCCGGGCTGCGGCCAGATCATCCGCATCGAGGGACCGACCCCGCCCCCGAGCACGGACGCCCAGCGGTACTTCGCCCGCGCCCCGGGCGCAGACCTGCAGGGCCCCTACGAACTGCATCAGCTGCAGAGCTGGTTCCTCGCCGGGCAGCTCGACACGAACCTCGAGTTCTCGACCGACGGGCGCACATGGCTCACGGCAGCGCAGATCCCGGGACTCACGCACGCAGCGCCGCCGCCGGCACCGCCCCGCGCCCCAACGCCCAGCCCACAAGCGAGTGCACCCACGCCGCATCGCCGGCCCGCTTCGCGCGCGGCGCCCGCGCACGCCCACCGCCGTGCGGCGCCCCGGAGCGCACGCTCGGGTCAGAACCCGCCGTGGCTGATCCCCGCAGCCGCGGGCGGCCTCCTCCTGGCCGTGGTGCTGATCATCGCGATGCCCTCGGGCTCGGATCCCGATCCCGAGCCGACGCGGAAGGCATCCACCCCGAGAGCCAAACCACAGCCTGCCACCCAAACGCCCACCATCGAGCCGACCCCGCTCGAGTCGACGGGCAAGCCGAAGCGCAAGGCGCCGAAGGTCGACCATCCCTCGTGGGAGGCAGCGGAAGCGG
>JASJAY010000091.1 GCA_030066775.1 Planctomycetota bacterium
GCCTTTGCCACCTACAAGACCGAGTTCAAGGCCAAGGGCCTCAAGGGCGAGGAGAAGATCGGCGCCAAGGTGTACGCCATCAAGACGCTCGCCTACACGCAGCACAAGAAGGTCGTCGACCAGCTCGCGAAGCTCACGAAGAACCGCGACCAGGACATCCGCACCGCGGCCGTCCAGTACCTCGGCATGCAGCGCGCCCTGCCCGGCTACGCGGGCACGAAGGTCATGGCTGCGATGACCAAGCACAAGAACGACTCGATCGTGCTGATCTCCGGTCTGCAGGCGATCCAGGACCTCGAGTACCGCGCCTGCGAGGACGCGCTGCGGGAGCTCATGCGGCACGACGACTACGCCGTCCAGAAGTCCGCCATGTTCGCCATCGGCGAGATGAAGGACATGCGCCTCCTCCCCGACGTCTTCCAGCTCCTCAAGAAGATCAAGCTCGCCAAGGGCGACAAGTGGGACGGCGTCTCCGTGACCTACGACACGGGAACCGCCGGCGACCACGATCAGAAGATGGCCGAGAAGATCGGCAAGGAGCAGATGAAGAAGAACGAGCGCAAGGGCCGCGGCGGCGGCGGGCGCTCGCAGCGCGACCTCGGCCCCGTGGTCGAGGAGGTCATGAAGAAGCTCACGGGCGAGGAGTTCTCGAAGGAGAAGGAAGCCCGCGACTGGCTCAAGGCCAACGACGAGAACATCAAGGCCGAGCAGGCCAAGCTCAACGACAAGGCCAAGGCGCAGCTCGACGCCGCCAAAAAGACCCGCTAGCGCGCTCGAAGCCGCAAGGGCGCCCCGCTAAGGGCTACTTCTCGGCCCCATCCTCGCCGATCGCCTCGACCGGGCACCCCTCGAGGGCCTCGAGGCAGAGCTCGCGGTCCGCATCGCTCTCGGGCTGGCGGTACACGTACGAGTAGCCGCGGTCGTCGTTCCGCGTGAAGAAGTCGGGCGCGGTCTCGCGGCAGGCATCGCAGTCGATGCACTGGTCGTCCACGTAGAAGGTGCCGTCTACGTTCTCCGGGAGCTTGGCGTCGCGATCAGCCATGCAGGTAAGGTACCGATCCGATCAGGGCGGACCAACCGGAGACCGGGGGCCGTCCCGAACTCGAGGAGCAACGAGGGTGGCCGAGACAGAGGGCAGCTGGAATCCGCCGGGGCGGAGCATGCGGTGGCGTGTCGGCATGCTCGTGATGGGGCTGATCGTCGCCGGGATCGGCGTCCTGATCCTGATCTGGCCGCAGATCATCGTCTGGGCGATCGCGTCGATCTTCCTGCTCGTGGGTGCGGTGCTGATCCTCTCCGCGGTCGCCGCGCGCGGCGCGGCATCCCCGCCGCCCGAGGGGGTGTTCCCGCGGGACGCGTCGGACGACGACGTCAACGGCGACGTCTAGGCCCCCAGCACCTCGGCGAACAGGGCGCGCTGGACGTGCAGCCGGTTGCCCGCTTGGCGCCGGATGAGGCTGCCGGCGGAGTCCACGACTGCGTCGTCCGCTTCGACGTTGCGGCGGATCGGCATCGCGTGCATGAACCGGCCGCCGTTCGTGTGCGCCATGCGGTCCGTCGTCAGGCGCCAGTCGCGAAACGGTTGCCGGTGCGCCTGCTCGGCGTCCGGGCGTCCGTGGTGGCGCGTCGCACCCCAAGACGCGGCGTACACGACGTCGGCCTGCTCCAGCGCCTCGTCCATGTCGTAGACCACGTCGAGTGAGCCGCCGGAGGCGGCCGCGGCGTGGCGCATCGTGGCCAGGGTCTTGCCGTCGAGGTCGTACCCCTCCGGATGCGCGATCGTCGTCCGCATGCCGAGCTTGGAGGCCATGAGCCCGACGCCGTGGGGCACGGCCAGGGGGCGGGCCTTCGGATGCCAGCCCCACGTGAGCGCGAGCTTCTTGCCCTCGAGCGTGCCCAGCTCCTCCTCGAGCGTGAGCGCATCGGCGAAGGCCTGGCACGGGTGGTCGAGCACGCTCTCCATGTTGAAGATGGGCACGCTCGAGTGCAGCTGGAAGGAGACGATCACGAGATCCTGGCGCGCCTGGGCCCAGTCGCCTTCGCGGTCGAGTGCCCGGATCGCGATCAGGTCCGCGTACTCCGAGAGCACGCCTGCCGCGTCGCGCACGTGTTCGTCGGCGAGGCCGTCCATGACCGCGCCTTCGCCGAAGGCGAGCGGCCACAGATCGCGCGTCGCCGCCATGTCGATCACCGACCCGCCGAGCGAGCTGAACGCGATGTCGAACGACACGCGCGTACGCAACGAGGGATCGAAGAACACCATCGCCAGGGACCGGCCGACGAGCGGTCGCCCGTGGCCTTCCGCCTTCATGCGGCGCGCGCGCGCCGTTACGTGGCGGATCTCCTCCGCGGAGAAGGTGTCGAGCGTGACCACGTCGCGGCCTTGGATCATGCGGAATCCCCGTTCGATGTGTCGCCGAAGCGCGATGGCGCGAAGCAGTCGGGCAGCACCCCGCTGCGCCCCGCCATGGCTTCTGCCAGAAGCACGGCCAGACCGGGCGCCCAGCCCATGCCCTGACCGTTCAACCCTGCGAGCATGTATATGCGCGCGGCGTCCGGCGCGCGACCTGCGAGCGGCAGCCCGTCGGGCGTGAACGCCATGATGCCGGCCCAGCGCCGCGTTACGCGCGTGCGCGCCGTCTCGCCGACGAGATGGGCGAGCAGCGCGTCGAGCGCGGACTGCACGGCGGATCCCGGCGTCGCCGCGTCCGTCTCTTCGGCCTCGCCGCCGACCGCGCGCTGACCACCGACCAATACATGGGCCGCGTCGCGTCGCCGCCAGTAGTCCGCGCCGCCGTTGGCGTACATCGCCTGCGGCCAGTCCGGCATCGGATCCACCGTCGCCTCGAGCATCTGCGCGCGCACGGGGCGTAGCGCCGCCGGCGCGAGACGACGCGTCCACGCGTTCGTGGCGAGCACGGCGCGCGTTGCGCGCACGACGCCGCTGTCCGTGCGACACGTGACGCCATCGTCGTCCTCGTGCACTTCGAGGACTGGCGTCTCCTCGACGACACGCCCACCCGCCACCACGAGCTCCCGGCGCATCGCGTGCACGAGGGCGAGGGGATCGAGCAGACCGTCGCCCGGGTCCTCCAGGCCGCCATGGAAACGGCCGTTTCGGCGCCACGGCGCGGGCAGCGCGGCGGCCGGCAGGTAGCGCATGCCGGTCCCGACCGCGGCCGCCGTCTGCTCGAGCTCGGCTGCTTCCCGCGCGTCTCCAGCCAGGCGCAGGCTCCCGCACGGGACGAGCCCGATCCGTTCGTGGCGCCCGGCCAGGTCGTGCACCACGGCGCGCGTGCCCAGTCCGAGCGCGCGAACGCTCGTTGCCACATCCGTTCCGCGCGCCCTGGCGAGATGTGCGAAGGACCGCGCCCCATCGGCCAGGAGGAAGCCCGCGTTGCGTCCGGACGCGCCGTGACCGAGGCGCGTGGACTCGACCAGGAGCACGTCTTCGCCCTGCTGCGCGAGCTGGCGCGCGATCGACAGACCGGAGATGCCGCCGCCGATCACGACCGTGCCGCACGTTGCGTCGCCGCCCTGTGATGCCGGTGCCGGCAGGTCGTCACGATGGGCGTCTGCGTCGATCCACGGGCCGGCGGACATGCGACCGTCGTACCTCTGACGGGGTGTCAGGTGTGAACGATTTCTAAAGGCCCAAAACCGGCTTGTTGTTCCGCCGCGCCGGGTGCCTACGGTGTGTGGCGAGAACTGGGACGAAGCGACTCCCCTGCGCTTCGCGGGAGCGACGGTGGATGGAAGCACGCGGAGACGAGGACGCAGGGGCGGAGACGTCCGGCGGTGAAGTCCGGGCGGCCGAGCCCCTTGGCGACGGCCGGTCCCTCGAACAGATCCTGAGCTCGCAGCGCCTGGAGAACCTCGGGCGCCTCGCGACCGGTATCGCGCACGACTTCAACAACGTGCTCGGGGTGATCCTCGGCTACGTCGAGCTCGCGAAGATGGCTTCGCCGGACAGCAAGAGCGCGAACCATCTCGACAAGGCGCTGGGCACCATCGGACGTGCGCGCACGCTCGCCGATCGGTTGATGGGCTTTGCCCGCGGCGCCGCGCGCGAGGACTCGAGCGGCGACCTGAACGCCGTCGTCGAAGAGGTGCGCGAGCTGCTCAGTGAGACCGCCGACCGCCGGGTGGCGGTGTCGCTCCACTTGGCCAACGACACGCCCTGGGTGCCGGTGTTCCCCGATCACCTCGCGCAGGTCGTCATGAACCTGTGCGTCAACGCCCTCGACGCGATGGGGGACGAGCAGGGCCGGCTCACGATCGAGACGGGCCGCACCGAGATCCCGGCCGGGCATCCCTCCGGTCTGCCGGAGGGCACGTGCGCGCGGCTGCGCGTGACGGATACCGGCCCGGGCGTGCCGCGCGAGGCGCGGCGCTTCATCTTCGAGCCGTACTACTCCACGCGGGATGACGGTACCGGGCTCGGTCTCTGGGCCGTGCGCCAGATCGTCGAGCGGGCAGGCGGGACGCTCGAGGTCGAGAACATGGAGCCGGGCGCGCGGTTCACCGTGCACTTCCCGACGAGCCCCAAGGCCGCGGCGGCTGCGGCGGCGAAGGCGTCCAGCGCAGCGAGCGCCGAGGCGACCACCCCGCGCGGGGAGCGCATCTTGATCGTCGACGATGAAGCCGGCGTGCGCTTCGTGACGCGCTCGTACCTCGAGGCCGCGGGCTACGACGTGCTCGAGGCGGAGACCGGCGAGGACGGCCTGGCCGTGCTCGAGGACGGCCGCGGCCCCATCGACCTCGTGTTGCTCGACCTCCACCTCGCCGACATCTCCGGGCAGGAGATGGCGCGGCGGATCGGTCTCAAGGACGGCGCGCCGAGCATCGTGGTCATGACCGGCGATCCGCGACCCGACCAGGTCGGTCCGTTGCCCCACGTGGGCAAGCCGTTCCTGCGTCAGGAGCTGCTGGACGCCGTGCAGAGTGCCCTGGAGCCGCCGCCCACCGCCTGAATCGGCGGTGGCGGCCACCTGGCGCGTCCGCGGGGTGGGGCGTCCGGGTACGATCCACGGCCGTTCGAACCCGTGAAGGCATTCCCATGGCGGACTCATCGAACCCGCGCCCCGGCGGCGAAGGCCAGTCGACGCTCGAGGCGGAGGGGCTCCAGAACCTGCTCGACGTGACACGCCGCATCAACGCGGCCGTGGACCTCGACGCCGTGCTCGACACGATCGTGGACTGTCTCGTCTCGCTCGTGCGGGCCGACCGCGGCTTCCTGATGATGCGCGACGACGAAGGCGAGCTGCGCTTCACGATCGCCCGCGACAAGACCGGCAAGCCGCTCGAGGAGAAGAAGTTCCGCGTCAGCCAGGGCGTGGTCAGCGAGGTCGCCGAGACCGGCGAGACGCGCCTGATCGACGACGCCGCCTCCTCCGATGCGTACCAGGCGCGCATGAGCATCATCAGCCTGTCGCTGCGCACGATCCTCTGCGTGCCGCTCAAGACGGCCCAGGGCGTGATCGGCGTGATCTACGTGGACAGCAACGCGATCACGCGCCGGTTCACGGAGCAGGACGTCCCCCTCATCGAGGCGTTCGCGAGCCAGGCCGCGGCCACGCTCGAGCGCGTGCGCCTCGAGCAGGCCGAGCGCGAGCGCGACCGGATGCGCCAGCAGCTCGAGGTCGCGTCCGAGATCCAGCGCACGTTCCTCCCTTCGGAGTTCCCCGCCCTCGAGCGCGTGCAGGGTTCCGTGGCGTCCGTGCCTGCGCTGCATGTCGGCGGCGACTTCTACGACGTGATCCGCCTGCCGGGGGGGCGCGTCGGCGTCATGGTCGGCGACGTCTCCGGGAAGGGCGTGCCGGGCGCGCTGTTCGGCGCGCGGCTCATGTCGGACGTGCGCTACCAGGCGCTCTACCACGACGACGTCGCGAAGACGCTGACGGCGGTCAACCAGATCGTCGCCGAGCGCGTCACGCGCGGCATGTTCGTGACCTTCCTCTACGCCGTGTTCGACCCGGAGAACGGCTCGATCGTCTACGGCAACGCCGGCCACCTGCCGCCCCTGATCCGTCGTGCCGACGGCACGCTGGAGGAGTGGCGAAAGCCGAGCGGCCTGCCGCTCGGGATCTTCGCCACCGAGACCTACGAAGCCGGGCGCGGGACGCTGGAGCAGGGCGACACCCTCTTGATCCTCAGCGACGGCCTGGGCGACGCCGTCGGACCCGACGGGACGCGCTTCAGTGACGAGCGGGTGCACGAGGTCGTGGCGGCCACTCCCGGTGGCCCGGGCGCGATCGTCACCGCGATCTGCGACGCCACCGCGGCGCACACCGGCAACCAGCCGCAGGCCGACGACCAGACCCTGCTGGCCATCTCGCCGGCGTAGGGCCGGCCTTGGCCGCTCCCGATCCGCTCTCCCCGGCACTCTTCCTGCGACGCAATCCGCGGCGCGTGCTGCCCGTCTTCGGGATCCAGCTGCTCGTCACCACGCTGATGGTCGCGATCGTGACCTCGATCAATGCGTTCGAGGCGACGAGCGATGCGTACCTCAAGCCGCTCGAGCAGTTCACCATCGTCGCGCCGCGTCACCGCGTGAGCCTCGAGGGCGAGCTCGAGGCCGTGCTGGACGAGAACCCCGCCATGGCGGAGCGCGTGCGCGCCAAGACGCTGTGGATGCGCACGCCGATGTTGATCGGGGAGGGGCGCGCGCCGCTGCTCGCGCTGGCGCCCGAGGCCCAGCCGGACTTCATGGGGCGCCTGCGCGTGCGGCTCGTCGACGGCGTCCTGCCGGAGCCCGGCACGGACGGGGCCGCCGTCCACGAGGCGGTGCTTAGAGCACGCGGCATGGGGCTCGGCGACACGTTCGGTCAGAACGTCAACGCGGACGACGTCGTGCTCGACAAGTTCACCGTGGTCGGCGTGCTGGGCGGCGCGTCGCGCATCGGCCTCGTGGACCTCGCCTACACGTCGCGCCCGGACAGCGTGCTGGCGCGCCTGCCTCCGTTCGAGGTCGTCTACGCGGAGGAAGGGCGCAAGGCCGAGAGCGACGCCTGGCTGAAGGACGCAGAAACGACGGACGGCGAAGCCGCGTTCCGCGTGTTCGACGAAGCGTTCCTGCGCGAGCGCACCGAGCGCTCCATGGAGAACCTGCCGCTGCTCCTGGGGTTCATCACGATCTCGATCGCGTGCGTGGTCGCGTTCGTGACGGCGCTCTTGAACGTGATCGGGTTCCAGGGGCGCGTCGACGAGTTCGGGATCTACCTGGCCGTCGGGCATCGCCGCGGTCCACTTGTCAACAAGCTCGCGCTCGAAGCGGGGCTCGTCGCATTCGCCGGCTGGATCGTGGGCGTCGGCCTCGGACTGCTCGTGCTGCTCGCGTTCAAGGCGATCTGGCTGGAGCCCAAGGGCATCCTGCTCTGGGTCGTCGACGCGCGGCCGATCGGCTACTCGTTCTCGGTGCCGGTGCTCTCGGCGCTCGTCAGCGCGCTGGCGCTCGCGCGCCGGCTGGGCCGCATGGATCCCGTCGCGATCATCCAACGCCGGGGGCTCGGATGACCGACGTGACGACCGCCACGCCTGTGCTCGAAGCGAGCGACCTGGTGCTCGAGTACCGCGATGCCGCGCGCACGGTCCGCGCCGTCGACGGCGTCAGCCTCACGGTCGGGGCCGGTGAGTTCGTCGGGCTCGTGGGCCCCAGCGGCTCCGGCAAGTCGAGCCTGCTCTTTCTGCTCGCGGGCCTGCGCCGACCCCAGGAGGGGCGCGTGGCCGTGCTGGGCGAGCCGCTGCCCGCCGAGCCGGATCGCGGCGCGGCGATCCGTCGCCGGCGCATCGGCTTCCTGTTCCAGGAGCCCTTCCTGGTGCCCTACCTCAGCGTGCGGGAGAACGCGCTGGTGCATGCCGTGGACGGCGAGGCCCTCGCGCGGGTCGAGGCGCTCGCAGGGGAGATCGGCATGGCGCACCTCCTGGACGAGCGGCCGCATCGCCTCTCCGGCGGCGAGCGCCAGCGCGCCGGCATCCTTCGTGCCCTCGCCAACGCGCCGGAGCTCCTGCTCGCCGACGAGCCGACCGCTGCGCTGGACGGCGAGACGGGCCGCGCGGTGATGGCCGTCCTGCGCCGCCGGCCGGCGGGCGCCGCCCTGATCGTGGTGACCCACGACCCGAGCATGCTCGAGGGCGCGGACCGCGTGCTGGCGCTCCGGGACGGCCGTCTGCGGCCGCTCGACCGTTCTGGGCATGGCCTCGATCACCCCTAGACTGGCGATCGGAGGCCTTCGCGCGCTGTGCGCGCGCCCGTCATGATGCGTTGCCTGGCACTCGTCTCGTTCGCGTTGACCGCCCTGCTCCTGCTGCCGCCGGCGCACGCCGACGACGAACGGGATCCGAGCGGTGTGCCGCCGTCGAAGTTCGCCGAGGCACCGGACCTGTTCCGCGCGAAGCTCGCGCAGGTCGACGCGATCCTGGGGCACCGCGGGCTCAAGCGCGGCGAGGTCTACGAGATCTCGCGCGAGCGCATGTACGCGTACCTCCGCACGCACGCCAAACACATCAAGGACCCGGCGGAGTACGTCCGCCGCTTCGGACGCGGCCGCGTGTTCAGCCAGAACCCGCGCGGCGGCAAGGCCGTGCCCCTGGGCGCGAAGATCGACATCGTGCTGATCGCGCGCAACGACGGAAAGGTCCCGCCGCACCCGCACTTCAAGGACCTCGAGATCCTGGCGCTCCCGAACGAGGCCCGCCCCGACGAGCCCGACCGCACACCGCCCGCCGCGCCGCTGAAGCTGCGCGAGCCGAAGCAGGTGCCGAAGGCGCAGCCGGAGCCGAAGGAGGCGCCCAAGCCCGCCCCGGACACGCCGGAGGCCCCGCCCGCGCCCACGTCAGAGGCGCCCGAGTCGCCGCGGCTCGAGCCGACGGCCACGGCCCCGGATCGCAAGGGGCCGACCCCGGCGGGCGATGCGCCGATCGCTACGGGTTCTCCCGAAGCGCCCCGCGAAGCCGGCAAGGTGGACCCGACCAAGGTGCCGAAGCTGGTCGGGCTGGCGCTGGCCGACGCCGAGACCCTCGCGCGTCAGGCCGGTCTCGAGCTCTACGTCGAGCGCGTCCCCGGCCATCCCGTCGGTCGCATCCTCGAACAGGTGCCCGCCGGCGACACGCCGAAGCCGCAGGGCAACGTCGTGAAGGTCACGGTCACCGCCGGCGGCGACTACGAGGCGGCCACGCCCGAGGCGCCGGACGTCTACGTCACCGAGGTCTTCGTGCCCGACCTGCTCGACCGCACGAAGCTGCAGGCGCGGCGCATGCTCGAGGACCTCGGCCTCGTCGTCGAGGAGGAGGTCGCGAAGCGCGGTCTGCCCGGTCGCGTCGTCGACCAGCGCCCCGCCATGGGCACGAAGGTCAAGAAGGGCAGCGTCGTCGTCCTCCGCGTGGGGCCGGGCGAGCTGCCTCCGCCGCCGACGGGCCCGTACCGTCCGAAGGACCCGGGAACCTCGACGCCGGATGCCGCGCCGCGCGATCCCACGCCTGTAGCGAAGGGCGACACGCCACGTCCCATCGCGCCCACGAAGGCCACGACCCTGCCCGCCGACGCGACGATCGCCATGGGCTTCATGTGGAGCAAGGTCAAGGGCGCCACGGCGTACCTGCTCGAGATCGAGGAGCAGACGGCGACCGGCTGGATGGCGAGTGCGCGCAAGCCCGTGCGCACGACCGCGGCCACGCTCGAGCTCGAGCGCCTCGACACGAAGACGACGCGCGCCTTCCGCTGGCGCGTGCGCGCGGTCTTCGATGACCGTCAAGGCCCGCCGTCCGACTGGATCGTGCTGCGCTAACGCGCGCTACTCGTCGCTCTTCTCGATCCCGAAGAGTCGCGGCCCGGTGTCCGATCCGAGCTGACGCATGATCTCGTCCGCCTCGCGGCGCGCGTGCTCGTCGGCCGACTCGTCATCGGGCCCGGCCGCGGTGCGTGCGTCGATCGCCTCGCGATCGAGCGCGGTCGGCAACGGCGCGTCGGAGAGCGTCTCGCCCGACACCGTGTTCGACGGGCCGTTGCGCCACTCGTCGTAACGGCGCATGCCCTCCATGGCGAGCAGCATGGGATCGATCGCGACGCGCGGCAGCGTTCCGAGGTCCGGTCGGCCGTCGATGCAGATGTAGTGGCCGCGGCCCATGAAGTAGAGCGCGGCCCCGACCTCCCAGACGCGCTTCTCGAGCGCCCAGCGTGCGATGTCCTGGGGGATCAGCTGGCAGGCGGCCTGGACGCCGACCTTCTCCTCGCAGTCCACGAGCGAGTGGGCGTCGGCCTTCTCGATCACGCCGGCGCTGAGCAGCACCCGACCGACGCGCTCGAAGAGCATGTCCGACTGGGTCCCGATCACCTCGCCCTGCTCGAAGAAGAGGACGCGCGTGATGTCCTCGTCCACGAGGATCAAGGCCCCGTCGAGCTTCTGGGCGTGGGCCAGCCTGAGCAGGTCCGCGGTGTAGGCCCCGCGGAAGCGTCCCGTGCCGCGCACCTTGAAGCGCCGGTCATCGCCGATACGCGGCACGGTGTCCCCGAGCAGGGGCTTCAGGAACAGCTCCAGCGCGTCGGGCAGGAGCCGGTCGAAGAGGATGGAGAGGTTGTCGGTCACGGGTGTGTGCGGTGGGGGCGGCTGGCGGACCGCGCCCGGCTGTTGCCCGGGCGAACCTGCCAGCTCCCTCCCTCGAAGCCTATCACCTCCCTTTCGGCATGGCACAGGTCCCAGGTCAACCGAACACCGGCGCTGACAAGGGTTTGTTCGCCTTTCGGCGCCCCTAGTAGAGCGTCACCTCCGTTGCGCTCTGGAGCAGCCAGCCGTCGGGTCCGCGAACGAAGACCAGCTGGGTCCGGACCCGCCCGCGCATGTCCTGGCGGGTGGCCCAGATGGTCGCCTCGGCCTCGGCCCGGTCGCCCTGGACCTCGACCTTCCGGAGCTTCACCTCGACGGCGCGCACCTTGTTCTTGGCCCTGTACTCGAAGGCCAGGTCCAGGGCCTCGGTCCGGTCCTTGCCCCCGTAGGTGAAGGACTCGGCCAGGAGCGCCTCGACCGCCTCCCGCCGGTCCATGTTCACCGCGTCGGCGGCGTCCTGGGCCCAGCGCTCCAGGGCCTCGAGGTCGGTCACCCAGAGGCGCTCGATCACGAAGGCGAGGAGCCCCAGGATCAGGATGGTGGGGAGGATGGGTACGCGTCGTCCGAAGGCCATGGCCCCATTCTGACCGGGGCGGCGCCCTTCGCGGCGGAACAGGTCAGACCGACGCCCGTTGATAGACTTTTCGGCCACGCATGGACGACGCGAGACGCTACTGCGAGCTAGGTGCCGAGCGCTTGGAGCGCAACGAGCCCGAGGAGGCGCTGCACCTGTTCAACCGGGCGATCGAGATCGATCCGGAGAACGCCGAGGCGTGGTGCGGGCGCGGCAAGGCCTGCTACGACCTCGGCCGGCTCGAGCGCGCCGATCGCGACTTCCGGCGGGCCGCCAAGGTCGCTCGCCACCAGCTCGAGAAGCGCCCGGCGCGTCGGCGCTGGTGGGCCGACCGCGAGACGCGCCCCTACCTGCGCGCCCTGCACGGCCGCGGGCTCTGCCGCTTCTGGCTGCTGATGTACGACGACGCGGCGCGCATGTTCCGACGCCTCCTCCGCCTTGCGCCTACGGACCCGCTCGACGTCCGCTTCCTGCTGGGCGAGACCTACTTCCGGATGGGCGAGATCGACCGCGCCATCCGCGAGTGGCAGGCGGTCGGCGACGATCCCGACGTCCTCTACAACCTCGGCCTCGCCTACTTCTACCGCGGTGAGTTCACGCGCTCGGTCAACGCGTTCCGTCGCGCCATCCTCGAGAACCTCTACCTCGTCGCGCGCATCACGGACTCCGAGGTCTTCAGCGACCTGCCGCGCTACGCGGGCACGCACTACAAGGGCCTCGACCACGAGGACGCGGCGCTCGACTACCTCGACCGCTGTGCCGACCTCTGGCGCGGCCGCCCGATCCTGAAGCGCTGGCTGCGTGCCATCTACGAGCACCCGGTCGTGCGCAAGGACGTGCAGCAGCACGCCAAGCACCTGCGTCGTCTCGTCGATGAGGAGCTCGAGCCCGGCGAGCGCGCGCGCATCGAGGGCGAGAACACGACGCTGCGCAGTGAAGCGCGCCTCGCGCAGACGGACCGCGACATCACGCGCGAGATCTCGATGCGCCTCTTCATCCCCGACGGCCTCGAGTAGCGGCGGTCACTCGCTCGCGCTCAATCCGGCGAGCGGAACATCCACTTCACGATCTGCTTCAGCGACGGCGGCTGGCCGTAGAGCAGGATGCCCACGCGGAACACGCGTGCGGCCATCCGGAACATGAACCAGGTCGAGACGAGCAGCAGCGCGAAGGCCGCCCAGACCTCCCACTCCGGCGGCGCCGGCACGTTCGCCATGCGGGCCATGAGCACGAAGGGGGTGAAGGGCGGAATGAACGAGAGCACCCGCGCCATCGTGCCGTTGGGGTCGTCGAGCACGACCATCGACAGGATCAGCGGCATCGCCAGCAGGATGCTGATCGGCGCCATCAGGTTCTGGGCTTCCTTGATCGTGTTGCACGCGCTGCCGATGGCGACCATCAGGCTGGCGATGAACAGGAAGCCCACGACGTAGAAGACGAGCAGCCAGATGACCTGCCCGGCGGTCACGAAGTCGGTGAGCCCGGTGGCGAAGGCCGCACCCAGCCCGCCGCCCGCCCAGAGCAGGAGCAGCGTGAACCCGATGCCGCACACGCCGAGGATCTTGCCGGACATCAGCTGCAGCGGGCTGACGGACGAGAGCAGCACCTCGTAGACGCGGTTGCTCTTCTCCTCCAGGGTGCTGTTGATGAGCATCTGGCTGATGCCCATGATCCCCATGAAGAGGAACATCATGAAGATCAGCGGCTTCAGCAGGCTCGCCTCGCCTGCGGCCTTGCCGCTCTCGTCCACGCGCTTGGTGCGCACGGCCGGGCGCTGCAGGAGCGCCGCGATCTCCGGATCGATGCCGCGCGACTCGACCAGGTGTGCGTTCACCGCGTCGTTCACGGCAGCCGAGAGGATCGGCAGCGTGCGCGCAGCGCGGAAGCCGCTGGCGCCGATGATCAACGAGCGGTTCTCGTCCTCGCCGGGCTCGCGTTTCTCCAAGGCCGGCGCCGTCAGCACGATGATCAGCGCTTCGCCGGCGCCGGCGCGCAGCGTCAGCCGGTCGAACCCCGTCCCGCCCTCTTCCGTCTCTTCCCACAAGCCCGAAGCCGGAATCGTCTCTACCTGGAAGCGAGGTTCCGGGCTGGCCAGGAGGCGCTTCTCGACCGCGGCGGCGAGCACGCCCGTCTCGTCGACGAGCAGCACCCGCTCGACGCGGTCCTCGTCCTTCGCGAGCTTCGGCACGAAGAAGACGATGCCGATCCAGAGCGGCGTGAGCACGAGCCCGATGATGAACGCCTTGGTGCGGACGTTCTCCAGGTACTCGCGCTTGAGCACGGTCCAGACGCGGCTCATCCCTCGCCTCCGACCACACGCTTGAAGATCTGGTGCAGGCTCGGCTCCATGAGCTCGAAGTGGGTGATGCGCGCCCGCTCCATGAGCGCGGTGAGCAGCTGCTCGGGATCGGCCTCGGCCGTGAGCGTGAGCTCGGCCTCGTTGCCGTGGTCGGCGACCGCGCGCACGCCCGGGAGGTCGTCGAGCGTCTGGCCTGCGCGCAGCTGGTAGCGGATGTTGACGGCCTGCCGGCCCTCCGACGCCCGCACCTGCTCGATCGTGCCGCCGAGGCGGATCGTGCCCTGGTGGATCAGCACGAGCTCGCGACACAGCTGCTCGGCCTGCTCCATCACGTGGGTGGAGAACACGACGGTCGTGCCGCCGCGGTGCATCTCGAGCACGGCGTCGCGCAGCACATCGCGGTTGACGGGGTCGAGCCCCGCGAAGGGCTCGTCGAGGATCAGCAGGTCTGGCTTGTGCACGACGGTCGCGGCGAACTGGAGCTTCTGGGACATGCCCTTGGAGAGCTCTTCCACGCGTCGGTTCCGCCAGCCGTCCAGCCCGAGCGCCTCGAGCCAGTGGTCGATCTGGGGATCGAGGTCGGCGCGGCTCGCGCCCTTCACCTCGCCGAAGAAGCGCAAGAGCTCGAGCACGCGCATCTTCTTGTAGAGCCCGCGCTCCTCGGGCAGGTAGCCCACGCGCGGCTTGAGCGCGTCGCTCACTCGCGACCCGAGCACCTCGACCGTGCCGCCGTCGGCCCGGAAGATGTTCATCAGCATGCGGATGGTCGTCGTCTTGCCCGCGCCGTTCGAGCCGAGGATGCCGAACAGGCTGCCCTGGGGCACCTGGAAGGAGATGCCGTTCACGGCGGTGAAGTCACCGAAGCGCTTCGTCACGTTCTCGAAGCGGACGGCGTAGTCCCCGTTGCTTTGGCTCCCGGCCTGCATGTCGCGCATGCTACCGGCTACCTCGCCACACGCCGCGCCTCAGCGCGCAGCGTGAGGGTCAAGACCTGCTCGATGTTCTGCGCGGAGGACTTGAAGTCCATGCGCTGGGTCGCCGTCGCGTCGATGCTCGTCGGGAGCCCCGTGCGCAGGTCCACGGTCGCGGTGCCCTCCACGCGGTAGCCCATGTCGATCGAGCCCCGCTCTCGCCCCTGGATCATCGGTCCGCGCACCTCGACCATGGCGCGGATCGTGAGCACCACGCTGCCGCCGCCCGCGTCGTCGCGATCGATGCGGTCGACCTGCACCGTGCCGCGGAAAATCGGCTTGGGGATCGCCGCCCCGCTCGAGCGCGCCTGCTGCAGGAGCAGCGCGACCATGCGCGGCGTCAGCACCGTCTCGGCGGGCCACGCCTCGCCCTTGCGGATGGGCCGGTCGGGAATCCACGCCGGCGAGCCCGCCAGCCCGCTCAGCATCATCGAGCCGTAGAGCGTGTCCGCGAGCGCGATGTTCTTGCCCGTCAGCTTCCGCGTTTCGGGCTTGGGGCGGCCGGACGGCGCGTGTTCGAAGCGGCCTTCCGTCACGCCGGTCGGCAGATCGGCGTCGCCCTGGGACGACTCGACCCGGACGTAGCGCAGCGTCGACGTCGTGTGCGGCGCCTCCCCTGCATGGAAGGTCTGCTTGACCTCGATGCTGGACTTGCTGCCCGCGCGGCCGGGCTTGGTCTGCTGCACCTCGAGGTAGATGTCCGACCGCCACGTCTCACCGTCCTCGAACGCGTACTGCACGCTGGCGGGCTCGCCTTCCGGCTTGCTCTCCGCCGGCGCGACCTCGAGCCCGTGGGGCGTTGCTTCCTCGTCGCCGCACGCGGCGCAGAGCAGCGCAAGACCGAGGGGGATCAGGAGACGGAAGACGCGGTGCACGGCATCACTCGGGCAGGGCTTGGCGCACGATGCGCAGCCAGTTGCCCCCCAGGATCTTCTCGATCGCGGGGTCGGGGTAGCCCCGTTCACGGAGCCCTTCACCGATTCGCGCGAGATCGGCGACCGTCTCGATGCCCTCGGGCGCATCGCTTGTCCCGAAGCCCCCGTCCAGGTCGGAGCCCAGGCCGACGTGGTCGGGACCCACGAGCTGCACCATGTGATCGATGTGCGCGAGCACGGTACCGAGGTCGACGGCCGCGTCCCCCAGGAACGGGTTGTAGAGCACGATGCCCACCAGCCCGTCGCGCTCTGCGATGCGCTGGATCTGCGCGTCCGTCAGGTTGCGCGGATGGGGGCAGAGGGCGAACGCGTTGCTGTGGCTCGCCACGACGAGGCCGTCGTCCTGGTCCATGACGTCGTCGAACGCGATCGGCGTCAGATGGCTCAGGTCCGGCACCACGCCGTGCTCGCGCATGGCCCGGATCAGGTCGCGACCCGCCTGCGAAAGCCCGGTCCGCTCGACCTTGCCGCCGCAGTACCGGTTGCCCGTGTTCCACGCGGGGCCGATGAACCGCACGCCGCGGTCGGCCCAACGCGGCAGCGCGCGCACCGAGCGGATCGGATCCGCGCCCTCCATCAGGTGCA